>JAILPP010000099.1 GCA_024699425.1 Oscillospiraceae bacterium | reverse complement strand
CAAAGCAGTATCTTATGTGTCTGTGCATCGGAACGGTTCAGATAGTGGGCATCATTGGTGGCTGCAAGCGGGATATGGGTTTCACGGGAGAGACGGACAAGCTGCGGCAGGACTTCCCTTTCTTCGGGAATGCCGTGATTCTGGACTTCCAGAAAGAAATTCCCCTCCCCGAACAGCTCACGATAGCGGAGTGCGGCACATTTCGCACCTGCATAGTCGTTGTCCAGCAAAAGACGGGGGATTTCCCCGGCAATACAGGCGGACAGGCAGATCAGTCCCTCGTGGTACTGCTGTAACAGTTCCCAATCGACACGGGGTTTCCTGTAAAAGCCCTCTAAGTTCGAGAGCGAGACGAGTTTGATCAGATTCCGATAGCCTGTCTCATTCTCGCAAAGCAGAAGCAGATGATAACTTTTGCCGTCCAGCAGCGGATCTCTGTCACGGCGGCTGCGCTGTGCAAGATAGACCTCACACCCGATAATCGGCTTGATTCCTGCTTCTTTCGCCGCATCATAGAAAGCGACAGCCGCATACAGATTGCCGTGATCCGTCACAGCGACAGCCGTCTGACCATGTTCTCTGACTTGCCTGCAAAGTGCTTTCAGACGACAGGCACCGTCCAGCAGGCTGTATTCGCTGTGGACATGAAGGTGAACAAACGCATCAGGATTCACCGTGTTCCTCCTTTCTGCACTGTTCCGCAATGGCACTGAGGCGGCGGAAGCGGTGGTTCACACCGGAACGTCCGATCGGCTCGGAAAGCAGTTCAGAGAGATCGGCAAGACTCAGGTGCGGATTATCAAGCCGAAGTTCGGCAAGTTCCCGCAGTTCGGGTGTGAGTGTCTGCATTTTATCGTGTGCGATGATCGTTTCGATGTCCCGCCTCTGACGTTCGGCAGCATTTATCACTTTGTCAATATTTGCCATATCGCAGTTATTCATACGGTTGACGTGATTCTTGACTTCCTTGTCGATCTGCACATCAATCAGTTCAAGTGTGCAGCGCTGTGCGCCGATGAAGGTCAGCAGATCACCGATCTCTTCATGCATTTTCAGGTATGCCGACCATGCATAGCGCCGTCTGACCGTATTCGGGTGTACGCCGACGCTCAGAAGAAGATCACAGAGATCTGTGCAGAGTGCTTCCGTTGGCACTGTGAATTCCATATGATATTCTTTCTGCGGGTCTGTGATCGTGCCGCAGGTCAGGAACACCCCGCCGAGGAACATTCCGATGCTGTTGGTCGGCAGATTGCGCATATCAATGCGGCGTTCCTCATGAATGTGAAAACGATGGCGGATCGCTGTCACATATGCTTCCCCGCTGATGCGGTAGATATGGAGAACTTCGCCGTTTTTTCTCGGCTTTTCTTCGATGGAAAGCGGAACGGAAGTGCCGAACACGGTTTTCATCAGAACCGGAAACACGGAATCGAACACATCACTTTCACTTTTCAGGACAATTTCCTCCCGTGTGACAGTACGTCCGAACAGAAGCATTCCATACAGGCAGGCAAATCGCTTGTCCTGATCGTTGATTGAACTGCGGATGCATTCCCGCACATTATGTGAAAATGACATGGTATTCCCTCCGGATAAAGCATACGCCGCCCGTAGGCGGTGTATGGAATGGTTGTCTATTTTGCAATATCACGATGCAGTTTATGGACACGGTAGCCTTTTTCACGGACGGCATCGCCGACCAGTTCCGCAAATGTGACACTGCGGTGTTTTCCTCCGGTACAGCCGAAAGCAACGACAAGCTGACTTTTGCCCTCGGCAATATACAGCGGCAGCAGGAAGTCGAGAAGTTCTGTCAGTTTCCGCATCAATTCCTGTGACTGCTCAAACTTCATGACATAATCCCGCACACAGGATTCACAGCCGGTGTGGGTTTTCAGTTCGGGCAGGTAGTAGGGATTGGGCAGACAGCGCACATCGAACACGAGGTCTGCCTCTGTGGAAACGCCGTACTTGTAGCCGAACGACATGACTTTCACAAGCATGGAATCGGTCTGATTTTCCAGAAAGATCTCCCGTATTTCGGCGCCGAGCTGTGCGGTACTGAGCCGTGTCGTTTCGATGTAATAGTCCGAAAGTGCCTGTAAGGGCTGGAGCTGTTCACGTTCGAGACGGATGGCATCTTCCAGCGAGCTGCACTTGTCCAGAAGCGGATGTTTGCGGCGTGTTTCCTTATAGCGGCGGAGCAGTATCTCATTGGATGCCTCTGTGTAGATCACTTTCAGTTCATCGCGTTTCTCCTTGTGGAGATTTTTCAGCGTGGTATAGACCTCGGAGAACATATCACCGGTACGAATATCAATCGCAACTGCGACCTTGTTGAGACTGCCGCCTGTCTGTTCGCAGATATCCACAAATTTCGGAATGAGAAGCGGCGGGAGGTTATCAATACAGTAAAATCCGATATCCTCCAGCACTTTCATTGCCGTTGATTTTCCTGAACCGGACATACCGGTCAGTATGATCAATTGCATGGAAATCACGCTCCTGTCTGTTCACCCAGAAGGATCGGTTCCAGTTCCAGTTCATACCCTGTTTTTTCCTTGACGGTATTCTGAACATGACCGCACAGTTTCAGCACATCTGCGCAGGTTGCCCTGCCGCGGTTGATGATAAAGCCTGCGTGTTTCGGGCTGACCTGCGCATCACCGATGCACAGTCCTTTCAGACCGCATTCGTCGATCAGTGCAGAGGCGTAATTTCCTTCCGGGCGCTTGAATGTGCTGCCCGCAGTTGGGAAATTCAGCGGCTGCATATCATTTCTCTTGTGCAGGAAATCGAGCATTCTGGTTGTGATTTCGGACTTGTCGCCAGGAGTCAGCTTCACAGTCACAGACAGGATGATGCCCGGATGATCGGTGAACCAGCTATGACGGTAGGAAAGTTCCAGTTCCTCGGCTTCCATAGTACGCATTTTGCCGTCCATGTCCATGTAGGTGCAGCCGGTGACGATCTGGCTCATTTCGTAGCCGTAAGCGCCCGCATTCATATAAAGCGCACCGCCGATCGTACCGGGAATGCCGGAAAGTCCTTCCATACCGGAGAGACTTTTGGATTCTGCGATCTTGGCAGCCCGTATCAGGGACATACCTGCTTCATAGGTGATCTCAGCCCCGTCATCGTACATATCCGAAAATCCCTTGCCGATGTGCAGGATCAGACCTCTGAATCCCTGATCGGAAGCGAGGATATTACTGCCCTTGCCCATGACAAAGAATGGCAGTCCTTCCGCCTGACAGAATTTGATCAGATTTGAGAGTGCGCCCGTGCTTGCGACCTCTGCCCAGTAATCCGCACATCCGCCGATCTGAAACGTGGTATGTTCGGACAGTCTGACGTTTTCGAGTAATTCTGTTTTCCATTGCTCACAGAGCTGTTTCAGTTTTTCTTTCATAAAGGCTCCCTTCTAATATGTGTGCATCAGAATGCATCGTAATCCTTGACCGTCTCTGTGCCTTCCATGTCCATACCGAGTCTGTCGAGCAGTTCAGTAGCGGCATTGTAGCCCATTTTCTTCTGACGGTTGTTCATTGCTGCGACCTCTAAAATGACGGCGAGATTTCGTCCGGGCTTGACAGGAATTGTCAGGGACGGCACTTTGACACCGAGAATCGAGGTATACTGTGTATCCACGCCCATGCGGTCATAGATCTTTTCCGGATTCCAGAGTTCCATTTCCACCACAAGATCAATCTTCTCTGTCACCTTGACAGCACCCATACCGAACAGGCGGCGGGCATTGATGATACCGATACCGCGCAGTTCGAGGAAGTGGCGGATGTTGTCCGGAGACGAACCGACCAGCGAGATGTTGGAGACTTTGCGGATCTCCACGGCATCATCTGCAACGAGGCGATGTCCCCGCTTGACCAGTTCAATGGCGGTTTCCGATTTGCCGACACCGCTTTCACCTGTCAGGAACACACCCTCACCGTAGATCTCGATCAGTACGCCGTGACGGGTAATACGGGGCGCAAGGTTCAGATTCAGGAATGCGATCAGACCCGACATGAAATTGGAAGTACTCTCCTTACTGCGGAGCAGCGGAACATCATACTTCTTGGAAAGTTCCAGCATTTCCGCAAAATAGGGGAGTTCTCTTGCGATGATGAGCGCAGGCAGCTTCTTGGAAAACAGCATTTCCAGACGTTCTCTGCGGGTTTTTTCGTCGATCGTGGAGAGGTAGGCAAACTCCATTTTGCCGATGATCTGGATACGCTCCGGATTGAAATACTCATAGAAGCCCATGAGCTGCAAGCCGGGACGGTTGACATCGTTCTCGTCAATCAGCAGTTCGGACGGATCCTTCGGAGAATAGATGACTTCGAGCTTGAACTCATCAATGATCTTCTTCAGGGAAATTGTGAATTTTTCTGACATGGAATCACTCCTTTGATTATGATCTTCCGGGCATTTCCGAAGCAGCCCGGATATTGACACACATAAAAATGTGTTTATTCCGCATATCGGATATAGCTTTTCTCACTTTCCGGAACAGAAACGCCATCCCATATGAAAACGACAGGATTTTCGTCCGGAAGTGTCCGCAGCATTTCCACATTGGCGGCAGAAAGCGAATCCACCTTGCAAAGAATTGCTTCCAGTTCAATGTCATTGGAAGCGGCAATGGCATCGCTGCGGTTGTTCAGAATGTCTGTGCCGCTGACCAGAGTATAGTAATGCATATGCGGTGCGGCTTTCCGCATTGCCTCAACGACTGCGGTCAACGCTGTATAGCGGGCATTCTGTCCGACACGGCTGTCCAGTCGGGAAAGTTCTTCTTCCGTGAAATCGGGAAATCGCAGTCCGTCGCAGGCGATCGACTCAAAGCCGGCAGCCTTGATCTCCGCAGCGATATTTCCAAGGTAATCGAGTGTCATCTCTTTGAATGGTGAGAGCATTGGTTTTCCGCCGTTTTCCGGTGAGGTGTCCAGCCAGAGTTCATCGCTTCCAGCGTAGCGGTACGCCGAATCGGGATAACTCTGCGGGTACACGGAATCTTCCAGCGTGTTAATCAGTGCAACCGGTTCTGCGCCTTTTGCGGCGATTGCCTCATAGATCGAAGTCAGAGGGAGTGCCGCACGGACAGCGCCGCTTTTTGCCGCATCCTGCAAGTCGGTTGCGTAATAGAGATAGCCGCCTTTGGTTTTCAGCGGGACAAAGACGTGTGTCGTTCCTTCGGGAATCGCTTTGACAGCCTCTTCAAACGGAGACTGTGCCGTCAGGCTGTCCTCAGGCAGGATATAGCCTTGCATTTCGGGAGCTTCCCGCTGTTGTGGTTCGGGTTCTGTTGTTGGTGCAGCCGTCTCTGTTTCCGTGACGGGGGCTTCCGTCGGCGGTTCGGTGAGCGGCAGTGTCTCCTGCACCTCATTCGGCACGGCAAGAATACGGCTTTCATTGAGAAATTGGAGCAGTGGTTTTCCCGCACTGTAGCCGACAATGACCATCACGCTCGCTGCCAGCAGTGTACCAAGCAGAGAAGCTGTATTTGTGCCGAAATCTCGCAGTTTTTCCGCTGCGGTACGATGTCTGTAGATTTTCCGTCCCTTTGGTCTGATCTTCATAGGGATCGTCCGGCTCCTCTCATCTGTTCTATATATCTGAAACTACACAAAAATCGCATAGACCGCAAGTGCGATTACGCCGATGTAAACCATCATGGCGGGTCTTCCGCGGAAGGAGGACGGCACTTCGCTGTCATACAGCCGTTCCCGCACGGCGGAAAGCATCAGCGAAGCCAGAAGAAATCCGAGTCCTTCCTGCAAGCCGAACAGAACTGCCGTAATCGGTTCATTCATTGCCCCGATGAGCAGTCCGAACAGGCTGACCACGGGCGGCTCGGCAAAATCCTGACTCAATCCGTCCGGTGAAAACGCCAGATACAGTGTTCCCATTACCGCACAGTTAAATGCAGACAGGTGGACATATTTCCGATACCCCGGAGCTTTTTGGGGAAACAGCAGTTCTATAAAGGCAAGAACTGCCAGATAGATCACACCAATCATCAGGGTATAGACAAGCGGCAGTCCCAGTGCAAAAGGATAATGCAGCAGACGTGCAAGTCCGAACACATAGCAGACAAGCTGCATTCCCAGACAGGAAAACACGGAAAACACCGTCATAACAAGTGCCAGTACCGGCAATCGTGAACGATTCTTGGCGGCAGCCATCATTGTGCTTGTGCCGAGTGCCCGTGTAAAGATCAGGTTTGTAGTCAGCAGCGATACGATCGCCGTCATCAGCCACATGGATATTATGCCTCCGTTTTCTTCGGGAAAATCCTGCGGTGCAGTGCCGACAGGATACCGATCAGAATAAATCCGCCCCACGGTGCAGCCAGTCCTTGCAGGATAAGCGGCATATCCACAGCAAATCCGAAGAACGTTCCGTGGGCAAAGATCTCACGGATACATCCGATCAGGCAGGCGGCAAGAGAAAATCCTGCTGCGTGTGAAAGCAGTACACCGAGCATTTTCCCTCGCTTATAATGATAAAAATGCAGTTCCGAATGCAGGACAACAAACGAATTGACCGACAGAAGCGGCAAGTACAGAAACGCCGCACCGCTGACCATGCCAAGCCCCGGCAGAGACATATTTGTCAGTGCCGCATAGGTTTCCGGACTGAGATACTCACAGAGGAGCGCTGTCGGAATGTACAGGAGCGAGGCGGTCAGTGCATAGAGGATAATGCGCACAGCATAGGGCAGCTTCTTCGGATAAAAAGAACCGAGAGTGACTGCGGTCACTGTAATCAGGACAAATGCAAGAGAGAGCAGCAGCGACTTGCGCAGGGTATCGCAGCAGACAACGACAGGTGCGATCACCATACCCTCGGAAAGAACTGAATTATGGCGGAAAAGTCCGTCTTTATACGCTTTTTGCGGATCCATTTTCCGAAGCCTCCTTCTTTCTGTCCTTGTGCTGTTCCCTGAAAAGCATACGGGTTCTCTTCTCAATGGCTGCAAACCACCGCCACAGCGGGCAGGTGAGGATCACAGCGATCACAGGTGCATATTCCAGATGATAAGCTGTAATCAGGAATCCGGTCAGTGTGCAGGTGATACCGGAAGCCAGAAATGCAGCAAGTCCCCGACAGGGCATCAACGCACGGTCGCCAATGAAGAAGATCAGCGAAAAAAGCAGCATATTTGTCAGCAGGATAGTATGATCGGCTCTTCCGTAAAGTACAGGGAGCGTCATATTCAGGATCCCGCCAAGAACGGCAAACAGATCGAGTTGCCTGCGTGCGATCAGGATCACAATTCCCAGCAGCAGCATGATGACACAGCCCGTTCCCATCGGTCCCGGCACAGCGCCGATCAGACATTCGAGAATATCCTCATGCAGAAAGTAGATACTTCCCTTCTCGTTGAACAAAGCAGTGAAAGAAGGCTGTACCGCAGGTTCGTTGCCGAACAGTGCAAGTCGGCTGCCGACCTCCGGAAACTGAAGAATCTCGTCTTTCCAGCAGGTAAGCGCCAGAAGATAACCGACCGCCGACGGCGGAAATACCAGATCACGGCGGTAGCCGAATACGTGCGCTCCGATGACTGTCCCGAACACAGTACTGATTATCACGATTGAATACGGAACAGTTGCAGGAAACAACAGTGCCAGCACAATGGCATTGCCGATATTGGAAACGTCAATACTTCGGTAGGCACGTCCCCGCCAGAACAGAACGATGAGGTCTGTTATCATTGCAGTCACGGCTGCAAGTCCGATCACGGCTGCTGCACGGATACCGTAAAAGCAGACGGCAACAAACACCAGTGAACCCAAGATCAGCCAGTATTCGGGACGGCGGACAGGGCGGGAACTGATTTGTTTTGTCAATGGCTGCCTCCTTCTGCAAGGGAACGGACAGCCGCATGAATATCCTCCGAACGGAACAGGTAGCTTCCGGCAACGAACAGGTCAGCGCCCGCAGCAGCAGCTTCCTGAATGGTATCCGGATTGATGCCGCCATCCACTTCCAGTGTGCAGTTCCGTCTGCCGATCATTTCACGGACGGCACGGATTTTCTCATTCATTTCATGCAGATAGCTCTGCCCGCCGAATCCGGGCTCTACTGTCATGATGAGGATATTCTCGACCTCATCCAGAAACGGCAGGACAGCCCGTGCAGGCGTTGCCGGTTTCAGGGAAATGCCTGCTTTGCAGCCGAGTCCGTGTATTTTTTCGATCGTCTGAAACGAATCATCACCGCATTCCAGATGAAACGTGATCCCGTCCGCACCGTCCCGTACAAAATCCGGAACATACCGCAGCGGATTCTGAATCATCAGATGCACGTCCATAAACAAATCTGAATTATCCGAAACGGCTTTCAGAACAGGCATTCCGAACGAAATATTCGGAACGAAACAGCCGTCCATCACATCAAAATGCAGCATATCCACCCCAGCTTGCTTTGCACGCTGAACCTCTTCGCCAAGCCGCAGCAGATCGGCATTCAGGATGGACGCTGAAATTCTTCGCTTCAAATCAGCACCTCCGAAATAAACATTCATACTCCTATTCATTATACATGAAAAACCGCTTCACGTCAATAGGAAAAGCATTTTTTTTCAAAAATTATGTGTCAAAAAAGTAAACTTCGACCGTTTTGAAATAAAAATCAGAAGAATCCTTAAAAAAGGTAGACATTTATCGGATTTTATGCTATAATAGAGTAGATATTGATTCGGAAAGGAAGTTTTTACCATGAGTGCCGGAAAAATTGGTTTTGACAACGGAAAGTATCTGCAAATGCAGTCTGCTCACATCCGTGAGCGAATCGCTGAATTTGGCGGCAAGCTCTATCTGGAGTTTGGCGGTAAGCTGTTTGATGATTATCATGCCGCAAGAGTACTGCCGGGGTTCAAACCGGACAGCAAACTGCAAATGCTGCTTCACCTGAAAGATGAGGCGGAGATTGTGATCGTCATCAATACTGCGGATATTGAAAAGAACAAAGTCCGCGGTGATCTCGGCATCACCTATGATGTGGATGTCATTCGCTTAATCAGTGTGTTCCGTAAGATCGGGCTGTATGTATCCAGTGTTGTGCTGACCCGCTACACTTCCATGCCGGCGGTGGATGCGTTCCAGAACCGTCTGGAATCGCTCGGTGTCAAGGTGTACCATCACTATGCGATCAAGGGGTATCCCTCGAATTTGCAGTTGATTATGAGTGATGACGGATACGGCAAAAATGATTATATCGAAACCACCCGCCGTCTGGTCGTTGTAACGGCACCGGGACCGGGATCCGGAAAAATGGCGACCTGTCTCTCCCAGCTCTACCATGAACATAAGCGGGGTATCAATGCGGGATATGCGAAATTTGAAACATTTCCGATCTGGAATCTCCCGCTGCGCCACCCGGTCAATATTGCCTATGAAGCTGCGACAAGCGATCTGGGCGATGTCAATATGATCGACCCGTTTCATCTGGAAGCCTACGGAAAGACAACGGTCAATTATAACCGTGACGTGGAGATCTTCCCTGTTCTGAACGCCATGTTTGAGAAAATCCTCGGCACTTCGCCGTATAAGTCTCCGACGGATATGGGTGTCAACATGGCTGGCAACTGCATTGTCGATGATGAAGCCGTCTGCACTGCGGCACGGGAGGAGATCATCCGCCGCTATTTCACGGCACTCTGCGGAAGAAGAAAGGGAACTTCGACCGATGAAGAAGTTCTCAAGCTGGAACTGATGATGAAGCAGGCAGGTGTTTCCGCCGAGGACAGAGCTGCTGTTGCACCTGCGCTCCGCCGTGAACAGGAGACGGGCGCACCCGCAGCGGCAATGGAACTGCCGGACGGAAAGATCCTGACGGGGCGTACTTCCGATCTGCTCGGAGCAGCCTCTGCCCTGCTGCTGAATGCTCTGAAATGTTTTGCCGGGCTTCCGGATGAGACTTTGCTTCTCAGTCCGCAGGTGATCGAGCCGATCCAGAATCTGAAGGTCAAGCATCTCGGCAATCAGAACCCCCGCATCCATACCGATGAAACTTTGTACGCACTTGCAATCTGTGCAACAACAGACGAAAACGCTGCCAAAGCAATGGCACAGCTTGACAAGCTCTGGGGCTGTGAAGTACATTCCACGGTCATCCTTTCCGCTGTGGATGAAAGAATTTTCAAGCGTCTTGGAGTAAATCTCACCTGCGAGCCGAAATTTAGCTGATCTGAAACAGACTGCGGAGTATTTTGCTCCGCAGTCTGCAAATTTCAGCAAAAAAAGACTTGACAAATGCACCGGAATGTGGTATACTGAATATTGTCAGATGCGGATGTAGTTTAGTGGCAGAGCATCAGCTTCCCAAGCTGAGTATGCGGGTTCGATTCCCGTCATCCGCTTCATCAGTGACATTATGTGAATTAGTCTATATATCGTAGTTGTAGCGGTATATAGGCTTTTTTCTTGTTTTTTGAAGTACAGATGCCACAAAGGAGAAGTGTCATGAATAAATCAGCACTCAGACATTTTGCTGCCGCAGCAAGAACGATGCTCATTCGTTCTGTGTCACAGCGGGCAGATCTTTATTCGATCACACCTGACGGCGAAACAGAACCTGATCGCCCTCTGACTCCTGCGGAGACAGAACAGCGCAGTCAACTGCTTTCACACATCCGCCGCAATGGGTTTGCGCAGACGATGGAAGAAGCGGCATATATGTGGTTCAGCCGTTTCACGGCTTTGCGGTATATGGAAGTGAACGGTTTTCTTCCGGAAACGGTTCGTATTTTCTCGGATGAGAACGGTGACTTCAAACCCGGAATCCTCAAGGAAGCGCAGGACAACGCAGCGCAATACAGATATTTGCTGCTTTCACAGTGCAATGCGCTGCATCAGTATATGCCGGAGCTGTTTGAGCCGATTGACGGCTGGGCAGAGCTGCTCTTTCCCGATGATCTCCTGCGGGCGGACAGCGTTGTGGGACGCATGGTTCTGGAGATTACAGAGGAGGAATGGCGGGATCAGGTGCAGATCATCGGCTGGCTTTATCAGTACTACAACGCTGAATTAAAAGATCAGGTCTACGCAGATTTGCGGCGCAATATCAAAATTCCTGCGGCATCCATTCCGACAGCAACACAGCTTTTCACGCCGGACTGGGTGGTGCGCTACCTTGTTGAAAATTCTCTCGGCAGACTCTGGGCTGAGGGACACGGAAAGCCGCAAACTGCGGATTGGCTGTACTATCTTGATGAACCGCATCAGCAGGCGGATGTTCAGGAAAAAATGGAGGCATTGCGGGAGGAATACCGCAGTCTCTGTCCCGAACAGATACGGATTATAGATCCCTGCATGGGCAGCGGGCATATTCTGGTCTATGCTTTTGATGTGCTGATGGACATTTATCTTTCCTGCGGCTGGTCGGAACAGGAGGCGGCGGTGTCTATTCTGCAAAAGAATCTTTTCGGGCTGGATATTGACAGACGGGCGTATCAGCTTGCGGGTTTTGCGCTGATGATGAAAGCGAGAGAGTATCATGCGGAGATTTTGAAAATCGGTGATCTGCGGCTGAATCTTGCGAATTTTGCAGACATTGCAGATGTGGGGGAAATCTTCCCGAATGCGGAAAGCATTGGTTCTCTGAAGGAGCTTACAAACGAATTTTTCGAGGAGATCGAACAAATCGCAGACAGCAGCGGACAGCAGAAAACCATGCTGCGGCGCATCGGCGAAATGCTGACACAGAAATACTCCGTCGTGATAACAAATCCGCCTTATATGGGCGTTTCCGGAATGCATACGGAACTTTCCGCATATGTCAGAGAGCATTTCCCCGACAGCAAAAGCGATCTGTTTGCCTGCTTTATCGAACGCTGCGGACAGCTTACTGCACCGCATGGATTCTATGCGATGATTACCATGCATTCGTGGATGTTTCTGTATCGTTTTGTGAAGCTGAGAAGTCTGCTGTTACTGCATGATGTGGTAAACCTTGTTCATCTGGGAGCCAATGCGTTTGATGCGGGAGAGGTCGGGACGATCGTGCAGGCGGCGGCATTCGTCATGCGCAAAAGCGACATTTCCGGGTATCAAAGCACTTATATGGATCTGAGAGCATACAGCAAAACCGAGGAAAAACGCATGGCATTTCTTTCCCGTCCCCTTCCCTGTTACAGAACAAAGCAGGATTTTCTGCGGATTCCGGGGCATCCTTATGTCTATCAGGCTTCCGATCATACCCTTTCCCTGTTTTCAGGCATGAAGCTCAGGGAAGTTGCAAATCCCCGTCAGGGAATGACCACTTCGGACAATAACAGATTTGTCCGCAAATGGTACGAGATAAATTATCACGATATCTGTTTTCATGCCCCCGATATGCAAACCGCACAGGCAAGCGGAAAGAAATGGTTTCCCTATCACAAGGGCGGCGGTTACAGGAAATGGTACGGCAATCATGAGAATGTTGTCAATTATAAAGACAACGGAAGAGAATTGCAGGATTTCCACAAAGCGCTGAACAAGAGCAGCGCTGGCGGACGGCTCAAGAACAGAGAGTATTATTTTCGCCGTTCGATCGCATGGACGTTTATTGCGATCACACCGGGATTCCGTTACAGTCCGGAGGGATTTTTATTTGATGTTGCAGGCTCCTGTATTTTTACCGATGAGGATTCGCTGGAATATATTCTCGCTTTTTTGTGCAGTACAGTATCACGTTTTTTTCTGAAACTTCTGAATCCGACGATGAACATTCAGGCAAATGACATCAGGTCGCTTCCGTTTATCTATGAAGAAAATGCCGAGATTGCACGGCTTGTCAGAGAAAATATTGAACTGAGCAAGAAAGACTGGGATGCGTTCGAGACAAGCTGGGAATTTTCACAGCATCCTCTCCTCTGATTCCCGTTGAAAGAATTTGTTAATTTTTCCGAAACTACTTGCAGAATTGTAAAAAATATGGTATAATAACAAAAAGACACCTTGGAATTCTTTCACAGAAAGGACGTACAGGAATGGATAAAAAGAAACGGATCGCACTGTTTGTCGGGCAGGCTGACGAAGCATATCAGAACCGCTTTATCAGTGGTTTTCTGAAAACGGCATTTTCTTCCGGTTTTGATGTCTGTATTTTTTCCATGTACCGTAAGTATCAGGATACAGCAGAGCGTGAACAGGGTGAATCCAATATTTTTTCACTGATGAATCCTGCACAGTTTGATGGCGCGGTGATCTTAAAAGACAGCATTCAGACAGAACACGCAACGGAAAAGCTGGAACAGCACCTGAAAAAGGTCTTTGACAAGCCAATTGTCGTGATTGAAAAAGAAAGTGAATTGTTTCCGAGCATCTGCACGGATTGCTATTCGGCGGAGTATGAACTTGTTTCCCACCTCATTGAGCATCACGGGTGCAGGGACATTGCATTTGTATCCGGTAAAAAATGGCACAAGCATTCCAAGGAACGGCTGCAGGGGTATCTTGATGCAATGAAAGCACATGATCTTCCCGTTGCGGAACAGCGTATCCTTTACGGTGATTTCTGGTATCAAAGCGGCGGCTTGTGTGCGGAACAGCTTCTTTCCCAGCACGGCAAGCTGCCGGATGCGGTTGCATGTGCCAATGACCAGATGGCGATCGGACTTTGTAAAGTCTTTGAAGAGCATGACATCCGTGTGCCGGAGGATATCCTCGTGGTCGGTTACGATTCGACCTATGAGGGGCAGACCAGTCCCCGTTCCCTGACTTCCGCATGGATTCCGGCGGAGGAATTCGGTGAGTATGCGTTCCGTTTTTTGCAGGCGGAGATGCGGGGAGAAATGCCGGATTCCTTCAAACTCAAACCTCACCTGCTGTTTGGAGAAAGCTGTGGGTGTCAGGAATCGGATATGCCGCATTACTGCATACGGCGTGAAACATGGGGGACAGATATTTCCGAGGAAGGCTACAGTTCCGTTTTCAACATGATGGACGAAAACCTGATTATGCAGACATCGCTTCCGGAATTTCTGAACACTGTGTACTCCTATGTGTATCAGTTGAAAGGAATCGGGGAATTTCATCTTTGTATAGCCTCTGACTGGCAGTATGTCGGGCAGAGCATTCACGTCCCGAATGAAGGCTATCCTGAACAGATGATCCATGCGATCCGTTATTACAGCGACCACCGCAATAATACGGCAGGTTTCGATCAGAAGTTTTCCTCTTCGGAAATGCTGCCAGATCTGTATGCAGATTCCGACCGCCCCACCGCATGGTTCTTTACGCCCTTGTTTTTTGAAACCGAGTGTTTTGGTTATTCCGTGGTGCGTTACGCAGAAGCAACGCAGTGCTACGACGAAACCTATCGTCGGTGGATCGGTTCGGTTTGCAGAGGATTTGAAGTACTGCGGCGCAATCTTGTCCTGAAACAGATGCAGGAGCATTTAGAGCGCATCAGAAACAGCAAATTTTCCGTATCCAATCATGCCTATGAAAGTCTGAATCAGGAGGAAAAAGCGGAGTATCAGCTTGTTTCCACCATTCTGGATGAAAACTTGCTGGAATATCATTTTCAGCCGATCGTCAGCACCGTGGACGGGGAGATTTTTGCTTATGAGGCGCTGATGCGGTCTAAAACAGAAAAGCGCATTTCACCGCTGAACATCATCAAATATGCTGCAATGCAGGAACGTCTTTCCGATGTAGAAAGTGCAACATTCCTGAATGTTCTCCGTGTATTGGAAAAAAACGAGGAAACTTTCGGAGATGCAAGGGTGTTTATCAACAGCATTCCCGGTGTTCGTATGGCAGAAAGTGCATTTTCTGAAATGTCGGTACTGCTCAAAAAATATTCACGCAAGGTCGTTGTGGAACTGACGGAAGAGGCAGAGTTGCAGGATGCCGATCTGAAAGCAATGAAAGCGTTCTTTGCCAAGCAGCAGATCGACATTGCCGTTGATGATTACGGTACGGGATATTCCAATGTGAGCAACTTATTGCGGTATATGCCGAATTACGTCAAAATTGACCGTTCTCTGCTCAGTGGTATTGAAAATCAGATGCAGAAGCAGCATTTTGTCCGTGAGATCATTGATTTCTGTCATGATAATCACATTCTTGCGCTTGCGGAGGGTGTGGAAACGGCGGAGGAATTGCAGACGGTAATACATCTCGGTGCAGATCTGATTCAGGGCTTCTACACTGCCCGACCCTCAGCGGTGATCTCGGCACAGATTGATGAGAAGCGCCGCAACGAGATACGCCAGTATTATCAGGAACGCATTGACGGAACGGTCAAGAAGATTTACATTGCAGGCAAAACAAGCCGTGTTTCCCTTGCAAGACTGATGAAGGACGGCTGTACGGATATTGTGGTCGGGCAGGAGGGAATGATCTACAAGGATATTGCGATCATCAGCGCACCGCAGATGAAATCGGAGATCCACCTGCGGGTAGAAGCGGGTTACAGTGGGCGCATTGCACTGGAAGATGCATGGTTCTCCAATGTAAAGAACCGTCCGTGCATTGAACTTGGTGAGTATTGTGATGTCACACTTGTGCTGTATGGGACGAATACGCTGTACGGCAGCGGTATACAGGTGCCGGAAAGTTCCCGCCTGTGCATTGAGGGCGACGGAGCATTGAACATCGAGCTGAATGCCTCGGATTTCTACGGAATCGGCAATCATCAGAATGCCCGTCACGGAGAACTGGTGTTTGAGCAGGATGGTCCGATCAATATCAACAGCCGAGGGCAGAAAGGTGTCTGCATTGGTTCAGGGCTTGGTGGTGAGATTCACATTAACCGCGGAGAATTTAATCTGAACAGCAAAACAGAGACTTGTGTCGGGATCGGTTCACTGAACGGTGAAGTATCGCTTGCACTGGACTGCTGTCATATTGAGGCAGATTTCTCCGTATCTTCGGGACTGCTGATCGGTTCAATGGAGAATACCGCAGATGTATCCGTCAGGAAGAGTGCCGTGAATTACTATGCATCGGGAAAATACATCTGTGGCATCGGTTCTCTGCGGGGCAAAAAAGCGGCTGTCAGGGTAGTAGAAGCAGGACTGGATTTCAATATGCGCTCGGATTATCTTACCGGTCTGGGAACTTTGTACGGAGAATCTGACATTCGTTTTGAAAGCATCACACTGAGCATCGTAGGGACAGGACCGCAGGCACTTGCCTTTGGCGGCTATGAACCATGTGTTTCGATTTATGTTTTGAATTCCGATCAGCGTGTAAAGATCAACAATGCACTCGGAAAAGAGACACTTGCGCCGCCGGAAAAAATACAGCTCGTCAATGGCAGACATTTGTTCCGTCTGAACGGAAAAGAGATCGAACATCCGATCCGATGGGAATACTGAGACAAAAAGGACACCGCTGAGGTGTCCTTTTTCGCTTATTTCATTTCAGGTTCGCCGTAAATCTGCGTAAAGAAGCAGGAATAATTCCCCGTGTGGCAAGCTGCACCTGTCTGCTCGACTTTGACAAGCAGCGTGTCATTGTCGCAGTCCGCAAAAATGGATACGACCTTTTGCAGATGTCCGGACGTAGCGCCCTTGTTCCAAAGCTCCTGACGGGAACGGGACCAGTACCATGTATAACCGGTCTCCAGCGTTTTACGCAGGCTTTCCTTGTTCATGTAGGCAAGCATAAGCACCTGCCCCGTTTTCACATCCACCGCAATGGCGGGGATGAGATCGGACTTGATGAAATACCTGTCGAGATCATTCAGTGCAAATCCCATATAAAGCACTCCTTTCGATTCCGCAATGACAATTTTCGCATAAAATTGCAGCGATTCCGGTACGAGATCAAGATGCTCCTCCAGTATATCGGTTGTGTGACCGTAGCTGCCGATCAGGTTCAGCGCATCCTCTGCAATGTCCACGCATTCTCCCGATGAAAGAACAATTTCTTCCAAAAAACAGAAAATTTCCTCTGCATAGGGCAGATTATAACCGAACCACGGGTCAAGATATTTGTCGAGACAAAACAGAAGATCACGCTTTTTCTGCTTATTTGCAGTTCGGAAATACGCACGGATCGCATCAATTCCTGCCCGGACGATCGTCTCCTCGCATTCGGAATAGGTCGCATAAAGCATCAGCGCACGATGATGCCTTTTGCACGGCAGTCGTCCTTGACCTGCTGCACGGTCAGTTCCCTGAAATGAAACAGCGATGCGGCAAGTGCTGCGGAGCAGTCCGTTTTCTGAAAAGCTTCGGCAAAATCGCCCAGCTTTCCCGCACCGCCCGATGCAATGACCGGAATGCTTACAGAATCGACAACGGTTTTGAGCATGGGCAGATCAAAGCCGCCCTTCACGCCGTCCGTGTCGATGGAATTGAGGCAGATTTCTCCTGCGCCAAGGCGCTCGACCTGTTTCACCCAGTCAAGCAGATCAATTCCCATGTCAATACGTCCGCCGTTGATATAGACTGTCCAGTTGCCGACAGGTGTTTTCTTTGCATCAATGCCGACGCAGATGCACTGACTCCCGAAAATATCCGCACCGTCCTTGATGAGCTGCGGATTTTTCACTGCCTGCGAATTGACACTCACCTTGTCTGCACCTGCACGGAGCGTTTCACGGATATCGTCCACGGTTTTGATACCGCCGCCGACAGTCAGCGGTACGAATACACGCTTTGCAGTCTCACGCACCACATCAAGCATCACACCGCGCCCTTCATGGGATGCAGTAATGTCATAGAACACGATCTCGTCAGCGCCCTGTTTGTTATACTCTGCGGCGCATTCCACGGGATCACCGACTTCACGGATGCCCTCGAAATTCACGCCCTTGACGACCCTGCCGTCACGCACGTCCAGACAGGGGATAATTCGTTTTGCGAGCATATTGCCCTCCTTTATGTATCAATTCGTTCCAGATCATGAATACTTTTATTCCGATAGACCAGATCGTCACGGACGGTAAAGCCGATTTTCTCCCAGAAGCCGTTTCCAAACGCATTGCGCCCGAATGCCACCAGTGCGACCTTATGAATTTCCTCTTGTTCCAATGCAGACATGGAATGTTTTACCAATGAGCGTGCAATTCCCTGCTTTCGGAATTCCGGCAGGACGGCAGTATGATAAATATATCCCCTCCGCCCGTCATGTCCTGCAAGAATGCAGCCGATGAGCTTCCCATCTGCAAAAGCAGCAAAGCAGGTCGAGGGATTTCGTTTCAGATACTTTGCAATGCCTTCCCTGCTGTCATCCATAGTATTCAGTCCCATGCCGGGCGTATGCAGCCAGAGGTCGTACACTTCGTCATAGTCGGCGACGGTCATAACTCTGATTTCAGCCATACACTGTTACTCCTGCAATTATGCCCTTGCACAGGCGACCGCTTCTGCGAGGTCAAGTGTTCCCTGATAGAGCGACTTGCCCGCAATCGTACCGTAAAGTCCCATATTGCAGCAGATTTTAATATCCTCTATCGTATGGACACCGCCCGATGCGATCACATTCATGGAGACAGCATCATGCAGCGCTTTGAGCTGTTCGGCATTGACACCAGAAAGCGTGCCGTCCTTGGAAATATCCGTGAAGATGACTGTTCTGACACCTATTTTCTCCATTTCCCTTGCAAGGAAAATATAATCCACAGTAGAGGCATCCAGCCAGCCTTCCACCGCTACAAAGCCGTTTTTCGCATCAATGCCGACTGCGACCTTTTCGCCGTATTCCCTGATTGCCTGCGCCACAAGATCGGGATTTTTCAGCGCCACACTGCCAAGGATCACACGGGAAACACCGCCGGAGAGATACATTTCCATTGTTTCCATCGTGCGGATACCGCCGCCGACTTCGACCTTGAGGGGGGTATTTTTTGCCACATCGAGGAAAATGTCTGTGTTGACGGGCTTTGCATCTTTCGCACCGTCCAGATCGACCATATGAATCCAGTCCGCACCGGCTTTGACAAAGCTCTGTGCCGTCTGCATATAGTCCTCTGCGACCTTGTGGGCTGTGCCGTAATCGCCGCGTACAAGACGGACGCAGTTTCCGTCCTTGATGTCAATTGCAGGTAAAATAATCATACCAGACCTCCGAAATTCCGCAGAATCTGCAATCCCACTTCACCGGATTTCTCCGGATGGAACTGCGCACCGTATACATTGCCGCCGTCATAGACCATTGCAGGAATCTGCCCGCCGTACTCGACCCATGCCGCAAGAGATGTTTCGCAGTGTCTTGCCGCATAGGAATGCACGAAATACACATAGGCTTCTGCGGGTAGATTCTGCAAAAGCGGGCACGCAATGCCCATTTCCAGTTTATTCCAGCCCATATGCGGAATGATAAGACCGGGCGCATCAATGCGCTCCACCGTTCCGGGAATGAGTCCCAGACCGCTGCACTCCTCAAATTCATAGCTTTTTTCAAGAAGCATCTGCATTCCGAGACAGATACCGAGAAGCGGTTTTTTCTGAGCCTCCGTTTTCAGAACGGGAATGAGTCCTTTGCTTTCCAGCATTTTCATGGCTGCCGGAAATGCACCTACGCCGGGGAGAATCACTTCATCGGCAGCACGGATCTCATCGGCAGAATCGGTCAGTTTGCTGTCCAGTCCGAGATAATCCAGCGCATTCTTGACGCTGAAAATATTTCCGGCACCATAATCTACAATTGCAATCATCCTAATAGTCCTTTCGTTGAAAACGCCTCGCCTGTTCCGGACGGTGCCGATGCGATGCGCAGGGCGTGGGCAACTGCCTTGAAGAGTGCCTCAGTTTTGTGATGGTCATTTTTGCCGTACATGACATTAGCATGGAGCGTGATACCCGCATTGAATGCAAATGCCCGCAGGAATTCTTCAGTCAGACAAGTGTCATAAGCGCCGATCATGGGATTTGTAAACTCTGCGTTGTATACCAGAAACGGACGGTTGCAGATGTCCATGCAGCAGAAGGCAAGGCTCTCATCCATTGGAATATAGGCACTTCCGTAGCGAACGATACCGCTTTTGTCACCGAGGGCAGCAGCAAGCGCCTGCCCTAACACGATACCGGTATCCTCAACCGTATGGTGGGCATCCACATGGAGGTCTCCGACTGCTTTGATTTGCATGGGGATACGGCTGTGAACGGTCATGGCGGTCAGCATATGGTCAAAAAAGCCGATACCTGTTGAAATTTCGTGTTTGCCGTTTTTAGGCAGGATCGTCACGGTAATATCTGTTTCTTTTGAAGTTCTGGTTACGGTTGCCGTATTCATGCAGTTTCCTCCTCAGCTAAAATTTCCGTCAGTGCGGTGTACAGGCGGTCCATTTCTTGCGGTGTGCCGACGGTAATGCGAAGATACTGCGAAATACGGGGCTTATTCCAGTAGCGGACGAAGATACGGCACTTTTTGAGCTGATCAAAAATCATAGCTGCATCTGCTGTCTGATGTTTTGCGAAGATAAAATTGCTGTACGAATCCGGGAATGTGAATCCCAGTTCTGCCAGTTTCGTTTTGGCATCTTCACGGGTGGCGATGATCTTAGAGGTTGTGTTACAGAAATAGGCATCGTCCTCCAGTGTCTTAGCACCGCACAGCAGTGTGAGCTGATTCATGGTGTAGGAGTTGACGGAGAATTTCACATCGTTCATATACCGTATCAGCTTTCCCGAACCGATCGCAAAGCCAATGCGCATTCCTGCCATAGAACGGGATTTGGAGAAGGTCTGCACGATGAGCAGGTTTTCATATTTGTCCAGAAGCGGAAGTGCCGACATTCCGCCGAAATCAATATAGGCTTCGTCTACAATGACGATAGAATCCGGATTTGCGCTGATGATCTCCTCAATGGTTCCGAGGGATTCCAGTACGCCGGTCGGGGCGTTGGGATTCGGGAAGATGATGCCGCCGTTTTCCTGTGCGTAATCCTTTGGTTCGATGCGGAAATCATCCGTCAGAGGAATCAGTCTGTACGGGATACGGTACACATCTGCCCAGACATCATAAAACGAATAGGTCACATCCGGGAACAAGATCGGCTTGCTGCCATTGAAAAATGTCATGAATGCCATGGAAATGACATCATCAGAGCCCACGCCCACAAAGACCTGTGAGGACTTCACGCCGTAAGTTTTCGCCAGTGCATCGACCAGAATCTGTGCATTCGGGTCGGGGTACTTACGCATCAGGGAAATATCGAAGCTGTCGAGAATTTCCTGCACGGCAGGTGCAGGCGGATAGGGGTTTTCATTGGTATTGAGCTTGATGATATCATCAAGTTTCGGCTGTTCGCCGGGTGTATAGGGTACGACCTTGCGGACGTTATCTTCCCAACTCATAAACTGCTCCTTTAGTTCTTTTTTATGTAGATCAAACGGTTATCGCCGTTGTCCCAGATCATCGTGTTCCAATCCTCGCTCATGGCGATCGCGTAAAACAGAATTTTCTGCTAAAATGCATCAGTTCTCAAACCGGACTTTGATCGCATTTGCGTGTGCCGTCAGACCTTCACGCTCGGCAATCAGGACAATATCGTCCTTGGCTTCACGCAGGGCATCTTCGGTGTAATAGATGTAGCTGGAACGCTTGAGGAAGCTGTTCACGCCCAGCGGCGAGAAGAATCTTGCCGTACCGGAGGTCGGAAGAACGTGGTTCGGCCCTGCGTAGTAGTCACCCAGCGGCTCAGATGCATAGGAACCGAGGAACACACTGCCTGCATTGTCCAGACACCCGATGTATTCCAGCGGATTTTCCATGCAGACTTCGAGATGTTCCGGAGCAATGGCATTTGCAAGTTCAATTGCCTGTGCCTTGTCTCTTGCGATGAGCATCACGCCGTAATTCTCCATCGAACTTTGAATGATCTCACGGCGTTCCAGATAAGCCATCTGCCGCTGTACTTCCGTCTCTACCTTATCGGGGAGGGTCGGGTCGGTTGTGATGAGGATTGAAGAGGCGAGCTTGTCGTGTTCTGCCTGACTCATGAGGTCGGCGGCTACGAACTTCGGGTCAGCGGTGTGGTCAGCCATGACGAGAATTTCACTCGGTCCTGCGATCATATCAATATCGACCACGCCGTAGAGAAGTTTTTTCGCTGTTGCAACAAAAATATTTCCGGGTCCGACGATCTTGTCCACCTTCGGGATCTCCTCTGTACCATAGGCAAGCGCTGCGATTGCCTGTGCGCCGCCGGAGAGGAATACTCTGTCCACGCCGCAGATCGCAGCCGCAACGAGAATATCCTTGTTCGGTGTACCGTCCTTGCAGGGCGGTGTCACCATGATGATTTCTTTGACCCCTGCAATTTTGGCAGGAATTGCATTCATCAGCACACTTGACGGATAGGCTGCCGTGCCGCCGGGAACATACAGACCGACTCTTTCCAGTCCGCGGACACGCTGTCCCAGAATCACGCCGTTTGCCTGTGCATCGGTGAAACCCTGCGGCTTCTGGCGGTTGTGAAAATTGGCAATATTCTCCTGTGCGTTCAGAAGTGCGTTTACAAAATCCTGATCTGCCGATGTGAGCGCATCATTGATGACTTCACGGGGCACTTCATAATACTGCGGCAGATTGCCGTCGAATTTCTTGGTATACTCCTTGACAGCCTCATCGCCGCCCTCACGAACGGTGTCGATGATTTCGGTCACAATCTGTGTCACCTTGCGGTCAGTTTCGCCGCTGCGTCTGGAAAGCTCCTTCAGGAACTCGTATTCAGATGTTCCGTCGCATTTAATCTGCTTTATCATTGATCTTCTCCTCCACTTTCTTTACAAGCTCTTCAATTTCCTGCTGACGCAATTTCAGGCTGACCGTGTTGACGATCAGACGTGCGGAAACCTGTGCCACGTCCTCAACGACTTCCAGACCATTTTCTTTCAGGGTTGTTCCTGTCTCCACGATGTCCACAATGCCGTCAGCCAGTCCCAGCAGCGGGGCGAGTTCCACAGAGCCTTCGATTTTGACAATATCCACGTCCATGCCCTTATTTTCAAAGAATGCACGGGTCACATTCGGGTATTTGGAAGCAATGGTTTTGACACCGAAACCGTCATAGAACGGATAATCTTTTTTGGTAGCAAGGGCGAATTTGCACTTGCCGAATCCGAGATTCACAAGCTCAAACAATTTACCGTTCATTTCCATGAGCGTATCCTTGCCGACAACACCCATATCACAAACGCCATGCTCTACATAGGTGATAACATCTGCTGCCTTTGCAAGCACGACTTCGAGATTGCCGTCAGGAATGGGGAGGATCAGCCGTCTGCCCTTTTCATGAACAGCGGTGCAGTCGTACCCCAGACTTTCAAGCAAAGCAACGGTATCTTTTTCCAGTCTGCCCTTGGTAAGGGCGATTCTCAGCGGTTTATCCATCATAACTGCACCTCCTTTTCCGCATTTTCGGATACTTCCACAAGCAGATGGATTCCGTGATTTGCGGCATAGTCCTCTGCGGATTCAAAATCCGGAGCGAACTCTGTCCGTTTTCCCTGTTCACGCAGTTTTTCCGAGAGCAGGACAGCCTTTGCCTCGCAGCCCTCTTCCGCAGCGATCAGCACGTCCACTGGCTCAGGAACAGGGGTATATTTCTTGCCGATGACATTTGCGACAGCATCGACATTGACTGCCATGCCGACAGCAGGTTCATCATAGCCGAAATCCGAAAGCAGTCTGTCATAGCGGCCGCCGGAGATGACTTCCTCGCCATATCCTTCCAGATAGCCCTTGATGACAAGACCGGTATAGTAATCCGTCTTGTTGACAAGTCCGAGATCCACAATAACATTGCCTTCCTTACGGATTGCGCAGACGGTCTTGTAAAGCTCACGCATATTGTCAAGGATCGCCTGAATGCGCTCATCCTGAAAGACTTCTGCGGCTCTTGCAAAGACTTCTTCTCCGCCGAACAGCGTCGGCAGTTTGCGCAGTGAACGGGTGATCTTATTGTCACCGAGTCTGTCCAGAACATCATTCAGAGCAGGGTAATTTTTGGATTCGATCAGACTGCGGATCTCTTCTTTCTGTGCAGGCGTTGCATTCAGACGGTGCATCAGTTCACGGAAAATGCGCACGTCGCCCAGTTCCAGCGAATAGTTGACAACGAACGGGACAGGTGTATCCTTGCCCACACTGGACAGCACAGAGAGGGTTGCGGAGATGACCTCCACATCCGCCATCCGTGAGGAAGAACCGATCAGTTCAATGCCTGTCTGATTGACTTCGGTGCTTTTGCCTTTGAGGGACGGTGCAAAATGATAGACAGGCTGTGTGTAATACAGACGCAGCGGGAGCTTTGCATCACGCAGTCTGGTGGCAACGACACGGGCAATGGGCATGGTCGAATCGGGACGCACGACCATCAGTCTTCCCTTGTTGTCGGTGAGTTTGCAAAGCTCTTCCTGCGGAAAATAGCGGGAATTGAGACTGAATACATCATAGAATTCGAGTCCTGGCGTAATCAGGCGGGAATACCCCATAGATTTGAAGATCTCACGGGTACGGTTCTCCACAATGCGTTTGAGGGCGCACTCTTCAAAGAGATAATCCCGTGTGCCTTCCGGGGTAATCAGATCATATCGGCGCATATAGAAACCTCTTTTCTGTTCACTTTAGCGTGTTACTATAGTATCATAATACCATATTAGCAGGATAATGTCAACTGCTTTGGCATAATTGTCATGATTTTTGGAGAAATGACGGTACGCTTTCCACAATGCGGAAAAACTCTGTCAGAACAGAGAAAGCTGATCGGATTCCGGCAGTTCTCCGAATGCTCCCAGATCACGCAGCGTCTGCACAATTGTTTTGGAACAGCCGCTTGCCTGCTGAAAATCTTCAATAGAAGTGAAGCTGTCGCCCTTGTTCAGACGTTCCTGCACAGCCTCATAGACAGAATTTGCCGCATTGCCGCCAACGCCGCTGAGGGCCGCAAAGGGAATGCGGATCCGCCGCTGTCCATCCCGTTCGTCCTCCTGAATCAGATACTTGTAGGCATGGGATCTGTACAGGTCAATGGGAAGAAATTCAAAGCCCCGTGCCATCATTTCATTGACGATCATCAGGATATCCAGTAAGTCCGTCTCTTTTTTGGAACGATCGTTGCCTTTTGCCCGCAGTTCGTTGATTTTAGCTTTTACCGCATCAATTCCCTGTACTGCCAGCGGTGCATCGAAATCGTCGCCGCGGACTGTAAAATAGGTGGAATAGTATTCCAGCGGCATATAGAGTTTGAACCAGCCGAGCTTCATTGCAGCAATGACATAAGCGGCAGCGTGTGCTTTCGGGAACATATACTTGATTTTCAGGCAGCTTTCAATATACCAGTCCTCAACATTGTTGTCCTTGAGCATCTGAATAATTTCCGGTGTGAACTGCTTGGGCGCTTTTCCTTTACGTGTCCATTCCATGATCTGGAATGCCATTTTCGGTTCGACACCCTTATAGAGCAGAGTCGTCATGATACTGTCACGGGTTCCGATCACTTCCGAAATCGTACAGGTTCCTGCTTCGATCAGGTCTTTGGCATTTCCGAGCCATACATCTGTACCGTGGGACAATCCGGAAATCTGCAAAAAGTCGGAAAATTTAGTTGGTTTTGCGTCCAGCAGCATCTGGATGGTGAATCCTGTACCCATTTCGGGAATGCCGAGAGAGCCGGTTTTACAATAGATGTCCTCCTCTGTCACGCCAAGCACCGAACAGTCCGTACACATCTGGATGACCTTTTGGTCATAGCCGGGAACGTCCTTGATGAGTTTGCCGGTCATATCTTCCAGATGCTTGTAAAGCGTAGGAACAACGTGTCCGAGTTCATCAAGTTTCAGAATGGTATCATGAATGGAGTGGAAGTCGAAGTGTGTGGTAATCACATCAGAATCTGCTGCATCTGCCGGATGCTGCACGGGAGTGAAGTCGTAGACCTCATAATCTGACGGCACAACGACCATACCGCCGGGGTGCTGTCCAGTTGTTCGTTTGATACCGGTACAGCCGATGGAAAGGCGGTTCAGTTCTGCATTGTTGAGAGCGAATCCCTGTTCTTCCAGATATTTTTTCACGAAACCATACGCCGTCTTGTCTGCGATCGTACCGATGGTTCCGGCTTTGAATACGTTGTCACGTCCGAACAGTTCCTCTGTGTAGCGGTGTGCGGAGGACTGGTATTCGCCTGAGAAATTCAGGTCGATATCCGGTGCCTTGTCGCCGTCAAAACCAAGGAACGTTTCAAAGGGAATGTCGTGTCCGTCCTTGAGCAATTCCGCACCGCATTTCGGGCATTTTTTATCGGGCATATCGAAACCGGAGCCGTATTCACCTGTTGTGATAAATTCGCTGTATTTGCACTTCGGGCAGACGTAATGGGGAACAAGCGGATTGACCTCCGAGATACCCGCCATGCTTGCGACGAATGACGAGCCGACAGAACCACGGGAACCGACATGATATCCATGTTCCTCAGAGTTGAATACCAGCTTCTGTGCGATCATGTAAAGCACTGAAAATCCGTGTTTGATGATCGAAGAAAGCTCTCTGTCAAGCCGTTTTTCCACGATCTCCGGAAGCGGGTCACCATAGATCTCATGAGCGCGTTCATGTGTGATGCGCACCAGATCTTCCTCTGCACCGGGGATATTCGGTGTGAATGTACCTTTCGGAATGGGGAATACATATTCACAGGCATTGGCAATGCGAACCGTATTGGTAATGACGATTTCCTCCGCCTTTTCCGCCCCTAAGTAGCTGAATTCTTCCAGCATTTCGGCAGTTGTGCGCAGGTAGAGGGGCGGCTGGTTGTCTGCATCGGAAAAGCCCTGACCTGATGTGAGGATTTTTCGGTAAATGGCATCCTTCGGGTCAAGGAAATGCACGTCACAGGTCGCCACAACGGGGATATTGAGCTTCTCACCGAGTGCAATGATCTTGCGGTTATAATCCCGCAGTGTTTCCTCGTTTTCAGCAATGCCCTTGTGTATCATAAATTCGTTGTTGGCAATGGGCTGGATTTCGAGATAGTCATAAAATCGTGCAAGATTTTCGAGATATTCGTCACTTTTGCCGTTCACAACGGCAGTGAACAGCTCACCCGCCTCACACGCCGAGCCAAAGATCAGTCCCTCGCGGTTTTCCAGTAAAACCGATTTGGGCAGCAGCGGGTGTCGGTAATAGTAATTCAGATGCCCGTAGGAAACCAGACGGTACAGATTTTTCAAGCCGACCTGATTGCGCACGAGAATGATCTGGTGATAGGATTTCAGCTTCTTGACATCAATTTTGTCGGTCTTTTCATTG
This sequence comes from Oscillospiraceae bacterium, assembly GCA_024699425.1. Classification (GTDB taxonomy): domain Bacteria; phylum Bacillota; class Clostridia; order Oscillospirales; family Ruminococcaceae; genus UBA3855. Next base: position 9,526 of record JAILPP010000099.1, on the reverse strand, counting down.
AGATCGTTAAGAACTCTGACACCCTTTTCCTTTTCAAGTTTCTGTACGAGATTGACGTAAACTTTTGCCAGAATCGCCGCATCTTCATTGGCACGGTGGTGACCGAATGTGCCGAGTTTCAGATGCTTGACGACAGCATCGAGTTTATGACGGCTGAGCTGCGGAAGACATGACTGACATAAGATCAGCGTATCAATCCAGTTGTATTCAAACTGAATGTTGTAATCCCGTGCCACACGGTTGAGAAAAGTTGTATCAAAGCTGCCGTTGTGTGCGGCAAGAACGGGATGATCGCCGCAGAATTCCATGAATTTCCTCAGTGCTTCCCCTTCTTTGGGAGCATCCTGCACCATGTCATCGGAAATGCGGGTCAGTTCCGTGATACTTGCGGGAATATGTCGTTCGGGATTGACAAAGGTATCAAAGCTGTCCACGATCTGCATTCCCCGCACCTTAACTGCACCGATCTCTGTCAGGCGGTCACGTTCGGGGCTGAGTCCCGTTGATTCCACGTCGAAAATGATGATCTCATCATGAATATCACGTTCATCATTGCCATTTAAGATCTTCGGGCGGTCAAGGTCGTTGACCACATAGGCTTCACAGCCGTAGATCACTTTGAAATTCGGGTCTTTCAGTCCGCTGACGGCATTCATCGCATCAGGAAAGCCCTGCACAACGCCGTGGTCGGTGATTGCAATTGCAGGAAATCCCCAGTCATGAGCGCGCTTGATGAGATCTCCCGCAGGTGTCACAGCATCCATTGCGGACATATTGGTATGGCAGTGCAGTTCAACACGTTTCTTTTCGGCAGTCTCCTTGCGGGTCTTTCGCTTGCGTTTGACGATGGCATCAGGTTTCAGGATCGGTTCACGGGCGAAAGGATCGTCCTCGATCTTTCCGGCAACCAGAATGCTAACGCCTTTTTTCAGTTCGCCCAGCGGCATGGCTTCCAGTTTCTTGACAGCATCAAACAGCTTGACAGTGACAGAACCCGAAAAATCGGTGATCTGATAGGTGATAACACGGCGGTCGCCGCGGATGTCCTTGCTTTCGATCGCAAAGATATCACCATAAACGACCACACGTTCCCCTCTTGTCTGGAGTGCTTCGGGAATGGGAATCGGCTCATCACGGATGAGCCGTCCCTTGATGAGAACATCTTCACCTTTGACGGAATCCATCTGTACAGCATCGCTTGCCACAGACTGCGGTGCATCGGGAATCGGAGGCGGAATGTATTCAAAGCGGTCGGAGGACGGCGGCGGGGGCGGAGGTGCAGGTGCATACTCCGGCGGGACTTCCTCGATCACATGGGTCAGTTCGGCTTCGGACAGGGTATCTTTCCCGTGGAACGTGATTTGCATTTTTTTGTCAAACACACGTTCGATCAGTTTTTCCAGTGCAGATGTGAACTGAAATTTGACAAGAATGGGATACCCGCCGTTGTTCAGTTCAATGTGAATATGTTCTGCTTCCCACGTCCAGTCGGCATTGTTGAGAAACCCGTTGACAATGGGCAGTTCCCGTTTGAGCATCTGCACCAGTTCAGATACACATTCCTGTGTCAGCAGTTCGCCGTTATAGCGGGGTTCGAGCCGCAGACTGCGCAGTTCCAGCGCAGCTCTGGTCGTTTTTTCAAATCTGACCATATCTGCAAACGGCGCAATATGCGGAAACCGTGCAATCACGGTAATATCTCCCCGCAGTTCCTTGTCATAGCAGATCTCTTCGATCACACCAGGCTGGACAGACGGCGGGATGTCCTTGTTGTACTGTGAAAAAAACTCCATAAGAGTTGCGTTTGCCATAGTTTCACCCTTATCTTAGGATTCGCAGGATCACCCTGCAAGGACTCAAAGCTTCTCCAGTTCTTCAAGCAGTGCGGGAACAATTTGATCTTCCGGAACTTTGCGAAGTGTTTCGCCGTGTTTGAAGATCAGTCCGACACCGTCACCGCCGGCAACACCGATATCCGCTTCACGGGCTTCACCCGGTCCGTTGACCACACAGCCCATTACGGCGATCTTTACATCTTTTTCAATATCCCTGACCGCCTCTTCCACCTGCTTGGCAAGGCTTACAAGGTCGATCTTTGTTCTGCCGCAGGTCGGGCAGGAAACGATCTGCACACCGCCTCGCTTGCCGATGCTTTTGAGAATATCTTTTGCAGCGGCAATTTCACGGATCGGATCATCGGTCAGACTGACACGAATCGTTTCACCGATGCCGTCATGCAGAAGTGAACCGATGCCGATTGCCGATTTGATCAGTCCCATGCGCTCCGTTCCCGCCTCTGTTACGCCGAGATGAAGCGGGTAGCTGCATTTTTCCGCTGCCAGACGATAGCTGTCGATCATGCGGTTGACATCAGAGGACTTGATTGAGATCACGATGTCCGTAAAATCAAACTGTTCGAGCATTGCGGCATGATGCAGTGCGGATTCCACAAGGGCTTCCGGCGTGGGAGAGCCGTATTTTGCCAGTAGTTCTTTCTCCAGAGAACCGGAATTGACACCGATGCGAATGGGGATATTCCGCTTCTGACAAGCCTCTGCAACCGTCTGTACACGGTTCATATCACCAATATTGCCGGGATTGATACGGATCTTATCCACGCCTACTTCTGCGGCGGCAAGGGCGATGCGATAGTCAAAATGAATATCAGCGACCAAAGGAATGGTGATTTTTTCCTTAATTTCCGGGATCAGGCGCACTGCTTCGAGATTGGGAACAGCCGTGCGGATGATCTCGCAGCCTGCTTGTTCAAGTGCAACAGCCTGTGCAACATTGCCTTCCACATTTTCGGCGGGCACATTCAGCATAGACTGGATGTAGATGTGCTTCCCGTCCAGCACACAGTTTCCGACTTTGACAGGTTTCACGTTTCGCATGAGAATACCTCCTAAATACAATCAGTTCTGCAACAGGCGCATAATATCCTGGAATGTGACAGCGATCATCAGCAGGAACAGCAGTGCCATGCCTGCAAAATGCACCATGCCTTCCTTTTCAGGCGGTATGGGCTTGCGGCGGATACCTTCCACGATCAGAAATACGATCCGTGCGCCGTCCAGTGCCGGAATGGGCAGAAGATTGAATACGCCCACATTAATGGTGATGAAGCTGGCAAGCCCCAGAACGCTTTCGAGATGCTGTCTGAACGTTTCGCCATACTGCGCCGCTTCTCCGATCGTGGTGACAATGCCGACAGGACCGGACAGATCATGGAAACCGTATTTTCCGGTCAGAAGATCCCGCAGAGATGACCAGATCAGGCGGGCAGTCGAGATCGTATCCAGAAAGCTGTAGGAGATAACGTTCAGCGGATTCAGTTTGATACTTTCGACATAGAAATCCAGACGTGTATCATTCAGCTTGTTGCGGAATGTCACGTTGTCAAGTGTGACCTTCTTTCCGTCACGGCGGACAACGACCTGCATAGTGTCAGATTCGTTGGTAGAGAGTTTATAGGAAAGGTCCGTGTCGGTGAGAATGCGCATTCCGTTGATTTTCAGGATTGTATCACCCTTCTGCAAGCCGGTCTCAGCGCTCATGGCGATGCATTCCGACTCGTTTTCGGGATTTGTGCGGAACTCGGCAACCGTCAGATTGCCAAGTGTGCCGTAAAGCAGCGTGGTAATGAGGATCAGAATGAAACCGAGGATCAGGTTCATGACAGGTCCTGCCAGTACGACAAGGAATCTCTGCCAGACGGGTTTGTTGGCAAATGCACGGGGATCGTTACTGGAATCGTCCTCACCCTCCATTGCGCAGAAACCGCCGATGGGGAATAAGCGGATGGAGTATTCCGTCTCTCCCTTTTGTTTTTTCAAAAGGCAAGGTCCCATGCCGACGGCAAACTTATTGACTTTGATACCGCAGAGCTTTGCAACCGTGAAGTGTCCGAGTTCATGAAGCACAACGATCACAAAAAACACCAGTACAGCGATCAGAATCGAAACAATATTCATAAATCCCAGCCTTTCTGTTGTAGCGGCTTATCTCTTGGTGATCTGTTCACGGACGAAGGTTCTTGCTGCCTGATCTGCTGCAAGCACTTCTTCATAGCTGCGTACTTCCCCGCCCGGAACAGCTTCTGCCGCCGCAAGGACAAGTTCGCCGATCTCCAAAAAGCCAATTTCGTCACGCAGGAAATGCCATACCGCTTCCTCATTGGCACCATTGACGATCGCAGGGCGCAGACCGCCTTCCGTAATGGCATCAATGGCACAGCGCAGACAGTCGAATGTCTCATAATCAGGCTTTTCAAATGTGAGCGTTCCGTAATCCGTGAGAGAAAGCGGTTTTGTCGGGCATTCTGTCCGCTGCGGATAGAGGAGCGCATACTGAATCGGAATTTTCATATCGGGAACGCCCATCTGTCCGATCACGGCGTAATCCTCATATTCTACGGCGGAATGCAGCACACTCTGACGATGAACCACAATTTCGATCTGTGACGGCTCAAGATCAAAAAGCCACTTTGCCTCGATGAATTCCAGTCCCTTATTCATCAGCGTTGCGGAATCAATGGTGATCTTGTTGCCCATATTCCAGTTGGGATGTTTCAGGGCATCGGCAGCACGGACGTTTTGCAGGTCGGCTTTCGTTTTTCCGAAGAACGGACCGCCGGATGCCGTAAGAATGATCTTGCGGATACGGTTCACGGAATTGCCCTGCAAGCACTGGAAAATTGCAGAATGCTCCGAATCAACGGGATAAATGTTCACTCCCTTTTCCAGTGCCTGCCTCATGACGAGACTGCCGCCCGCAACGAGTGTTTCCTTGTTGGCGAGTGCAATGTCTTTTCCGGCTTCAATGGATTTAAGTGTCGGGAGCAGTCCGACCATGCCGACCACGGAATTGAGCAGAATATCATGTGAGGCATTTGAGGCGATCTCACACAGACCGTCCATGCCTGTGAGAACTTCGATATGTTCGCCCTGAAGGAGCGTTTCAAGCAGTTCGGTTTTGGCAGGATCAAAGATGCAGACAGCCTCAGGATGATATTTTTTTGCCTGTTCTGCGAGCTTTTCGGCATTGCTGTTTGCGGCGAGAGCCGTTACCTGCATACCATGCTTTTCAACGACCTCAAGCGCCTGTGTACCGATCGAACCGGTAGAACCGAGGATCGCAACTTTTTTCATAACAATCCTTCCTTTCAGCGGAATAAGCCCATCAGCAGATGGGCTTACTACGAATACAGATCAGGGAACTGTTCTGAGTTCCGTTAATAATTCAATACAGGGAACAGTGAAATGCAGATACTAAATGCAGGCACCACAAACAGCACGGAATCAAACCGATCTGTCAGACCGCCGTGACCTGGCATGATCCTGCCATAGTCCTTGATGCCCTTTTCCCGCTTGATGACGGAAAATACCAGATCTCCGACAACGCTGATCGGTGCGCAGACAAGTCCAAGCAAGGCTGCTTTCGGAATGTTGACAAGCGATGTGAGAGGTACACCCGGCATATGCACACGCGCATCAAAATAGGTGTAAACCACAAAGATCAAAGCAAATACGACGGCATTGCTGATGAGACCGCCGACAAAGCCCTCCACTGTTTTTTTAGGAGAGATCTCCGGGCAGAGCTTTCGTTTTCCGAGAAATACACCGGAAAAATAAGCACCGGAATCTGCGATCCATGCACCGCCAAGCCCCAGTATCAGGTACAGCAGACCGTGCGTTTCACTGGACTGTTTCAGGATGATGAGCTGCGTGAGTGACCATGTGACAAAATACATGGCAGCCCCCATCATGGCAAGCTGTTCGATTTTATACTTGCCGTGATGCCATAGAAATTCCAGAAACAGACAGATAGAACAAATCGGCAGCAGCAGAGCCGAAACAACACGAAGCGCAGGAATATCCAGTCTGGCAAAAAACACCAGAAACGGCTGTACAAAGCCGTAAAGCAGAGTTCCGATGAGCGCCAGACGAAACTGATCTCCTCCCACGGCACGGGAAAGCTCAAACAGGATGACCGCAATGATAAATCCGAGGATCAGCGGCAGCACAAAAGTGTCGCTCAGAAGCAGTACAGCCGCCAGCACGAGCAGTCCGACTGCGGATGAGATCAGACGCTCTTTCATTCAGCGCCTCCGAAACGACGTCCGCGTCCTGCGTAATCAATCAGCGCCTTGTCCAGTTCCTCAGGTGTGAAATCAGGCCAGAGAATATTGGTGAAATAGTATTCTGCATAGGCGCACTGCCAGATCAGAAAGTTGGAAAGACGCAGTTCACCGCTTGGACGGATGACCAGATCCACATCAGGCAGCCCGGCAGTATAGAGATGATCGGCAACGGACTGTTCGGTAATGTCTTCGGGATTCAGCATCCCCTGTTTCACAAGTTCTGCAAGTTCCCTTGCAGATTTTGCGATCTCAGCTCTTCCGCCGTAATTGACCGCCATCAGGACATTGATATCCGTGTTGCGTTCGGTGTCCTTTTCCAGTTTTCTCATACGGGTACGGATATCCTCCGGATAAGGGCTGAGATCACCGAGGAAGATAAAACGCACACCATCATCAAGATGTTTCTGGGCATCATCAAGGTACATACGCATCATCTGCATAATACCCTTGATCTCCTCCTGCGCTCTTGACCAGTTTTCCGTGGAAAACACATAGAACGAGACATATTTGATGCCGATGTCCTGACAGTACAGCATGATCTTCCGATAGACCTTTCCGCCCTCAATATGTCCGAAAGGGCGCGGCATACCACGTTTTTTTGCCCATCTGCCGTTTCCGTCCATGATAAAGCCGATGTGCTTCGGAAGCTTTTCTGCCGGAACAGGCGGCGCAGCTTTCTTTTTTTCAAATAACGCCATACATGGCTCCTTTTCTTCGATGAACTCAGATGCTCATGATCTCCTTTTCCTTCTCGGAAACTGCTTTCTCCACATCTTCGCAGTATTTATCAGTGATCTTCTGGAGTTTCTTTTCTGCATCCTTCTGGTCGTCCTCTGTGAGGTCGCCGTTCTTCTTCATTGCCTTGAACTTGTCAAGGGTATCACGTCTCACATTGCGGACAGAAACTTTTGCCTCTTCGCCGTACTTCTTGACCGTTTTGCAAAGCTCCTTGCGGCGCTCTTCTGTCGGCTGCGGGAAGCTCAGACGGATGACATTGCCGTCATTCATGGGCGTGATGCCCAGATCGGAAGCCAGAATCGCCTTCTCAATGCTCTTGAGGGAAGTCTTATCCCAGGGCTGAATGACCAGCACTCTTGCCTCTGCTACGGAGATAGCCGCCATTGACTGAATGGCAGTGGGAGTTCCGTAGTAATCGACCATGATCTTGTCCAGTACTGCGGGAGTTGCTCTGCCTGCACGAATGGAGGCGAAATTATTTTCGAGGCTTGCGACGCTCTTCTGCATCTTGTCCTCTGCTGCTTTCAGTGTTGCTTTCATAGTAATGATACCGCCCGCCGCATTCAGCGGGCGTACTCCTTTCTGATGAGATTTTGAAAAATGTCAAAGGATACCTTTCGGGTATTTTAATCTTCTGTTACGACAGTACCAACGTCCTTGCCCATGACCGCATCCAGAATATTGTCCGGACGGCTCAGATCAAAGACGAGCATCGGAAGATGGTTGTCACGGCAGAGTGTTGCAGCGGTCATATCCATCACATTCAGTTCATTGTTCAGCACTTGACTGAACGTGAGTTTGTCATACTTGACAGCATCGTCAAACTTATGGGGATCCTTGTCATACACGCCGTCTACGAGTGTGGCTTTCATCAGGATCTCCGCCTCGATCTCGACACCGCGCAGTGCAGCAGCCGTGTCCGTTGAGAAGAAGGGATTACCTGTGCCGCATCCGAAGATCACGACTCTGCCCTTTTTAAGATGGTTCATCGCCTTGTTCCGGATATACGGTTCAGCGACCTGCTGCATGGTGATCGCCGTCTGGACACGAACTTCCACACCGAGCGATTCCAGCACATCCGCAATGGCAAGAGCATTGATCGTTGTGGCAAGCATTCCCATGTGATCGGCACGGGTGCGGTCAAGACCTCCGCTCATTCTGCCGCGCAGGAAGTTGCCGCCGCCGACAACGATGCCGACCTCCGTACCAACGTCCACACACTTTCTGACACTTTCGCAGATATTGCCGATAATGCCGTAATCCAGACCGAATTTCTTGTCACCGGCAAGAGCCTCACCGCTGAGCTTGAGTAAAATACGCTTGTACTTCAATTCCATGTGTTACACCTCACAATAGATATACTATATCTATTTTACACTAAAAAAGTGAATCTGTAAAGAGTATTTCTGAAATTTTTTCAGAAATTTGAAAAAATTTCCGTGAAAAACCTCTTTTTCTGCGTCATATCCACACTTTTTTCAGAATAAACTGGTACAAAGCCGAAAGATGAGGAGGATGACAATGAAAATTTTGTTGTATCATGAAAAGCTGACTCCGCAAAGCATCACGGAACGTGCCGCACAGCGTTCCCATATGCTGCACAAGACCATTTTCTGGGATCTTGCACTTCTGACAGTTCTGCTGCTGTCGGGGACGCTCCTGTATTATTATGTGCCGTATCTGACAAAGATACCGATTCTGCGCAGTTTTCTTCCGGTCAGGGGGAGTGTCTGGGAACTGCTCAAGCTCCTTTTCTTCCCGACAGCAGTGATCGCATTGCTGCGCTATCTTCTGACCGGGAAGCTGCAAAAGGGCATTCTGACGACATATGCAACGGGAATTGCACTTTGTGAGCTGCTGATGATCGTGCTGCTTTACACCGTAAGCGGCATTCTCGGAATGCAGCATTTCTGGATCGACAGCAGTGTGATCTGCTTCTGTGGTCTGTGTCTGTCCCTGTACATGATGCGCAGTGCCAACCGTCAGAAATGTTCCAATCTGCCCGGTGCGATGGCACTCGGATTTATGACAGCCGGATTTCTCTGGTTTACGGAAGTCCCGCCGCAGATCGGACTTTTTCTCTGAGATTGTCAGGAAAGACGGGTGCGGTACACTCTTGCCTCATAGGGTGCAAGCTCCGGTGACTGTCCGTTGCTTTCCGGATAATTGCAGAGAACCAGTTGCAGTTTCTTCCCCTGATAAGGCGCAGGGAGCGTGACAAGCTGCCGATGGCTCGAAAAAGAGCAGATCACGAGATAGGCGATCGTTTCATAGACACGCTCATACATGAAAATGCTCGGATGCAGGGGGAAGTATTCATGGAACCGCCCATACAGAAGTGTTTTGCTGCGTTTGCGAAGGGCAAGGCATTTCCGGTAGAAGTTCAGAATGCTGTCCGGCTGTGTTTCCTCACGGGCAACGTTCACGCAGCGGTAGTTCGGGTTGATCTGAAACCACGGCTCATGCGAAGAAAAGCCCGCATATTTGCCGCCTGTCCACTGGACAGGCGTTCTTGCCGAATCACGGCTGGACTGATGCACCCGTTCCAGACGTTTTTCCGGTGATTCGTAGGTGAAAAGGCGTTCATAATTGGTCTTGCTTGTCAGATCCATATACTCACTGATGTTCTTCAGACGGATATTGGTC
>JAILPP010000083.1 GCA_024699425.1 Oscillospiraceae bacterium | reverse complement strand
GCTATTCACAGTTCGAGATCACGTTTGCCATTGCTATGCTGTATTTCACATGGGTACAGGCAGAACCGATCGTACTGGAAACCGGTGTTGGCGGACTGCTTGACTGCACCAACATCGTCAAAAATGTAAAAGCCTGTGTCTTTACAAGCATCGGATTCGATCACATGACAGTGCTGGGGGATACCGTTGAGAAGATCGCTGCACAGAAAGCGGGTATCGCAAAGCCGGGAGCAAGCCTGATCTGCTCACCTGACTGCGGAGAGGTTCTGTTCAGATTGCTGAATGATTATGCAGACAGAACAGGAAAAACGCATTTCCCGATCGTTCCTGATACAGCACATGAAACTGCATTCCGTGAACTGGAATGTGATGCTGCACATACGATGTTTTATTACCTTGGAGACGTATACCGCACAGGAATGGGCGGAAGATACCAGATTTCCAACGCACTGACAGCAATCGAAGCGGCAAAGGCGCTGTGGTCGGAATATTCTGTGACAACAGAAGCCATACAGCGCGGACTTGCGGAAACATATGTGCCGGGACGAATGCAGATCTTATCGGAAAAGCCGCTGATTCTGCTTGACGGCGCACACAATCGTGACGGCATTCTGCGCCTTGCGGAAATGCTGCGGGAAAAAGCGGTTTCTCCCGCTGTCGGCATCATCGGCATGACCCATGCAGACGCGGCGGACTATGCAGCACAGACACTCGGAGCTTGCTTTGACAGCGTGCTGTGCGTGGACGGCTTTACGCCGAATGCCATGCCTGCGGAAACGCTGTGCTGTTTGTTTGAAAAATACGGCTGCCATGCACAGTCTGTTCCGCTTTCCGAAGCACTTACAGCAGCCGGAAACCGATGCAGCGGATCTTCAGGATGCAGCATTGTCATCTGCGGTTCTCTGTATCTGGCGAGCTGGTTTCTGAACAACAAGGAGTGATTCCATGGAATTTGTCGTTGCTGCGATTATTATAATCATTCTTTTATTGGTGCTTGGTGTTCCGTGGATTCTGATCGTACAGGTAGTTGTCGGGCTGATGCTACTGTTGTTAGTCGCTATGTTTGTATTTTTTGTCGTGACTCTGGTGCTTGCATTGCTCAGTAAACCGACAAAGGGCAGATTTCTGCGCATCATACAGCATGAGGTGGTCGGCACCTATGCGATCTATGAGATCAACGGAGAAGAGTATAAGAACACATTCCCTGCGGAGATCATGTTTGTCAACAAGATCTATCACGAGGGACAGATTTATCCGTTGCGGCTGCATCGGGGAAAAAAGCGCTATATGCTGTATGATTGGTACAGTTGGATTGTGATTGGTGCAGGACTGGTCTTTTCGGGAGGCGGACTTGTCATTGCGATCTGGGTGCTGAATCTGTTTGTTTCCGGATCAGTCTAAAATGAAAGGATCAAAGGATTTATGACGAACTATTTCTTAACACTTTTGATTTCAATGGTGCCGTTGATTGAGCTGCGCGGTGCCATTCCGGTGGGAGTCGGTTTTGGTGTTCCATGGTACTGGGCGGTCATTATTTCCATGGTCGGAAATATGCTTCCTGTTCCGTTTATCTTCTTCTTTGCACGGCGTGTACTGGAGTGGGGTGCGGACAAGCCCGTGATCGGCAAGTTCTTTACCTGGTGTCTGAAGAAAGGACATTCCGGTGGTCAGAAGCTCAAGGAAAAAGCGGGAAAAGGTATGTTCTTGGCGTTGATGCTCTTTGTAGGCATTCCGCTTCCCGGAACAGGTGCATGGACAGGGACACTCGCTGCCTCCATGCTGGATCTGGATTTTAAGAAAAGCGTACTTGCTGTGCTTTGCGGTGTAATTCTGGCGGGTGCCATTATTACGGCGCTCACGCTGCTTGGATTCGGTGCTTTCTTCGGTCTGACAAATGCTGCCTGAAAAAATGAAACGGACGGATATTCTGCATATCCGTCCGTTTTTATATAGATCAAATACAACTTACTTGTTGACAGCTTCCTTCAGATTCTTGCCAGCCTTGAAAGCAGGTGCCTTGCAAGCCGGAACATCCTGCATCTCATGTGTGCGGGGGTTTTTGCACTGCTTTGCTGCACGATCACGAACCTCAAATACACCAAAACCGGTCAGAGTTACCTTCTCGCCCTGTACCATAGCTTCCTTAATCGTCTCAAAAACCGCATCAACGTAAACTGCTGCATCCTTCTGAGATTTGCTGCCAGTCTTTTCTGCAACGATCTTAATCAGTTCTGCTTTTTTCATAGTGTACTTCCTCCAATAAGAAATAATATACTTGTATTATATACGATTTTTCCCTAAAAGTCAAGGATTTTCGGAAAAATTGTCGTTTGTGTACAGTTTCTGCCGATTCATATGGTGAATTTATATATAATGTCGGAAATGCGGAAAAATCGGCATAATTAGCGACAACTTTCCTTTATGAACCGAATGCTGTTCAGTCAGGCTGTTCCTCACCGGAATTGACAGCCACTTCAGGATGATACGTTCCATGTTCTTTCATGCGATCAAATACAATATCATACCCGCTTCCGAGTGAACGATTGACACGGCTGATCGTTGCTGTGCTTGCGCTGGTTGCGGTAACAATATCACTGTAGACATGATGTTCACGCAGCATTTTTGCAACCTGAAGTCTCTGAGACAGCATTTTCAGCTCCTGCACTGTGCAGAGATCATCAAAAAACGCGCTGCATTCTTTCTTTGTTTCCAGGCAAAGGATTGCTTCATACAGATCATCGACTGCTGAAGGCTTTGATTTTCCTCTTTTCATATCATTTGATTCCTTTCCGTAAGGATTTTCCGTTCCCGCCAAAGCGGCTACTATTATTTTAACACATTGTAGTGCAAAAGTAAAGAGGTTTTCAGAAATTTTTTCGTTTTTTGATGTTTCTCCCGATATGACGGCGAAAAATCAGTTATAGATCATATCATTGAGAGAATCGTAATAATCGAGAGTATCCTCGTCATAGCCGCCCATTGCTGTGATCTCATCATCGGTCATGGCAGTCCAGCCGTTTACCACATCATAGTTCAGCATTTTTCCGTCAACCTTTACGGCATTCCAGTAGTGATACCCCGTACTGTTCTTTGCAAACATGACGACACTGGTAAATCCGGCCTCACGCAGCAGGTAATCAAATCCTGCGGCAATGTAGTCACTGGAAGGCGCGTTTCCCTGCAGGGCATTGGCTGCAAAGTAAGTCCATCTCAGCGGGTTTTCCAGATCGAAGAGCTTTTCTTCAAGCTGTTCGGGAGTCATAGAAGGACGTGTGGCAGTGAGTGCGCCGTTGCTTCTGATATAATTATACAACGCATTAAAAGCAGCTGCATCATCTGTAGAGTTGGCGGGGACAATACCATTCTGTGTGAATATCCTGTCTCTGATCCGTGGAAGTGTGGTACTCTTTTCCATCGAGATCGGAGTACCGCTTGCATCAATTTTCCAGTTGCCGACTGTCTGATTGACAACCTGCTTACCGTTCTCATCATAATAGTACAGGTTTCCCCGTTTGATACGGTTGTTCTCAACGTCCACAGTCTGCATATAATACCAGCCTGTTGCCATATGGTAATCTACCGCATCGAAGTAGTAGAAGTTATTGCTTCCATAAGGAATAATGGCAAATCCCTTCACAGCCACGCCTTTTTCATTCATGTAATAAGTCTTTTTCGTAGTGGGATCGGTAAAAAAGCCGTCTTTGCAACTGTTTCCGTTTTGATCGAAGAACATACCGACTTTCTTATCGTCTTGTAATGTCAGAATATGGAATCCTGTCGCACGCAGACCGTCATTCGGATTGAAGTACTGGTAATTCTCTCCTACTTTCAGCAAGCCGGAATAGCGTGTACCGTCTTCGCTGAAGTACAGCACGCCCTTATCTGTTTCCACAAATCCTGTCTGCATCATACCGTTTTCGTTGAAGCAGTACCACTCATTTCCGATCTGCACCTGACCGGAGACAATTGTTCCATCAGGCTGTGCATAGAAGCGGTATTCCCCGTAATTCAGCCAGCCTGTGAGCTTGCCCTGTTCATTGAAATACCCCTGCATTAACGTATTCTGTACAGAACCTGTCAGCATCACACCGGTTTCGTTGTCAAACAGATAGAGTGCATCACCGATCTTGCGCAGACCTGTGACACGTGCACCCAGAAGATTTCCGGTTGTTTGCAGGAAATAAGTGCCTGTATCGAGTGTCAGCCAGCCTGCCTGCAATACACCGGATTCATTGTAATACCGATAATTGCCGTCTGTTTCGACCCATCCGGTCTGCATTCTGCCGTCCTCGAGTGAAAAATAGTAGATCTTCCCGTCAATGACCTGCTGTCCTGTGCGGATCACACCGTCGTCATTGCTGCAATATTTTTCGTTTTCAACATCGAACCAGCCCTTGACAAGTGTACCATTGTCGTCATAATAATACAGCTTGCCGTCAATTGTCTGAAAACCGCTATGTGCAGACGGCGGTTCATCGGGAGGTGTCACGTCCTTCTCGGTCACACTTCCGTCAGTGTCTACATAATACACTTTTCCGTCCAGTTCAAAGCTGTTTTCAGCGAGCTGATAATTTTCATCTGCATAGTAGCGCTTGCCCGTTGTCTCGTCGGTAATGAAGCCTTTCCGGAGATTGCCTTCACTGTCCGCCCAGTACTCATGTGTTCCAAGCGGTTTCTGCACTGTTCCCGTGCCTACCTTAGCGCTGTACATCAGAATTAAAGTGGCATCTTTCGCATTGATGACTCCATCCTCATTGACATCTGCAAACGCCTGTGCCTTTTCCTTTGTAGGCATATCTTCAGGATACATGGATGTCAATGCCGTCGCTGCATCCATGCCGGCAGTACCTGCCTTTGCTGCTGCCATCAGAATGCAGACGGCATCTACCGAATTGACTGTTTCGTCATGGTTCAGATCACCCATACAAAAATCAGGTGAAAGGGCAAAACGTCCTTTCCGCTTCTGGTCGCCGTCCATGCAGAAGGCAATACCGTCCTCTGTGACTGTGATCTGTTTTGCGGCTGTCAAATAGCGGAACTGCTCCGCTGTATCCTCTGCATATGTCTGCACCGGTACTGCACCGAGCAATCCGATCGTCAATGTAGCAGTCAGCAGAATGGGTTGCTTTTTCATAAATCTACATCCTCCCGATGATTGTAAAGTCTGTATACATTTTCCACAATAAAGCACAGCACTTTTATGCTGTACAATGTTCATTATACCACATCTGCGTGAAAAATGCAACAGGATTCGCAGATTTCACATAAAGAAAATCTCGCGGTGTGTTTCTGTTTCCTTGTGCAAACCGTCAAAGTACAGCGGAACTTTTTGCCCTCTCAGGCATATTTTGTTACAGGAAGGAGTGAGTTCATGGCTAAGATCAGTCTTTGTATGATCGTCAGGGATGAAGAGGCGGTATTGGAACGCTGTCTGAAAAGTGTCTGTCCTGCGGTAGATGAGATCATCATTGCAGATACAGGTTCTAAGGACAGTACGAAGAAGATCGCTGCACAGTTTACGGAACAAATTTATGATTACACATGGAAAGAAGATTTTGCGGATGCAAGGAATTTTGTATTTTCCAAAGCAGGTATGGACTATCAGATGTGGATGGATGCCGACGATGTGCTGGAAGATGCCGAGGCACTTTCCCGTCTGAAAGAGGGATTGACAGCAGATGTCGTGATGCTTCCCTATCACGTTGCATTTGATGAAAACGGGCAGCCGACAGTCAGCTACTATCGGGAACGCCTTTTGAAACGCAGCCGTCATTTTCAGTGGGAAGGTGCTGTTCACGAGGTCATCACACCGACAGGAGAAATCCTGTACGGTACGCCTGCTATTTTGCATAAAAAAGAACATACGGGTGATCCGGATCGAAATCTTCGCATTTATCAAAAGCTGATCGACTCCGGCAGGGTTTTTACAGCACGGGAGTTGTACTATTACGCACGGGAATTATACTATCACAAGCAGTATGCATCCGCAAAAGCTGCATTTCTGCATTTTCTGACAAAGGACGGCTGGATTGAGGACAATATCAGCGCTTGTCTGCTGCTTTCACGCTGTTGTCAGGCAATCGGAGAGACAGAAGAAGCCGCCGCCGCACTGTTCCGCAGTTTCTTGTACGGGCTGCCCCGTGCGGAAATCTGCTGTGAGATCGGAAATCTTTTCTTTGAAAAGGAAAACTTTATCGAAGCTATTTTCTGGTATCAGGTAGCCATTTCAGCTCCGGTCAGTACGGGCGGTTTCATAGAGCCGGATTGTCATGATTATATCCCGTATTTGCAGCTCTGTGTCTGCTATGATCGCATCGGGAACCTTAGCAAAGCCGCTGCATATAATGAAAGAGCAGGGCGAATCCGACCAAGCAGCCCTGCATTTCTGGCAAATCGAACGTATTTCCGTCAAAAGGGAATCCATTGAATGAGCGAATGGAGGAATGACTATGTATGTATGCGGGTGTGATCCCACTCCCATTCCCTGCCCGCCTGTTCCGCCCTTTGTACCAACAGGTGTGACCGGCGCTACAGGTGCTACAGGCGCAACCGGTGCTGACGGCGCTCCCGGTGCTACGGGTGCAACAGGTGTGACCGGTGCTGACGGCGCTCCCGGTGCTACGGGTGCAACAGGTGCAACAGGTGCAACCGGTGCTGACGGCGCTCCCGGCGCTACGGGTGCAACCGGTGCAACCGGAGCAGACGGCGCTCCCGGTGCTACGGGCGCTACGGGAACGACCGGCGCAACAGGTCCTACCGGTTCAACAGGTGCAACAGGTCCTACCGGTTCAACAGGTGCTACCGGTGCGACCGGTGCAACGGGCGCTACAGGTGCAACAGGTCCCGCCGGCGCAATCGGACCGATTGGTCCGACCGGTCCTGAAGTTGAAAGGCTGAAGGCAGCAGCAGTTCCGTTTATTCCGACAACAGCAGATCTTTCACAGGTCGTCACGGAATTCAATGCACTCCTGCAAGCGATGAATGATGCCGGCTGGATGGAATAACCGATAGAAGCAATCGGGGATGTATCACTCCCCCGATACCCGACACAGACGCATGGTGTAACTCATCATGCGTCTGTCTTTTTTATCGGATATCGCCATCTTTCTGCAAATATTGACAATATGTTGAAACCGTGCTATAATGGATAGTAGCAGATTAGAAAGGGGGACGGTCAGCGTGAGTGATATCAATACCATATTGTTGATCGTTTCAGGGGTATTGCTCTTTCTTATGTTTTTATCTGCTGCAAGTGAAAAAGCGAAGCCGCCCCCGCCACCCCCCGGCTGCGATTTTTGCAGAGATAATCTCAGGATCATTGTCTATCGGGAGGATGCCTACAAAAATTTGAAGATTGCGGACTATTGTCCTGTCTGCGGCAGACGGCTGAACAAACCGCCGACAGGATAATTCGTCAGAACGATACGGAATCACTGAAAAGGAGATAATCAACAGATGTTAGCCAATTACCACACCCATACCGACCGCTGCGGTCATGCCGAGGGAGAGGACAAAGCCTTTGTAGAATCTGCTATTGATGCAGGTATGAAGGTTCTTGGCTTTTCCGACCATTGTCCGTGGGTCTTTCCGGATAATACTGTTTCTCATTGCCGTATGTTCCCCTCGGAGCTGGACGACTACATGACGAGTCTGACCCGCTTGCGGGAGGAATACCGGAAGGATATTACGATCTACATCGGATTTGAGAGTGAGTATCTCCCGACGCTGCTGGAAGCACAGGAACAGCTTTTCAAGGGATACCCCATTGATTATCAGATCTTAGGTCAGCATTTTATCGAACCGGAACCGTTTGGTGAGTACTGCGGGAAGATCACCGCTGACAGTGTTTTTCTTCAACGCTATATTGACAGTTGCATTGCAGGTATGGAAACGGGACGTTACAAATATCTCGCACACCCCGATCTTCTTGGGTTTTCAGGCATGGAGTCTGTCTATGCGGAAGAGTACGGCAGGCTGTGTGCCTATCTGCAAGCACATGACATCCCCGTGGAGATCAATCTTCTCGGCGTTGTTGGCGGACGGCATTATACAGACCCGCGTTTTCTGCGCATTGCGGGAGAATACGGCTGCAAGGCAATCATCGGCTGTGATGCCCATACTCCCGACCGTCTGCATTACACCAAAGGCATTCGGCAATGCATACATATGGCAGAAAAAGCAGGTCTGGAACTGGTGACTTATCTGCCGGGTCTGGAACCGCAGTAAACTGATACAAGCAGAAAAATCCCGCTGATATTTCAGCGGGATTTTCGGGTTTATTTGACTTCTGCGGAAAGTGCAATGTTCAGTCCCTTGACTGCATTGGCAACAAGCCCTGCAACCACCTTGGCACCGTCATCATTGAAGTGTGTCAGATCAGTGCTGCCCTGTACTACCGCCGCCATGTGATAGCTGTAGGCGGTATTGTAGCCGACCTTGTTGTAATGGTCACACATGAGCTGATTCAGATCAATACACGGACACTTGTACTTCGATGCCAGTTTTTTGCAGGCATCACGGTAATTGTCATAGCTTGTGCTGAACTTTCCGTTTGCGTAGGACTTGGCGCTGAGTGTAGTTGTCACAAGGATCGGGATCGCACCCTTTTCCTGAGCGCCCTTGATGTACTGCGTCATGTACCACTCATAAGAACCGGAAGAAGGATTGTCCACGTTTCCGCAAGTGGGTGCATAGCGTTCCGCATTGGATTTGCCGGAATCATTGATCGCAAACTGTATCATCAGGTAGTCGTCTTTCTGGATCACGTCCAGAATGGATTGCAGTCTGCCCTGATCGTAGAAGCTCTTGGAGGAACGTCCGGCGATCGCATGGTTGGCAATGGTCACATTGTCCGTCATATAATCTGCAAAGAATGCGCCCCAGCCCTGAATCGGACCGCCGTTCTGGTCACGGGCACGCTGATTATAGGTCTGTACTGTGGAGTCACCGGCGATGTAGACGGTTGTCTTTCCTGTCGTTACCTCCGGCTGTTCGGGTTCTGTGTAGATATCCGGAACGGGTTCATCTGTCAGTTCCGTGCGCAGATAATCCATATTCGGACCGCCGTCTGCGGTCATGGAAGCAAGGCGGATAAAGTTGACACCGGCTGCCAGAGGAAGCACGATCGCACGTTCTTCCCAGTTTTTCCAGTCGCCTGTTGTCAGGAAATCCAGTACCCAGAAGTCCTTGGAATCGTTGACAACAACTTTCATTTTCCGGTTGGAATCACTGCCGTTTGCCACACGCAGCGTGCAGAGATAATTGCCGTCTGTCGGTGCATTGACCTTGAATTCTGTAAAGCTGTTGATATTGTTGTCCAGATTCAGATACTTTTCACCGGAGATTGCAGAATGCGTATCCTCATAATATCCCCGTGCGCTTGCCTGATCTGCGGCATAATACACACGCTTGCCCTCGGAATATGCCGAAAGATTGCCTTTATTGTGGATATAGTCCCGCATCATCACAAGATCGCTGAGATCAGCGGCGGTGTCACCGTTGACATCGCACTTCTTACGCATTTCACGGGTATGCCCGGAAGCCGCAAGCTCACGCTTGAGAAGCGCCTCATCATACACATCGACTTCACCGTCACCGTTCAGATCGCCGGGAAGAATATCAGCGGTTTCTTTTGGCATATCCGCCCAGTCAAGGAACCATGTCTGGCAGGCGTGACCGTTGCGCTCCCACTCCTGCACGTTTTCTCCGCTTTCATTGGAAGCGTCCTTGACTTCCACAGCACTCTTGCCGCCGGAAGCCTTGGTCGCAATGACATAGCTGCCGTTGTCCTGCTTGATAAAGCTGAACAACTGTGCATCGGAACCGCTGTCCTGCCAGATGCCGACATTTGTACCGTTGACAGCCTTTGCGCCTGCCACATCAAGGAACAGGTTCTCGTCTGCCATGCTGACAATACGATAGCTGCCTTCACCGTCTGCCACTGCCTTCCAGAATGCCGACTTGTCATTCAGCGTGGGAGAAGCAAGCTGTACGGTGTTCGCACCGGACTGAATATCACCGACAATGCTCAGATACTGACCGGAGCTGCCGTTGCGGAGAAGGAAGAATTCGGGTTCACCCTCCAGTGTAGCTCCCTGCTCCTGCACGGGTCCGGAAGAACCATTGAACGCAAGGTCTGCCATCAGTTCAGCGAGCTTTGTAGACCCCTTGAGACTCTGATGCAGATCATCATCCGCTGCATAGTAAGGTGTCATGGCATCATAGCCGCCGATGCTGAAACCGAAGTCCTGCCACGGCGTAAACAGATCAATGACCTTGACGTTTTCCGCCGCACCAATGGCATCGAGCTGACCGCCGAACCATCTGCCGCCGAGACGCGGATTGCGGTTCAGATCCCCGTGTCGTCCCTGCTGCTTGACGAGCATGACTTCCATGCCCTTTTTCTTTGCCCTCTGCACCATATCGGTCACAACAGCAGTGTATTCGTCTGCGTTGGAATAATTCGTATCGTTGATGCCGATGGAGATCAGATAGAAATCTCCTGCTTTTCCGTAGGTTTCGATCGGTGCAAACTGTCCGCCGTCCACAAAGCCCTTGGCGTACTGACCGGAAGTTGCCATGTTGCGGACGACATAACCCTCAGCTCTGGTGCCTTTCAGGTAATTTCCGATGAGCTGTCCCCAGCCGTGCTGTGCGGTATCTGCCTGGTTGTAGTAATTGGCAACTGTGGAGTCACCGCAGATCCAGACGTGCGGATTCATCACGCCCGTGTCATTGAGCTGTCTGATCTCAACGGAAGAGATAGAACGCTGTCCGTTTTTGATGCCCGTGACCGCCTGAATATTGAGCTGTCCGTCTGTGACAGGGAGCTGAATGGTCTCAGTGGCGCTCAGTCTTGTCAGGTTCATGATCTGCATCATGTTTTCCATGCGGATAGAACAGCGGGGCGCATTGCCGATCGAGACTGTGACCTCATACAGACCCTTCGGAAGGTCTACATTAAATGTATTCGCTTTGTCATCGCTCTTGAATTCGACAGCATCGCTTCCCGGACCTTTGCCGCCGGCGGAAACATTGTTGACATTTCCGGTCTGGGCGAAACCGTAGCCCCTCTGCGCATTGTAAGCAGTTCCGGCATCCACTCCGGTGAAACCTGACGAAACGCCGCCTGCACCAAAGTCGAATTTCCAGTTTGCCTGTGCTGCGTTTGCTGTGATGCTGAACATACCTGCGGAAAGTCCCGTCAGGGACAGAGAACAGGCGGTCAGCATTCCCAGCAGACGTTTTTTGAATGATTTCATCTGCATCATCCTCCTTGGAAAAGTAGGGATTATTTTATGAACAAATTGTGCCTATATTGTATATTTTACCTTAATTATTACATTTTTTCAATGAATAAAGTTATACTTTTCTGAACAAAACTATAATAAACCACGCAGAATATACAATAAATCTGCGGGGTTTTCGATAATTTCTTGAAAACGAGGAACTTGCTTTATCAATTCATGATTTGTTCATCAAATTGGATGATGATGACAGTAATTTCAATTTTTCCATACGGGAAAGGTGTTTGATCTGATATTCCCGCCGCATCGCCTCCCGCTTATCCTCGTGAGACTCCGCATAGACCATTGTGACCGGCAGACGTGTGCGGGTGTATTTTGCACCCTTTCCGGCGTTATGCGCTGCAAGCCGTTTTTTCGGATCATTTGTCCAGCCTGTATAGAGCGTTCCGTCCGCACAGCGAAGCATATAGGTATAATTCATAGGTCGGTTTCCACCGCATATCCGACAGCAAGACTCTTGGAAACATCTATAATCCGCTGGTTTGAGCTGCCTCGGAAATGGAGATCCAGACTGCGCAGCGACTCGACAAACGGTCCGTCAATGAGCCAGTCGGTCACGGAAAGCAAAGCATCATAACCTTCTATGATATTTCGGTTATAATACAGATACTCAAATGTATAGCCTGTGAATGTCACAATGTTCAGCCCAAGCGCTCTGATCTGTCTGCCAAGCTCCGCAAGCGGCAAAGGCTGACAGAACGGCTCTCCGCCGCTGAACGTCACTCCGGAAAGCAGTGGATTGCTCTGAATCCGTTCCAGCAGTTCCTCCGTTGTCATAACAGTTCCGCCTGCAAAATCGTGGCTTTTCGGATTATGACAGCCGTGGCAGTTATGCGGACATCCCTGTACAAAGACGGAAAACCGCAGTCCGGGACCATCCACGATGGAATCATTGACTGTTCCGTAAACCTGTAATTCCATTTGAAAACCTCCTCTATGGAAAAGTCACCCCGCCGATGCGGCGGGGTGAATCAATACGATCTGTCAGCAGTCGCCCGTGGCAGAACAAGCCTCGTGTGTCAGCCTGTCCTCTACTTCCTTGCGCTTGGCATCATTGAAGCGGTCAAGTGTGCCGACAAGATAGCCGGTAATACGGCGGATACGCTCAAATCCCACGCGATTGTGATCCTTCTCAGGTCTGCCGCAGAGGGGGCATTTATCGCCGATGATGCCGGTGTAGCCGCAAACCGGATCACGATCAACGGGGTGATTGATCGAACCGTAGCCGATACCGGCTTCCTTCATGCAGCGAATGATCTTCTCAAAAGCCTCCAGATTCTGAAGCGGGTCGCCGTCCAGTTCCACATAGCTGATATGACCGGCATTGGTCAGTTCGTGATACGGTGCTTCGATGCGGATCTTTTCAAAAGCACTGATCGGGTAGTATACAGGAACATGGAAGGAGTTGGTATAATACGCACGGTCTGTGACACCGGGAATCAGTCCGTACTTCTCAGCATCCATGCGGACAAATCTGCCGGAAAGTCCCTCTGCGGGTGTGGCAAGCAGCGAGAAATTCAGCTTGGTCTTTTTTGCCTCATCGTCAAGACGGTGACGCATTCTCGAAATGATCTGAATGCCGAGCGCACGGGCACGTTCACTCTCTCCGTGATGTTCACCGATCAATGCTTTCAGCGTTTCCGCAAGTCCGATAAAGCCGACCGACAGTGTACCGTGACGCAGCACTTCCGCCACGCTGTCGTCCGGACTGAGATGTTCGGAATCCAGCCAGATGCCCTGTCCCATCAGGAATGGGAAATTACGTACCCTCTTGGAACACTGGATGCGGAAACGGTCAAGCAACTGGTCAATTGCCAGATTCATCAGATGATCCAGAGACTCATAGAATTTATCAATGTCATGGTTCGCTTCGATCGCAAGACGTGGAAGATTGATCGAAGTAAAGCTCAGGTTGCCTCGCCCTGTCACGATTTCACGGGACGGATCGTGTACATTGCCGATCACACGGGTGCGGCAGCCCATGTAGGCGATCTCGGTGTGATAATTGCCGGGCTTGTAATATTTCAGATTGTAGGGCGCATCGAGGAACGAGAAGTTCGGGAACAGCCGCTTTGCTGAAACACGGCAGGCGAGCTTGAACAAATCGTAGTTCGGATCTTCCGGATTGTAGTTGATGCCCTCTTTGATCTTGAAAATGTGAATCGGGAAAATGGGAGTTTCGCCGTTGCCGAGACCCCTCTCATTGGCAAGCAGAACGTTTTCAATCACCATACGACCTTCCGGAGAAGTATCTGTTCCATAGTTGATCGAGGAGAACGGTGTCTGCGCACCGGCACGGCTGTTCATTGTATTCAGGTTATGCACCAGTGCTTCCATTGCCTGATAGGTAGCGCGGTTGGTTTCCTGCTTGGCGTGTTTGGCAGCAAAGTCAAGGATATGCTGTGATTTTTCCGCATCGAGTTCCTGCATCAGTATCGCCTTTGCTTTTTCTTCAAAGCCGTTATTGTTGGCAAGCACTGGAACGATTCCCTCATCAGAAACTGTTTTGAGCATGGAAGCCGCACGCTCATCTGCATCCGCAAAGTCGCAGAGCAATTCCAGCGCACGGGAAAGATTCATCTTGTAGTGAGACTTGTAAGTTTTTTTGACACCCTCTGCCATTGCATAATCAAAATTCGGGATACTCTGACCGCCGTGCTGGTCGTTCTGGTTAGACTGGATCGCAATGCAGGCAAGTGCCGAATAACTTGCAATATCGTTCGGCTCACGCAGGAAGCCGTGACCTGTCGAAAATCCGCCCTTGAATAGTTTGAGCAGGTCGATCTGACAGCAGGTGGTCGTCAGTGTCAGAAAGTCAAGATCGTGGATATGAATGTCGCCGTTTTTATGGGCAGCGGCATGTTCAGGCTTCAGCACATACAGCTCATAATACTCCTTCGCAGAAACACTGCCGTATTTGAGCATGGTACCCATTGCTGTGTCGCCGTCAATATTTGCATTTTCACGCTTGATGTCACTATCCTTGGCACTGTTGAACGTCAGCTCGTCCAGAATGGTCATCAGATTGGTTTTCATTTCACGGGAACGGGTGCGTTCATAGCGGTACAGGATGTATGCTTTGGCAGTTTGTGCGTGACCGCGCTCGATCAGTACCTTCTCTACCAGATCCTGCACCTGTTCTACTGTAGGCATATCACCGTATTTTTCTTCAAGAAGCCGACAAACTTCCTCTGCGGTTCTGCCGGCTTCCTCGTAGTCTGTGCCTCCCACAGCCTTGGCAGCCCTGAAAATCGCATTAATGATTTTTTCCATCGTAAACGGAACCTTTCTCCCGTCCCGTTTGGTGATATACATCAGCATTAAAATCCCTCCGGTAAATACAATATCTTGTGTCCGTTTTGCGGTACTATATTTAAGTATACAAGAAAATCCGGAAATTGTCAATTGTAATAAATGACACCTGAAAGCATATCCGAAATTCTGATTTTGTTCATTTTATCCAAAAACAGGGGCGCTTTCGGCAGTTTGCGACACGCCAAATCATGATTTTAGCCGAAAGTACAGGATTGGCATGGGAACACAATATGTAGTGGCTGACCTTAAAACGCTCCCCATGCAGAAAAACTATGTCTGAAGTCTTTTGTCAATGCTTTCTTCTCAGAGCCTGTTTAGTATCTTCTGGCAGCCGTCTTTTCGGCATCTTTCCGCCCTGATCCTTGCAATACAGCAAGTATTGCTGCGTTGGACATCCGTTATCAGGACGAAAATCTGCTCGAAAAACCGACTACTTCCAGATACTAAACAGGCTCTAAGAATATGCGTGCATTCTGCACTTTTACTCTATTTGTGGAATGAACGGCGCACGGAAATCCATGTACCGTTCATTTTCATTTTACAGCTCTTTCTTGCAGAGATCAAGGGCGGATGCAATCACCGCATCCATGTCATAATACTTGTATTCGCCCAGACGCCCGCCGAAGATGACCTTGCTTTCCTGCGCTGCCAATGCCTTATACTGAGTATAGAGTGCGCCGTTCTTATCGTCATTCACGGGATAGTAAGGCTCATCGCCCGGTTTCCATTCTGAGCTGAACTCACGGCTGATAACGGTTTTCGGCAAATCATTGCCTTGACTGTCTTTGCCAAATTCAAACCACTTATGTTCGATGATACGAGTCCACGGAGTTTCACGGTCTGTATAGTTGACCGCAGCATTGCCCTGAAAATTCGGCTGGTCAAGCAATTCTGTCTCAAAACGAACAGATCTGTATTCAAGCGTACCGAGTTTGTAATCAAAATACGCATCAATCGGACCGGTGTAGATGACCTTTTCAGCCAGTGCATCCAGCTCTGACCTATGTTCAAAATAGTCGGTGTTCAAACGAACCTCGATGCCCTCCAGCATATTGGCGACCATCTGCGTATAACCGCCGATCGGAATGCCTTGATAGAGTGCATTGAAGTAGTTGTTGTCAAAGGTCAGACGCACAGGCAGACGCTTGATGATGAATGACGGGAGATCTTTGCAGTCGCGTCCCCACTGCTTTTCGGTGTAGCCCTTGATGAGCTTCTCATAAATATCGCGGCCAACAAGGGAGATTGCCTGCTCTTCGAGATTCTGCGGCTTACCGGTAATTTCCTTACGCTGTTCTGCAATTTTTGTGGCAGCTTCCTCCGGTGTCACCACACCCCACATCTTGTTGAAGGTGTACATATTGAACGGCAACGAGAACAACTCACCGTGATAATTTGCAACAGGGGAGTTGGTAAAACGGTTGAATGTCGCAAACTGCGTGATGTAGTTCCACACCTCCGTGTTGTTGGTATGGAAAATGTGTGCGCCGTACTTGTGCACATGGATGCCCTCCACATCCTCAGTATAGACATTTCCGGCAATGTTCGGGCGCTTGTCAATAACAAGGACGGACTTGCCTGCTTTCTTGGCTTCGTGGGCGAAAACCGCTCCGTAAAGTCCGGAGCCGACAATCAGATAATCGTATTTCATAATTCCTCCTTTTTCATCAATAGGCATATTTCAGCCACTTCAGTTTCGGATGCTTTTCGAGTTTCAGGAACAGTACACGATAAATGCTATAACTCAATACAAGTATTTTGCCTTGCATTTTCTAAGAAGCTCTGTGATCAGAAGAGATACTGCAAAAGACACAACAAACCGAAGTCCAATACTCAGCAGCGAGTATACATTATTGCTGAACATTCTCTCATTCCATAGTGTAGCACACATCAAGAGTACAGGATAATTCAGTGGATCGGAGTACAGGTAGCATCCAAATGAATTACGCGCCAGAACCTGATAGGTTCTCTTTTCGGGAAGTGATGTCTGCGCAATGTGACAGGCAAGAGCGTATATGCAGAAGATTTCCAAGATTGCTGTCAATCCTTCAAAAAGCGGATCTAACCATTCTATGGACAGCTTTTTCTGTATTACCACAATCCCTACCAGACCAAAGCCGGAAAGAAGCATATGCGGAATCGTCATCTTATGATTGAGTGATTCACGCTTGCTTTCAAATGCATATCCCACGCTGAACCAAAGTAGATACATCATAACGTAGGACACGATCCGAGTCTTCACAAAAGATCCGGCATAATTCAGCAGGAAAGATAGTATGAGCCAGAGCGGCATATTCGATCTCACGAACGGTTCAAGTGCAAAGAATACGAGAAAAATGAAGAAGAGTGCCATCAGATACCATAAGTGACTATTACCCTGTACAAGAAGCTGACCAATCAGAATATCAGACAGGACGTGATCAGAGCCTTCAAAATATCCCGAAAAGTATTTGATCGGTATGGAATAGAAAACGGATACGACCAAAAAGGGGACGATCAATCGGAAAAACTTCTTTTGCCATAAGTCTTTAAAAGATCTCTCCTTATTCCGGGATGAGACGCAGTACAGTGCCCCACTCAATGCCATAAAAAGCGGCATATGGAAAGCATAGATGACGGTCACAAGAAAGCGGTATCCCTTATAAAAGATACTCATATGTTCGGCTAACGAGTTATAATCACAACCTCCATATGGTGTGACGATATGGTAATAACTACAATGCCCGATCACGACCAAGATTGTCACGATCACACGCAGTACATCATATTCCTTAATGATCCCCTGCTTCTTCATTTTTTTCCTCTTTACAAATTTGTTCTTCATCTGCTGTATGATACTGATCACCAGTGGTTCCTTGAGCAGAATGAGTATGCCGCCATACACTCCAAAGAAAAGCAGGGACGATACCACCAGAGTCAGAAAGTCATTCAACGGCAGAAACTTGACACCGAACGACACTGCGATACCTCCCGCAAGCGCAGGAAGGATCTTGAAATACTGTACGTTGGTAAAGGCTTCTCTCACGCTGTCACGCAGGTAATAATACTGGACAACAAGAACCAGTAATTCTGCGACCAGTGTTCCGATTGCCGCACCTTCGGACTGAAAGAACGGAATCAGGATGGCATTCAGAATCAGGTCTGCCACTGCACCGACGACCTCGGAAATCAGCACGACCTTTTCCTTGCCAAGCGGAACCAGAATCTGCATTCCAAGAATGTTTGTGATGCCAATCAGAAGCAGCGTGGGCATGATGATCTGCATCGGTATGATTGCACCGCCGTACTCCTTACCGGAAATAAAGAAAACACTTTCCTTTGCGAATATGATAAAATAGAACATCAAAGGGGTAGCCAGCAGGAAGACAAAGCTCAAAGCCTTCTTGGTGATGATACGAAACTCTTCCATCTTTTTCTGCTTGACATAATAGGATACACGCGGAAGCAGCACAGCCCCCAGTGATGTCACAACACTCGTCAATATCGTCTTGAATTTGGTTGCAGCAGCATAATACCCGACATCCACATCCGTGGCCATGAATTTCAGCATAATGGTATCAAGATGGAGGTAAATGGTCGTTGCACACGACATTGCAAAGAAGATGCCGACGGCTTTGAGATGCGGTTTCAGCTCATAATTCCCGACAGGTTTCATATCAATGAGCCGATGTGCACTCAGGAAATTCATGATGTTGGAAGCACAGCCGGCAAAAATAGCAATTCCGCCGTAGATCACATAGTCCTTTTTCTCATGCACCAGCATGAACATGGCAGCCATTGCAACGAGTTTGAAAATCAGGGAGCGAATCGTGATGTAAGTGTACTGCTCCACTGCCTTATAAAGCCATTCCATGCCAATGGTTGTCAGCAGGATATTGGCGCTGACAATCAGGTACAGCGTTCGATCTTCCGAAAGCGTTGGAACTGTAAGCAGGACAATAAAATACACAGCGTAAGAGATAATGCTCGTGATGATGTTGATGAGCAGCAGCTCCTGCGTCACTTTGGTCAACTTTGCACGATTATCCCGAACCATCGCACAGATGCGAATTCCATAGGTAGGAACACCAAGCTGCGCAAACATTGTGAAATAGCTCACAAACGATATTGCGAAATTCACCTTTCCGGTTCCTTCCGGAAGTAAGATACGCGAGATATATGGGAATGTGATCAGCGGAAAAATAAAACTGGACATCGACAGAAATGTATTCATGATGAAATTGAGTTTAATTGATTTCTGCTTTGCCACTAATGGTTCACCACCTTTTTAGAACCTCTCTGAGAGCCTGTTAGTATCCGGAGGTAGTCGGAACATACGCACAGCATCGTCCCTGTCTGTTATCAACGTCTGACTTTGACCTGCATCAGGATAATAGTGATAATCCAGAACAAGATCGTCTTGATAAATACAATATTGAAAATGCTTTCATAAAACTTGCAGGAGAAGAACGAAAACAGTATCGTTGTGTATACATATGAATACAAAACGACGGAAAAATCAATCTTCTTGTTGCACTTGCTTCTCTCGGCCACAAAAAACATGATCTGCGTAATCACAGCCATGAGAACTGTATAGATGACAACGCCCTTATATCCGTCATCATATAAATAGTGCCTGCTCAGAATCAAAAATACTTTGAAATATAGACAAAACAGAAGATTTATGGTATAATAGAGGTGCAGGGAAAAATACG
>JAILPP010000079.1 GCA_024699425.1 Oscillospiraceae bacterium | reverse complement strand
TCTACTCCGATGCCTATAATGATGCAATGGATGCACGTCAGGAACCGTGGGAAACGCTGACACAGGACGTTGCCGATGCAAGATATGTGTATGTGCTTGACGATGCGAACAAGCAGCTCACAGACGGCAGGGATGAGCTGGAGGAAAACCGTAAAAAAGGCGAAAAAGATCTTCAGGATGCCAAAAAGAAACTCGATGACGGCAAAAAGGAACTGGAGGATTCCCGCAGGAAACTCGACGACGGTAAGCTGGAACTGGAACGCTCTGCCAAAACGATCGGGGACAGCGAAAAACAGCTTGCCGATTCGGAAAAGCAGATCGCTGACGGTGAAAAGCAGCTCGCAGATGGTAAAAAAGAACTCGATGCCGCAGAAAAGCAGCTTGCCGATGCCAAAAAGCTCATTGATGAAAAAAGACCGGAGATCGAAAAAGGCAAACTGGAACTTGACGAAGCCAAAAAAACACTCGATGATTCCGAAAAACAGCTCAATGATGCCAAGGCACAGCTCGATCAGGGCAAACAGGAACTGGAGGACGGCAAAGCCCAGCTTGCCGCCGCCGAGGAGGAGCTGACCGCAAAAGAAGATGAACTGAATGACAATGAAGCCTATCTGCTTTCACAGGAGGAGGAAATCAAGAAAAGACTCGAAAACCGTGAGCTGATTCCTCTCGATCAGATCAAGGAAATGACGGAAGGTCTGGTGGAACTGGCAAAGGCGCATATCCAGATCTCCGAGGGAAAACGTGCCATCTCCGATGCGTGGACAAAACTCGGTGTCAAAAAAAGTGAGATCAATGACGGCAGAGTAAAGCTCGTGGAAGCCGAAATGCAGTATCAGCAGGGGTTGAGCGAATTCAACGCCGGAAAACGGCAGTATGAGGCGGCTTTGCGGGAATATGAAAGCGGCAGGACACAGTTTGACAAGGGTGTTAAGGAATATGAACAGGGTCTTGCCGAGTACGAAAGCGGAAAAGCCGAATACGAACGCAATGTGCAGAAACTTGCAGACGGCAGACAACAGCTTGAAGCCGGAAAGAAAGCACTCGCAGACGGTAAAAAACGCTACGAGGAAGGAATCGTGGAACTGGAGGACGGCGAAAAAAAGTATGCGGACGGCGTGGAGCAATATGAAAAAGGTCTGAAAGAATATGAGGACGGCAAGGCGAAATTCGATCGGGAGATAGCAAAGGCGGAACGGAAGATCGAAGATGCGGAAAAGACCGTCTCCGATATCAGACAGCCGGATACCTACGTCCTTGACCGCTATACCAATGTCGGTTATTCGAGCTTTGAGAGCGATTCGGATATTGTCGGACAGGTGGCAAAGGTGTTCCCGCTGTTCTTTATTCTGGTGGCTGCCCTTGTCTGCATGACAACGATGAGCCGTATGGTGGCAGAACAGCGCACGGGCATCGGTACGCTCAAGGCACTCGGCTACTCCGAAGCGGCGATCATGGGCAAATTTGCCTTCTATGCAGGCAGTGCGGCTTCGCTCGGCTGTGTGGTGGGCTTTGCGGTCGGAACGGTGGTCTTTCCGTTCGTGATCTGGATGTCGTATCAGTTGATGTACATTCCCATGCAACTGGAATTTGTATTCGACTGGAAACTGGCATTGCTTGCACTGACGGCATCGCTGCTCTGTTCGATCGGAACAACGTGGCTTTCCTGCCGCATCGAACTGAAAGCCCCCGCTTCGGAACTGATGCGCCCGAAAGCACCCAGACCCGGAAAGCGTGTCCTGCTGGAATATCTGCCCTTTATCTGGAATCGGCTGCCTTTTCTATACAAGGTATCCATTCGCAATATCTTCCGCTACAAGGGCAGATTCTTTATGATGATCGTGGGCATCGGCGGCTGCATGGCACTGCTGCTGACAGGATTCGGACTGCGTGACTCCGTTGCGGACTTTGCAGAGGTACAGTACACGGAAGTTTTTGTCTCGGATGCCGAGATGCGGCTCCGTGATATAACGGGAACGGATCTTCCGCCGGAGCTTACCAAGCTGCTGGATGCCGAAACGGAACAGTATACGCGCCTGAACCAGTCCTCAATGGATCTCGTGTATGGGACACAGACCAAGAGCGTGCATGTGATCGCAGCGTTTGCACCGGAAGAATTCGATATGAACATGAATCTGCACACGGTCAATGGCGAGCCGCTGACATTTCCTGCAAACGGTGAGACGTATGTCAGCAATTCCGTTCATGAACGTTTCGGCGTGAATCTCGGCGATATGATTACACTGCGCAATGAAGATATGCAGGAAGTACAGGTGAAGGTGACGGGCATCTTTGAGAATCATGTCTATAATTATGCACTGGTGACATCGGAGACACTCGAAAGTCAGATCGGAAAAAAACCGGACTGCAATTCGCTGGCGATAAAATTCCCCGAAGGCACAGATGTCTATCAGGCGCAGACAAAGTTTGCCAATGAGGAACATATCTCTCTTGTTGTTCTGTATCAGGATCTGCGGGATCGTATGGCAAAGATGATGGGAGCGCTGGATTATGTGGTTCTGCTTGTAATCGGCTGTGCAGCGGGGCTTGCCTTTATCGTGCTGTACAATCTGACCAACATCAACATCACAGAGCGTATCCGTGAAGTTGCCACGATCAAGGTGCTGGGCTTCTTCAAGAAAGAAACCAAAGCCTATGTTCTGCGTGAGAACCTTGCGCTGACAGCACTTGGTGTAATTGTCGGGCTGTTTCTGGGTGTGATCCTGCATCGGTTTGTGATCGCACAGATCGTAGTAGACCTTGTGTCGTTCAAGGTGCAGATCCTGCCGATGAGTTTTGTCTGGTCGGTGGTGCTGACCTTCTGCTTCAATGCCTTTGTCAATTTTGTCATGGGCTTCAAGCTCGAAAAGATCAATATGGCAGAGTCCCTGAAATCTGTGGACTGATCCAAAAGAAAAAGCAAAACCCCTCTGCACGGAACAGAGGGGTTTTTGTTGTACTCAGACAGTATGCTTTACCCTGTCGTGTTCTTCGGCACGCTTGCCGTTGTTCCAGCGTGTCATATTGCCGACCAGATATCCTGTGATGCGGCGGATGCGCTCAAAGGGAACTGTGTCATAAGTGTAGTCAACATCCACATAATCGCCGTCTACCTTGAAGGTAACCTCACGGAAGAGACGCTCCGGATATTTTTTCTGAAGAATGTCCATATAGGCATTGATTTCCTTATATGACATTTCGCCGCCGACAACATTGTACTTCATAACTGAAACCTCCCACGGATTTTTGATGTAATCTCAGTATACCATATCTTGTGGCATTTGTCAAGAATCCGCCCGAAACGCCACAATATGTAGTATACGGCAATCTATGGGGCTTTTTGCCTGTTTTCACTCATGGTAATAGAAAAGAATTATATGAACGCTAAAAATCAAGCCTGAAATCTATAACAGTAAAGTCTGTCTTACTGACTTTTCAGGCACAAAAACAGCCCCGCTGTTATTGCAGCGGGGCATTACGGGAATCTGTGATGATTTACTTTTCATTGATGAGCCGCCATTTGAGGAGTGTCAGATCGTACACATCAATATAATTATTGCCGTCCAGATCCATTCTTGCACGAACGGTCTGTCTGCGGATCTGTTTTGCACCACTCAGGTAGTTTGCCATCTGAACAACGTCTACCATCTGAACAGGACCGCCGTCGGTCAGGTATCCTTCGCTGATGATGTCATAGCCTCTTGCGGTCGCTTCGGTCACGGACTCGGTTGCTGTAGTTGTTGCAGCGGTTGTGGTAGTTTGTGTGGTGGTTGCGGAAGTTGTGGTGGTGGTTTCGGTTGTTGTAACGGCGGGTGCAGTCTCTGCGGGGGCAGATTCTGTGACAGAAGGGGTCTGTGCTGACGGTTCAAACGGTGCATAGCTGGTGCGGTTTCTCAGGATCTCATGAATGGTTTCCAGCGGGAGCGTTTTCTCGACAGGCGGTTCATAGGGAGTGAATGCAAGCTGGAAGCGCATTACATTGCCGTCAATATACATTCC
This sequence comes from Oscillospiraceae bacterium, assembly GCA_024699425.1. Taxonomy (GTDB): domain Bacteria; phylum Bacillota; class Clostridia; order Oscillospirales; family Ruminococcaceae; genus UBA3855. The sequence goes on along the minus strand of JAILPP010000079.1, from coordinate 28,717 downwards.
CAGAATATAGCCGTATTCCTGAAAACCATAGTCCTCTGCGTTCAGAAGGGTATTGATCTCATAATCCTGTGCGTTGGGCTTGCTTACCACGAAATGCAGTTCCTTGCCGCCTCTTGTGGTATAGTACAGCACGCTGTCACCGTCCAGACAGCAGACGGAATAGTTATTTCTTGCGGGCTTTTCCCGCATACCGTTGCCGACGGAGATACAACGATACCACGGGTCATCCATATTTCCCTCGGTTGCGACCTGTCCGGTGCAGCGGGAAGTATTGGTCTGCGCATCATAGGTATAAAGGAGATAGTGGATCAGATACTCATCGTCATCGGTCTTGTATCCGTTCATATCATTGTACGTTTTTACGACCCAGCCGCCCTTGAACGGCAGAATCGCACTGAGTGCCTCGCTCCAGAAGCCGCCTTTTGTCATGGCATCGCTCTTTGCCATGCCGAATGTATTTGCACCTGTGGTCATGAGCCAGTCGGTGAAATATATTTTTTCGCCTTTGGCGCTGTCGTAGTAGTAGCAGCTTTCATTGCGCTCATTCGCTTTCAGCATCTCTGCGGAAGATACCAGAAGATGTGTATGATCGACCTGATTGCCGTAACCTGTCAGCCAGTCGCCCGCTTCGTTCTTGTACTCTTCAAGAGTGGGGTCATGATTGATCTGAATGCCGGATAGGGTTCTGGTCATGCCCTGATCGTCCCATGTCAGATCGACATGGTAATAATCCTCACCGATGTGAACCAGATTCCACGAATGGTTCATATTCAGGCTCTGTACAAAGAAGGTTTCCACGCCGCTTTCGTTCATCAGCGCATTGTACAGCCACGCATAGGCATGGCACACGCCCAGCCGCTTGGAGAGCATATCCCGTGCAGTGAAGCACTCAAAGCTGAACGCATCGGGACTGGGCGGGCAAATGGGCTTGTCGCCGATTTTTCCGTCCGCTTCCCACTCGGCAAGCGCTTTTTTCCATGCTGCCTGCTCGGTATTCTCCCAGCGTTTGAGGGCATCGTCATAGTCCTTGGAAACAGCGTAGTCATAATTGCAGTAAATCGAAAGATAATCGTGGAAGAACACAGCTTTTTCCGCTGCGGACCAGTTCGGGTTTGCCTTGTTCAGAATGGTGTCAAACAGTGCATTGACTTTTTTGTATTCCGATGCATACTGATCTGCGTTGACCAGATACGAGAAAGCGAGTTCGTTGTAGCAGTAGACCTCCTGCAAAGTGGTCAGTTCGGTGTCTTCGCCGTCCAGTTCTTCCTCTTTGAGGAGGGGCACTTCTGCCAGTGTGGAGATGCCTGTATAGTAATCGGGAAACGGCTTGACCAGCAGACCTTCACGGTAGGTATAGACGATCGTTGTAAACAGGTTGGAAAGCGCCTGCCTTAACGCATCTTTGGAATCGGAATTGTTCTGCACCTGAAAGAGGGTTCCGCTGCCCTCGTCGAGTTTTACGATCCGGGACAGATTGCCTTCCTTATCGGCTTCAGGCATGGTGGGGTCAGCAATGGCGCGGTAGATTCTTTCAGCGGCAAACACGACTTGTTCCTGTGTAAGCCCTTCGATTTTAAGACCGGAGAAATCAGGGATTTCCGGATCAGAATCAGAAACCGGTGTTTCCGTCTGTGCGGATTCTGTCGGGTCGGTGGATTCTGTCAGCGGATCACCGGGAACCGGAACATCAAAGCCTTCAAACAGCGAGGAATTATCATCGACTGCAAATGTTGTCTGTGTGAACGCCGGTATCTGTGCAAGTACCATGGCACCTGCGGCTGCCAGTGCAGTCAGTTTACGAAACATCGTTGTCATAAAACTCATCTCCTTTGTAAAAACACCAGTCATAATTACCTTCTGTATATTTTTGAACATCGAAAACCATTAATCTTATCTCTATCCTTATATTACCACGTTTTGCGAATAAAGTCAACTACATTTTGTAAATTTTTCTGTAAAAAGTTTCCCTTTTTGCTTGTGCAAGATGCTGCTGTTTATACAAATAGTATGATGCGCTTTGGTTTCTACGGACTTGCCCGACAACGGGAGCAGGCAGATTTGATTCTTGCAATTTAACCGCAGATATGGTATACTTTAATTAAGACCAATTCAGCCATGCGGGAGGAGTTTGTAATGGAAAAACTGACCGAAGCACAGCGCCGTGCTGTCCGCTGGTACATCGGGGATACAACAGGAGATGACCCCTTCTGGGATGACCCGAAAGCCTATGTGACACTCAATGCGCTCTTTTTCCACGGAATCGGCACGGAACAGGCAAGGGCAGCGGAGGGAAAGCGCCTGAATCCGTCCATTTTAGCGGATGGCAAGCGGCTGTTTGCTGTGCTGCATAATCTGGCGGCGGCATTCCGTCCGCTGGAAGATCCTGTCTGTACCTATCGTGTAGAGCGCTATGCGGATTATCTGACAATGCGGGAGAGAGGGACTTGCATTTCGTTCACATCGACCTCGACGGTCGGTTTTCTTGATGCCTACCGTGACCGCACGGGCATTGCGCTCATGCAGTTCGTGCTGCCTGTCGGAACGCCCTGCATTCCCATGGCAAAGCTGCTTGCCGATTATGCCAAGGCGGACGAGGCGGAAATACTGCTCCCGCCGTCCCTGCCGCTTTGTATCGAAGAAATGCCCCTCACGCAGGATATGCTTGCCATCACGGATGCGGATGGAAATCCGCCCGTGACCGCAGTGAAAGCCGTTCCTGCCCGACTGCCGCAGCGATGCGGAACTTGTCCGTCAGACGATGACGGACGGCTTGCGGGAATACGGGTGCTGACGGCGTTGCAGTCGGGAGAGACACCGGATGCAGAGGACGTGAAAGCCTATTCGCACTGGAAAGCACAGATCTCATGGGAGGGAATCTGCGATGAAACGATTTGTTAGACCTCTGGTTCTGACCGTACTGACGGCACTCTGTCTGTTTCCGCTTTCTGTCCATGCGGCGCAGGAGGACACCGATTCGGGCAATATCCCACTGCTGCGGGACTTCCTTCACGGAAAGACACAGGACATTCCGGAGGGGTTCGACCTGAATGCGGACGGTGTGATCGACGTGTTCGACATGGCACTGATGAAGCAGTTCAAGAAACAGTACACCCTTGAACCCAAAGGCACGGTTCACACGGGCGATGCGACCTTTTACGGCGGCGGTTATGTCGGCGGGTGTGCCATGCTTGACCCTGTTCCGAAGGATTACTGGATCGTTGCCATGAATTATTATGACTGGAACAATTCCCAGCTTGCAGGGGCATATCTTGAAGTCACGGGCGAATCCGGAACGATACGGATGCTGGTCACGGACGAACTCCCCGAAGGCAAGAAAGGAGATCTCGATCTGTACACGGACGCATTCCCGCTGATCGCCCCCGTGGAAAAGGGGCGTGTGCCGTGCAGTTGGCATATTATCCCCCGTTACACGGCAGCAGATGCCCCTGTGACGTATCGTTTCAAGGAGGGCAGCACGGCATTCTGGGCGGGTGTACAGGTGCGCAATCACAAGTACCCGGTCACACGGCTCGAATATCTCGATACGGACGGGAATTTTGTGGAGATCCCGCGGCGGAATTACAACTATTTCGAGACTCGCTTTCTGGGTGCGGGACCGTTCACGTTCCGTCTGACGGACATTTACGGGAATGCCCTTGTAGATAAAAATATCCCCCTGATCGAACCCGATGTCGATCAGGACGGACATATCCAGTTTCCGGACTGAAACGAGGTGGTGAATCGCATGAAATATCTTACAATCGGCATTCTGGCGCACGTTGATGCCGGAAAAACCACGCTTTCAGAGGGGTTGCTCTTCACAGCAGGCGCTTTGCGGAAATTGGGACGTGTCGATCACGGCGATGCCTTCCTCGACACCGATGCACTGGAAAAAGAACGAGGTATCACGATTTTTTCCAAGCAGGCGGTCATGGATCTGGGAGATACGGTGCTGACCCTTCTGGACACGCCGGGTCATGTCGATTTTTCGGCGGAAACAGAGCGTACACTTTCCGTCCTCGATTATGCGATCCTTGTCATCAGCGGTTCAGAGGGTGTGCAGAGTCACACGGAAACGCTCTGGTCGCTGCTGCGGTCGGCAGGCGTTCCTGTCTTTCTCTTTGTCAACAAGACCGATATTGCACAGCGTTCCCGTGAAGAACTCCTTGCCGAACTGCATGAACGTCTCAGCCCTGCGATTATTGATTTTTCGGCACAAAACGAAGCGTTCTATGATGCGGTCGGTTCCTGTGATGAGGTCCTCATGGAACAGGTGCTTGAAAGTGGCACAGCGCAGACAGCGGACATTGCAGCAGCCGTTTTGCAGCGTCACATTTTTCCGTGCTGCTTTGGTGCGGCGCTTAAAATGAATGGCGTTTCGGAATTTCTCGACACGCTCAGGCAGTACACGCTCCCGCTTCCGCAGCGTTCCGATCTGGCAGCCCGTGTCTGCAAGATCACCGAGGACGAGCAGGGAAAACGCCTGACACATATCAAACTCACAGGCGGCAGTCTGCACGTTCGGGATACCCTCAGCGGCACCGATGCGGACGGTACGCCGTGGGAAGAGAAAATCAGCCAGATACGCATTTACTCCGGTGCGAAATTCGTTCCCGCCGAGAGTGTGACGGCAGGGCAGTTCTGCGCCGTGACGGGGCTTTCGCATACCTATGCGGGGCAGGGATTCGGCACGCTCACCGATGCCGCCAAGCCCCTGCTGGAACCGATTCTGCGCTACTCTGTGATTCTGCCGCCTGATGTACAGGTTCACACGGCGCTGCTCGCTTTCCGCAGACTTGAACAGGAAGATCCCCAGCTTCACACGGCATTTTCAGCGCAGTTGCAGGAAATACAGGTTCTGCTCATGGGGGAGATCCAGCTTGCCGTGCTGAAACACGTCCTTGCGGAACGGTTTTCACTGGACGTGGACTTTGCCCCTGCCGGCGTTGCCTATAAAGAGACAATTCGGACAACAGTCGAGGGCATGGGGCATTATGAACCGCTACGGCACTATGCGGAAGTGCGGCTTCTGCTCGAACCGGGCAAACCCGGCAGCGGACTGGTCTTTTCCAGTGTCTGTCGGGAAGATGAACTCGACCGCAACTGGCAGCGGCTGATTCTGTCGCATCTGCGGGAAAAACAGCACCTCGGCGTGCTGACGGGCGCACCGATCACGGATATGAAGATCACGCTCACTGCAGGACGTGCCCACAAGAAGCACACGGAGGGCGGCGATTTCCGTCAGGCGACCTATCGGGCTGTGCGGCAGGGACTGATGCAGGCGGAAAGTGTCCTGCTCGAACCGTGGCAGCATTTCCGGCTCGAACTCCCGTCAGAGCATCTCGGACGTGTCCTGACGGATTTGCAGATGAAAGGCGCAAAACTTTGCGCTCCGCAGAATCTGGGGGAATTTTCTCTTGTTGAGGGGGACTGTCCCGCTGCGGTCATGATGACCTATCGTACCACGCTGACGGAGTTTACCCGTGGGCGGGGACGGCTGAACTGTATCCCCGCAGGCTATGCGCCGTGTGCAGATGCGGAAAGCGTGATTGAACGGTTTTCGTACAATCCCGAAGCCGATACGGACAATTCACCTGACAGTATTTTCTGTTCCCACGGCGCAGGGGAACTTGTCAAGTGGGACGAGGTGGCAGGCAGAATGCAAACGGAAAGTTATCTGCATCCGCAGAAAACGCCCGAAATTGCACCGATACAGCGCCCCGTGCGGGAGGCGTATACGGGCAGTGCCGCACAGGACAAGGAACTGATGGAGATTTTTGAGCGCACTTACGGCACGGTCAGACGGGATCAGCGTGACGAGCGTCACCACCTCCACACGGAGAAAGCCGCCCCGAAGCAGAAACCCGTTCCGCTGCCGACAGGACCGGAATATCTGCTTGTGGACGGCTATAATATCATTTTTGCATGGGACGAACTGAAACGTACCGCACAGGAAAATCTGGATGCCGCCCGTGCGCAGCTTGTGCATATTCTGGCGAATTACCGTGGTTATCGGCAGTGCCGTCTGATCGTGGTCTTTGATGCGTATCGGGTCAAGGGCAATCCGGGGAGCATCTCGGAGGAAAGCGGCATTAGCATCGTCTACACAAAGGAAGCCGAAACAGCCGATACCTACATAGAGCGTATTTCCCATGATTTAGCCAAAAATTACCGTGTCCGTGTGGCAACATCGGATGGCACGGAACAGATCATCATACTGGGCAACGGCGCTTACCGTATGTCCGCCGGAGAACTGCGTCTTGAAATCGCAGAAGCGGAACGGCAGATACGGGCGCATCTTGGCGGCTGATGCAGGTTCAGTGCGATGTCCGTGTTCCCGTGCGGAGCAGCATCACCGACATGAGCAGCAGACAAGCTCCGGGGAGAATACTTCCCGTGGTCCACTGCGGCTGCACGGCGGGGAGGAACACCGATGTGACCCCGCAGAACAGCCATTTCATGCCCGCAAAGCAGATCAGATAAGTCATTGCCGAGGTACACAGGCGGGTCAGAAGAAAGCGCAGCCAATCCATGCCGCCTGTGATCGCTGCAAGCTGTAAATGCACGCAGATTCCGCCGAAACTCAGACAAGCCGCCGCCGTGGGGAGTGTCCCGCCGACCTGCAAAAGCTCCGTCACACAGCTCACTTCCAGCAGACTACGGATCGTTTGCGCAGTTTGTTCCGACAACAACGTGAACAGATTCAGCCCTTCCAATAGTCCCATAAGCGCCGCAAATGCCAGTATCATCGCTGTGATTTTCAGCATGGCATCTGCGGCGCTTTCTGCTGTCCCCGTCAGAAGCTGTACGAACGGGAGTTTCGGCGGTTTGCACTCCTTCGGCTGAAATCCCCGCAGAAACAGGGGTGCAAGCAGCAGATTCGGCAGCATGACCGACAGCATCACCCATAAAGTCAGATGCAGCGGCAGTCCGCTGCAGACCGTTCCGAGCAGAAATCCCGGTCCGCACCCGAAACATACGCAGAGAAGGCGTTTTTCGTCCTCCTTGCAGATTTCTCCGCTGCGTGCCGCCTCGTGGAGAAGCTGCGCTCCCACGGGATACCCGCCGATCTGTGAGAACAGGAGAATCCCCAAAGGCAAGCCTTTTTTCCCGCAGAGTGCCCGCAGTCCGTCTGAACGGACGGCAAACACACTCAGCATCGAAAAAAAGTACAGCGAGGGAATCAGCACGGTCAGGCAGCGTTTGCCCGCCGTCAGAATGCTGCAACGGACTGCCTGATGACAGACAGCGGCGGTCAGCATGAGTAATATTGCCGAAATTCCGGCTGATTTCTGGATTCGCATAACATCACCGACACAGCATATGCGGCAGTCTGCGGGAATATTCCCGCACATTTCCGCATAGAATGCAGCGAGGTGATGGACGTGCGGTGGAAACGGGAATTTATGAACTGGATGTATCTGGAAAGCTCTCTGCATCTGCACAGCAATCGGGAACTGCGGCTGGAGAATTGCCGCAAGGTGCTGGAATATCATGATATGCGGGTCTGTCTGGAGACCCGTGAGCTTCAAATTGAGATCTGGGGGACACATTTGCGGGTGTTTGATTACAATGATAATAATGTCATTGTTCGGGGACGCATCACCTCCCTGAACCTGAAAGAACGGAGGTGACGGCATGAAACTGCGGGAATACTGCGATATTCGCATCACAGGTAGAAATCCTTATCCCTTTATCAATGCACTGCGGGAAAGCCCTGTTGCCTGCGGCGAACAATGCTGTTACGGCGAGATGTTCTGCGGGCGAATATTGCGGCGTGATCTTAAAACAGTACAGGAATTAGCAACGGTTTATCATATGGAAATACAGGTGCAGCCGCTTCCCTCCGTCAGCGGAAAATTACGCCGTTTCCGACTGCGGTTTGGTCTGATCGCAGGCTTGCTGCTTGGGGCAGGGCTGATTTTCTACCAGTCCAATGTGGTGGAGACGATTGAGATTCAGGGCGCAAATGTCGTTGACAAACAGACAATCCTGTCAATTTTGTCTGAAGAGGGCGTACAGCGTGGAACTTGGATTCGGGAAATAGATATGTATCACTGTGAAAACCGTCTGCGGACTTCCATTCAGGAAATTGCGTGGGCAGGCATTCGCCACACGGGAAACCGTCTGGTCGTGCAGATCGCTGAGGAACGGCAGAATCTGCCGATGCTGCATGAACGTCAGCCGTGCAACATCATTTCCCGCTATGATGCGCAGATCACGGGCGTGAACGTCCGATCGGGGCAGCTTTGTCATATCATCGGGGACGGGGTAGTCAGGGGGGAAATGCTGGTCAGCGGCGTGCGGACAGATACTTACGGACGGAGTACATTTCTCCATGCAAACGCCGAAATTACAGGGATTTTCAAACGGGAAGCCGAGCTGACCGAGTATTTCACCGAGACACGAACCGTTCCGACAGGGAGGATATTTCAACGCAGACGGCTGCGGCTGTTCGGGCTGGAAATTCCTCTGACGGCGGGGAAGTGCCGATTTGAAGAAGTACACGTCACGCAGTCAGCCACGCCGATTTATTGTCTGGGATTTCGTCTGCCGTGTGAGATTCTGTGTGAAACGTCGGAGGAGGTGCAGTTGCAGGAGACGGTTCGCACGGAAGAGGAGGCGAGACTTGCGCTGCACACTTCGATTGTCCGCTATGAGAAATTTCTGTTGAGCGATGCGGAGATACTCGACAGGAAGATCACCTATAAGACGGATGGAACGTCTGTCACTGCCGACATTTGCTATCGGCTGGAAGGGGAGATCGGGGAGACAACGGATATATTTCTGTTGGAACAAAAAGAAACACGGCAGTAAAACCGCCGTGTTTCGTAGTTTGTGTAATTTAAGACTTCTTGACAGGCATATCAGACTGCTTCAGAACGCCCAGAGCGAGCTTCAGAACATTCAGGGAGTCAGAAGAATCAATGTCACCGGATACGTTAACGTCAGCATTCAGCAGACCCTGACCCTCGAGCTTCGCAGCACCAACGAGAACCTTGTTGACTCTGATAACGTCCATGATATCAACAGCATCACTCAGGTCAGCATCGCCCCAGAGAACCTTGGAAGGATCGCCGGACTCACCCTGCTCAGAAGCAGAAGTCGGAGTTTCAGTCGGCTTTACTTCCGGAGTCTTGCCATCGCCCTTGTAGTTGTCCTCCAGGAAGGAAGAAATCCAAACGACAGGAGAGTTCCAGTTGATGGTGATTTCGTTTACAGACCAAGCGTCGCAGTTATCGTAGTAGCACTTCATCGGAGCCAGTTCACCGATCTTGTAGCCGGCACCCTGGATCATCGGGTCGTTCATGTTGGAGTTAGGACCACCGGACAGGCATCCGTTCGGAGCATACGGCCAGGTGTTCTTCATCTGATGGCACCAGTATCTGTGGTGCGGATTAGCGGTCATCTTACCCTCAACACCGTAGCCGGTGATGTAAGAGTTCTCCAGCGGGTTTCTGCCGAGGATGTAGTCCATAGCCTCTGCAACACCGTTCAGGTACTTCACGTCAGCAGTTTCCTTGTATGCGATACCCTCGATGATAGCATTGTTGATAACCATGGAGTTGGAACCCCACTCGTAAGCGTTCTTCAGCGGAACGGTCTTGGGAGTAGCAGTATCGCCGGTGATATCGGTGATCTCTGCATCGTAGTCATTGCCCTTGTAGTTGGAGCCGTACATATTCTTGCTCTGTACGTCCAGATAGAAGTCGCCTGCTTCCTGGAACTGCTGTACGCAGGTCTTCTTCTCAGCATCGGTCAGCTTCGCATCGCTCAGAAGCAGGGAAGCGGTACCGAGGGAGGACAGTGTGCCCCATGTGAAGGATGTGGGAGAACCCTTGTTCTCACCGCCAACGAGGTCAGTGATAACCTTGAATGCGAACTCCTTGGAGCCCTTCAGGTCGGTGTAGTACTCTTCGTCGCCGGTGGTTGCGTACAGTTCGCAAGCTGCCCAGTAGAATTCATCGGTAACCTGCGTATCACCGTAGGGGCCACCACCCTTGTTCTGGTCGAGCGGTGCGAACAGAACGTTGGAGGTTGCATCCTTAGCCTCGGAATAGATATCGCCGTAAGCCTTTACATAGGAATCCTTAGCAGCCTTGTAGCTCTTCTTTGCGGCATCGAGGTACTTGGAAGCATCCTTGTCGCCGGCCTTGTCGAGCAGACGTGCGAGCTGTGCCAGAGCAGCAGCGGAGTTCAGGGTTGCAGCGTATGTAACGGGCTTTACGATACGGGTCGGGAAGGTTACGTTCTCATCGGTGCCTTCCTCAAGGTACGGCATAACGCCCAGAGCAGTCCACTTGTAGTCATGGATCTTGTGGTATACCATGCCGTCATCACGGGTCATGTTCAGGAAGAAGTCAGCCTCCCACTTCAGCTCATCGAGGATATCCGGAGTGCCGTTGCCGGTCTCAGGGATATTGATGAAGGAAGCGCCGTCCTTGAACTTGTCGGGGTTCATTTCATATGCACTTGCGAGAGTCCACATGGAAACGCCGCCGTTTACAACGTACTTACCATAGTCACCGGCATCGTACCAGCCCTTGGATACGTCGATCTTCTTGGAATATCTGCCCTGAATCTCAGTGTTGGTTCTTTCCTTGTAGATAAATACCCACTCATCGGTTACATAAGCCTCATCCGGCTTGTGACCTGCCTTACGAGCCAGAGCAGCCTTGCTGTCGTTCTGACCGCCGTTCTGGATGTACTTCTCCTCGATGTCGATACCGGAACGGTTCAGGTAGAAGTAGTTCAGGGAGTCAGCAAGCAGGGACTTGTAGTTGTCATCGTACTCACCGATCTTGAAAGTAACGGACTTACCGTCAGCCTTCAGGGTGTACTCGCCGGGCTTGGTCAGCTTGGAGAAGTCGATTACCTGGCAATACTCACCAGCGTGCGGCTCCAGTGTGGTAGCGGAAGCAGTACCGGTCATAGACTCCGGACCGGAGATCTCGAAGCTGACAGGGGAAGCGCCTTCCTTTACGATGATGGTAGCCTTCTTCTCCAGATTGGTGAAGTAGCCGACCTGGTTTACAGCGATACCGATGGGCTCGGGCTTGCTATCAGGCACGAAGTCGTTCTTGTCATCGGTCATGTCAATGAGCATCAGGTTATCGAACTTGAGGATAGTGCCTTCCGGGAAGCAAGCCTGCTGTGTGAATTCGCCGTCGCCGCCGAAGTGGAAGGTCCACTCTGCGGTGCCCTTGCCGTCAGGCTGCTTACCTGCAACGTTCTCCATGTAGGTCTTGTCAATGTAGAACTCGTAAGCATAGGTCTTCCACTGCTTGGCAGGAATCGTATCTTCCTTCCAGGAATTCCAGCCCTGATAGTAAGGAATATCCCACTGGCTCTGTTCTGTGCCGGTCTCCTTACCGGAAGCGCCCCTCAGAGCAGTTTCAAGCTCGGACATTGTCATATGCTCCTTGTAGGACAGATCGAGCTTGTTACCGTTGTTGTGCCAGTACTCAGCGTCATCGAGTGTGATATCACCCATCTTGCCGTACATATGACCGCTGTTGGTAGCGTATACGGAGTATGTCAGACGATACTTATGACCATACTCAATGGACAGACCTCTGTGACGGAACTGGCAGTCCCATCTGTCGTCACCGCCGTTGGAAGCACCGCCGGGGTTCTTGATGAGGATCGAATATACACCGTCTGCGATGGAGAAAGCCATCTGACCGGTGCCGTTCTCGCAGATATGCCACGGAAGACCGGCACCCTCCTCAAAGGTACCTTCACCGGTCATAACGCCTGCGAATGCGGTCAGAGTTGTGGACAGAGACGCTGCGGATGCAGAGGCAGCCATAGCGAGTGCGGCAGCGCCAGCCGCAAATCTCTTACCAAAGTTTGATTTCAGCATTGGTTTTACCCTCCCATTAAAATTAGAAAAATTTCTTGTACCGCAGCCGCCAGTGCAAGCAGATGCGGTAAAACATACCTACAGGAAATCCCCCTCACGGTCACAAAATGTTCACGCTTTCAGGGTTGTCCTATCAATCTAATTATAGTATATTCTTACTGAAATGTAAAGTGCTTTTTTGAAACTTTGGAGATTCGTCCAACTCCGGTGTACTGTTTTTGGCTATTATATCCAACGATTTGACGGATTATATGCAATGCTGCACAAATACAATGGTAAACATTTAGCACATTTTCCGAAACAGAAAAGGGAGCGCACGGTGCGCTCCCTCATGTGCCGGTTAAGCCAGCGATCTGTAATAGCTTTCAAATTCAGGACGGGCGGCGATGTAGTATGGTTCAAGCTGCTTGTCAAAGTGTTTGCCCATGCCCTCCATGATGATGGAGTCCGCCTGTTCAAAACTCATGCTTTCCTTGTAGACACGTTTGCTGACGAGTGCATCATAGACATCGGCAATTGCCATAATACGGGCTTCGAGTGGAATTTCTTCACCTTTCAGTCCTTCCGGGTAGCCGGAACCGTCCCAGCGCTCGTGATGATAGTGTGCGACATTTTCCGCAAGGATATGAAAATCATTATCGTCGGTGTCTTTGAGGATCTCGTGAACGATGCGTGCGCCCTCGGCGGCGTGTGCCTTCATCTTTTCAAATTCCTCCGGTGTGAAGCGTCCCGGCTTGCGCAGGACGGCATCATCAACGGCGATCTTGCCAAGGTCATGCATGGGGGCAGCCTTGACAATATTGCGGCAGAATTCCGCAGGCAGGGACACGGCGGGATCTTCGTTGATCTTGCCGACGAGAATGCGCACAAGTTCGCTTGTCCGGCGGATATGCCCGCCCGTGGAATTGTCACGGCTCTCGACCATTGTCGCCATACTCAGCACGAGGTTGTTGTGCATCTCGACGATATGCGCTGTTTTCTGTGCGACTTCGGCTTTGAGGTCTGCCTGATAGTTCTGTGTGCGGGTGTCGTCCGTCAGGAAGAGCTGATAGCCCCGCTTGCGTCTGCCGTCCGACAGATAGCGGATGTTCACCAGATAGATCCGTTCGCCTGACTTATACAGTGCCGTGTCCTTGCTTTCATCGTCACGGAAGAGTTTGAGCCAGCGGAGCGCCGTCTGTTCGAGTTCGGGAACGCCGTGGATGGGGTGGTCAACGGTCAGTTCCCGCAGTACGGGCATGATCTGTTTTGCCGTGCCGTTGCTGGCAAGGTAGTTATAACGCAGATCGAAGGAGACAAGTCCCGTTGTGCCTTCATCTACGAGAGAATCCACCGCCGTATCATTGATATCGTACAGGCTGACCCGATGCACGATGATGAGATACATCAGCATGGCAAAGTCATAGGCGGCGGGGATCAGTTCCAGCGGGTAGAAGTGTTTCCGGATGACGAAGAAGCAGAGCATTGCCACGACCAGCGGCAGAAAGAGCAGCAGAATGGTCTTGCGGGAGACCTGCCGTTTCCGGTAGTAGCTGTAAATGATCGCTGCGATCGTCACCGCAAAGCAGAGAATATCATACACATAGAATATCGTATGCAGGGTGTTGTATTCCTTGATGAGATAACCCGAACTTCCTGCTTTCTCAAAAGAAATGCTTTTGTAGAACAGATCGGATTGTCCGATTGTCAGTGTCATGGCGTAGACGACAAGACTGGCGGCGACCATCAGCGTGCGGAGCCAGCGTTTCAGGCGGAAGCCGCACATACTGAACACGATCAGCACAATGTCCATGATGAGAAAGCACCCGCCGAGGAATGTCAGACGGTTGGCAGCGATCGCCTCACGGAGCGTTGCTGCGTGGGCAAGCATCACATAGCCTAAATTGATGATCGGTGTCAGCACAAAGAAAACGGTGATATGCACGTCAAAGTGCTTCTTCCAGATCAGCACATAAAGCAGCAGAAGAAGAACAGACACGGCGAACGTGAGAGTATAAAAAGTCACATACATAGCTGTCACCCGTTCAATATGTGTCGTGGCGTTCCAGATAGTGACGGATCCATGCGAAGGTGTATTCCTCGCCCTTTGCCTTGAGCATACGCAGAAGGCGTTCGAGAAATGCGGAAGTCTCCGGGTGGATGAACCTGTGCGCCTTGCCTCTCAGGAAGTAGGCAAGCGGGTCGCCGTCGGTGTACTTGCTGCCGTTGTAGATCTTTCCTGCTGCCACACGGTCGCAGAACATTTCAATCACATAATTCAGAGGCATTTTGACAGGTGCCATACGGCGGGTATGCGGGTCATAATCCGTCCAGTACTCAAAATGGTGCTTGTTGCGACCCTTATGGTGCATCCACGCCCGTGAATAGCCGCATTCAATGCGCTCCTGTTCGTTGGGACTGCGGTTTCCCTGAAAATACTGCGCACCGGGGAGAAATTCCTCCGGCAGGTATTTCGAGAGGTCGTGGAACAGTCCCTGCCGCAGAATGCCTGCCTTTGCGCAGTTGCGGATGACTGCGTGGCGGTGGCGTGTAATGGTTTTGAAATGCCCTGCGACACCTTTCAGATTCATGTGCAGCCCTCCTTAACCGTTGGCACGTTCCACGGAGAGAACGCCCTTGATCTTGCGGATGCGGTCGAATGTGGAGGTAAGCTGCGACTTGTTGATAATGCGGATGCTGGCATCAAAGACTGCGTTGCCGTTTTTCAGGATACGGGAAGAGGAGTGGATGATCGGAATGCGGGATTCCATCAGAATTGCCGTGATGTCGTAGACAAGCCCCACACGGTCGGTGGCAATGACCTCAATGCTCGTCTGCATTGCCGTATCGGAGCTGTCCGTCCACTGCACATCGACCCAGCGTTCCCGTTCTTCGGGGATATTGCGGGCGAGCATGGAACGGTAGTTGATACAGCTTGTCGTGTGGACGGAGATACCGTGTCCCCGTGTGATGAAGCCCACGATTTCATCGCCGGGCAGGGGATTGCAGCACTGTGCAAACTTGACGGCGCAGTCACTGATGTCATCAAGAATGATGCTCCCGCGGCGGCTCGGAATACTCGGTGTGATGATCGGGGAATCCTCTGGTTCTTCCTCGACATAGAGCTTGTGATACTGGTCTTTCCAGCGGGGAACGAGTTTTGCAAGTGCAATGCCGCCATAGCCGATCGAAGCGTAGAAGTCGTCAAGCGTGAGACAGTTGTGCCGTTTCATATCTTCAGCGAAGAAGGAAGCATAATCCTCCTCCGGCACACGCAGGCGGCTGTGACGGAGTTCCTTTTCCACGAGCTGCTTGCCTGTGATGATGTTCTCGTTCCGCCGTTCCCGCTTGAACCACGAACGGATCTTGGACTTTGCCTCATTGGTCATGGCGATGTCGAGCCATGCACGGTTGGGACCCTTCTCCGGATCTTTACTGAGCATGATGTCGCAGATGTCGCCTGTCTGGAGCTTGTAATCGAGGGGGACGATCTTGCCGTCTACCTTCGCACCCATCATCTTATGTCCGATCTGGGTGTGAATCTTGTAGGCGAAGTCGATCACGGTCGAGCCGACGGGCAGGGAAATGGTGTCGCCCTTGGGGGTCATGACCACAATATCCTCCGGAGAGAGGTCATTCTTAATCATGCGGACGATCTCTTCCACATCGTCCGAGGTCTGCTGTGCTTCAAGCATCTGACGAATCCACGAGAGACGCTGTTCCATTCTGTCCTTGCCCTGAATGCCCTCCTTGTATTTCCAGTGGGCGGCGATGCCGTATTCGGCGGTGGCGTGCATATCCCATGTGCGGATCTGGATTTCAAACGGGATGCCCTCCCGTCCGAGGACGGTTGTGTGCAAGGACTGGTACATATTCGCCTTGGGGGTGGCGATGTAGTCTTTGAAGCGGTTCGGCAGGGGACGGAAGAGGTCATGCACGATGCCAAGCACGTTATAACATTCCGCAATGGTCGTGACGATCACACGGACGGCGTACTTGTCATAGACCTGTTCAATATCCTTGCGCTGGACATAGACTTTCTTATACATACCGTAGATGCTCTTGACACGCCCTTCGATCTGCGGTTCACGTTCAAATTTCTCATCATTCAGGCGTGTACGGATGGTATCGGCAATGGAATGGATGAAACTTTCCCGTTCGCTTTTCTTGATCTCCATCTGCTGTTCGATCTCGGCGTAGGCGTAGGGGTCGAGGTAGTGGAACGCGAGATCTTCCAGCTCTTCCTGTACCTTCTTGATACCGAGGCGGCGGGCAATGGGGGCATAGATATTCATGGTTTCAAGGGCTGTGCGGCGCTGTTTATGCTCCGGACGAAATTCGAGCGTGCGCATATTGTGCAGACGGTCGCAGAGCTTGATGATGATGACACGGATATCCTGACTCATGGCAAGCATGATCTTGCGGACGTTTTCCGCCTGCTGCTGTTCCTTGTTGAAAATCGGGATCTTGGCGAGCTTGGTCACGCCGTCCACGAGGGCAGCCACGTCCCGTCCGAAGCGTTTCTGCACCTGTTCGGCGGTGGCATCGGTATCCTCGACCACATCGTGCAGGAGTGCGGCGCAGACGGTATCGGTGTCCATGCCGAGGTCAAGCAGAATCTCAGCCACGGACAGCGGGTGAATGATGTACGGCTGTCCGGAGGAGCGAAGCTGTCCCTCATGCGCCTTTGCCGCAAACTCGTAGGCAGAAATGATCTTGCTCAGGTCATACTGCTTATCCATATCCAGAATCTTCTGCACAAGCATATCAATGGTAACAACTCTATCTTCAGCCATGCTGTATGCCCTCCTTTGCAAGACTTGAAACGGTTTTCAGAATTTCGGACTGATGCAGGTCGGTTTGTTTTGCGGGGAGCCGTCTGGCGTAGGATTCGCCCTCTTCAATGGCGATCAGCCCAAGCTCTGCGAAAATATCGAGACAGATGCGCATTTTGCAGTAGTTGATCTGTTTCGGGTAGACGGCAAGTGTCAGGCGGTCAATGCGGATTCCCTTGACGGGAACTGCCTGATAGACGGCAATGCATTCTTCCCGTGACGGAGCGATTGCCGCATAGTAGGAAGCGGGGAGCATTTCACCGCGTCGGTAGGTATCGTAGGCAGCCATTGCCGAAAGGATGCGTGTCTGACTGATGCCCGACGTGCGGAAGTCCTGCACGTTGAGGGTGATGCTTTCTTTGCCCATCCATGAATTGACGGAGACGTGTGCCATCAGATGCACCACATCACCGACACGCAGACCGGCAGCCTGCGGGTCTGTGCGGAAGAGCATTGCATCACAGGAAACGCCGTCCACCGTGACCGTCAGCTTGGTATGTGCGCCGCCGGAGACGGGGCGGATCTCGGTGATGCGGGCATTCTCCGCTGCGAACAGCGGTTCCGGATTGTCCGTGCCGAACGGTTCGAGCTGGGCGAGGGAAGAGATCTGTTCCGGAACGAGAAGATGCCGTTTCAGGACGCAGGCGCTGCGAAGTTCCATGACGGGCATCTGCGGGTGATTTTCAGCGGCATAGGCAGCGACACGCTGACGGAATGCGGGGATCTGTTCCGCTTTGATCGTAAAGCCGCCGGCAGCGGGATGACCGCCGTATTTCTCCAGCAGATCAGCGCAGTATGTCAGACAGCCGAATACGGAGAACTCTCCGAAACTGCGGGCGGAACCGTGTCCCACGCCGTCTTTCACGGAGATGATAAAGCATGGCTTGCCGTATTTTTCCTGCAAGCGTGCCGCCGCAATGCCGATGATGCCCGCATTCCAGTCCTCACCGGAGAGTACCAGCACCCGTTCGTGGATGAGCTGGGGAGTCTGTGCAATCTGTTCACGGACGTGAAAGAGAATACGTTCTCCCTCAGTTTTGCGGTTGGTATTGAGCTGGTTGATCTGTTCGGCAAGCTGCTGTGCCTGCTGCGGATCTTCAGCAAGCATGAGTTCCACGGCGAGGCGGGGAGAGGCAAGCCGTCCTGCGGCATTGATGCGGGGGGCAATGCCGAAAGCGACATTGCCGGCGGTGAGTGCCTTGCCGGAAAGACCACTGACCTCACGCAGCGCACGCAGACCGGGACGCTCGGTGTTCTGAAGATATTCCAGACCGATCTGGACGAGATAACGGTTCTCACCGGTAAGGGAAACAATATCGGCGATGGTGGCAACGGCAGCGAGATCACCGAACTGTTCGAGTGCCATTGCCACATCACCGTCATTCATGGCAGCCACAAGGAGCAGGGCGATGCCTGCACCGCAGTAGAGGCGGAACGGGGAGAAGTTATCCGTTCGGTGGGCATCGACGACAGCAAGGGCGCAGGGGAGTTCGTCTCCCGGCTGGTGGTGGTCGGTGATGACCAGTTCCATGCCGAGTTCCTGCATCCGTTTTGCTTCCGGAATGGCAGAAATGCCGTTATCCACGGTGACAACGAGCTGCACGCCGTCCTGATGCATTTCCTCGACAGCCTGCAAATTCAGACCGTAGCCCTCGGCACGTTCGGGAATGCGCCACGTCACGTCCGCCCCTGTCTCATATAAAAAGGAATACAGAATGACAGTTGCCATGACACCGTCGCAGTCATAGTCGACGTAGATGCAGATGCGTTTTCCGCTTTCCACAGCCTGAAGAATCGCCTCGGCAGCCGTCTGCATATCGCAGATCAGCGAAGGGTCGCTGAGTTCCCGGCAGCCGATGCGGTCAGAAGCCTGTTCAAGACTTGTGCAGCCCTGTGAGGCAAGTACAGCGCAGCACAGTTCCGAAAGGTCACTGCCTTTTTGCAGTGTACTGACAGCGGCGGGATCAGGTGCCCCGATAATCCATTTTTTCATCTGACCATTCCTTCCGTGAGAAGTATTCTTTTAATTATATAATTATACCATTTTCTGTATGGTTTTGCAAGACATCTGCATGATTTTTTTCGGAAATCGTAAATTTGAAAAAATTTAAAAAAAGACTTGACAAATCCGACAGAGTGTGTTATAATATGCAAAGACGGTTCAAGACTGGAGAGATGTCCGAGCGGTTTAAGGAGCCAGTCTTGAAAACTGGTGATACGGCAACGTACCGTGGGTTCGAATCCCACTCTCTCCGCCAATTTCATATGGATTCGGTTCACTATTTGCAGAAATACCCAAGTGGTGAAGGGGCTCCCCTGCTAAGGGAGTAGGTCGGGAAACCGGCGCGAGGGTTCAAATCCCTCTTTCTGCGTACTGAAGAAAGTCCCGCAATTGCGGGATTTTTTATATCATAAATGAAAAGAAGGCTTCCGGTGTACGGAAGCCTTCCTGTGTTTATTTGTGGAACTTATCGAATGTTTCGCTGACGTGTTCCTTATACTCCACGACCTTTTCAGTTACATGCTCACGGTACTCTCCGACTTTTTCCGTGACCAGTTCACGGTATTCTCCGACTTTTTCGCTGACCTGCTCACGATAGGTGTGAAGTTGTTCCTTGTGTTCGTTGTGCAGTTCGTTCAGATCGTGATTCCGGCGCAGGAGCTCTGTCTGCAATGCCTTGCACTTTTCCAGAACGGGTCTTGGCAGACGGCGCTGAATGGAGTGGGAAAAGCTGCGGAATTCACGGTTGAGCATTGCATGATAGCGGATGTAGAACCGATACAGTTTCCGGCTCTTGCGGGAAAAGGCGATTCCCGAAAGCACGGTATCTCCGGCAAGCAGAAGTGCCAGAAAGACAGCCGTCACCGTGACAAGTCCCGGTACAGCGCTGTCGAGCAGGGAGACAAACAGCGGTTCTACAAAGCGGCTGATGACCGTTGTGGCAACGCCGAAGAAGGTAAATCCGAGCAGGCAGATCCGCCCTTTGTAATTGAACGGCATACCGGAATAATCCCACAGCTTGACATGGAAACCGTCCTCCAGAATAGAAGCGCAGATATACTCACAGACGATGCAGAGGCAAGCCGAAGCGAAAAACTGCACGACAGGGTTGGGGATATGATGCGCCATGATGATGCCCAGCACCGCACCGCCGCCGTATACAGGGCAGTAGGGTCCGAGCAGAGAACCGCGGTTCAGGAAGTGACCCGATTCCCAGAGGGAGACAATGGTTGTTTCAAAGAGCCACCCGCCGAAACTGTAGAGCATGAAGCTCAGAAACAGGTAGTCGAGTGACATACCGGAAAGCATTTCAAAAAATGTAGTTACGTTCATAGTCGTACACACTCCTTTCTGCCAACTTCGAGAAGTGTACAGATCTTGTCGGCAAGGACAACGATCCAGCCCTCACGGCAAGTCGGGGGGATGATCGTCAGCGGCCACATATGCCGCTTGATGATCTGGATCTCCTTGGCGGTCAGTTTGTAGTCGCGTGCAGCATTGTGGGCTGCAAAAGTCGGATGTCCGAAAGCGTGTCTGAAGTTAAAGGGCGGTCCGTCGTGCCAATCGTACAGGAAGTAGTCATGCAGCAGGGAAGCGCGGATCAGTTCATCATAGCTGATATTTTTCAGTCCCAGTTTCACGCACAGCACACAACTGATATATGCTACGTGCGCACAGTGCTGAAAGACGGTCATATCCGAGTGCTGGATATATCCTTTTGTCAGATGAAGCCTTCCGTCGGAGAGCAGTTGTTTTGCATGAGCCTCGATCGCATGGACGATCTCCTGCTTGTTATACTTCACGCCGGAACGCAGAAAGCCGGCAGCGGCTGCCGCAGCGTTCATGGTTGATTTCATAGCAATACCCCGATTCTTTGCAGCGGATGTCGAATCTCTGTCCGCAGTTCACACACATTCTATCACACATGCCGATTGTACACTACACACTGTTGACATTTTCTCTTATGTGTATTATAATATAACCAACGGTAAAAATCAATTGCCAATATTGTCAGATCTGTGGATTATTCCACAGATCGTCAGAAAGTGAGGATAAATGGACAAGCGAATCCAGAATACCCGTGAGCGTATCCGCGATGCGTACATCAAATTGCTCATGGACAAAAGCGAACCGAGACTGACCGTCACAGCGATTGCACGGCAGGCAAATATTGACCGCAAAACGTTTTATCTGCATTACGAAACGGTAGAAGATGTCATGCTCGATCTGGTGCAGCGCATTGCCGAAGAGTTTGTGGAGCTGCTCGAAGAACGTGGCTTTCTTGAAAACAGTGTGGACGTGGGCGTATTTTATCAGACACTCGGACGCATTCTGAACAAGTATTCTGCGCTGTTCCGGTTTGTGGCAGTCCGTCCGGCGATGGAGTGTTTCTGGCACGAAATCCGTCATGAGTTGACCGACAGGCTGATCGAACGTTATCGGGAGAGAGTTGTTGTCAAGCCGGACGTGCTGTATATCTATCTGTATTTTCTGCTTGGCGGAATGCAGGAGGTCTATCGGGAATGGCTGCGGGGAAGTTTCCAGCTTTCAATGGAGGAACTCGGTCGGCTTACCAGTGACGTTGCCTTTGAAGGTTTCAGCTCGATCCTGAAATAGACCTTCCCGAAAACGAAAGGAGTTTGTTTCATGCAGTATCAACTTGCCATATTCGATCTGGACGGAACGATTCTCGACACGCTCGAAGATCTGTATCTTGCCGTCAATTATGCACTGCGGGAATGCAGCCTGCCTGAGCGCAGCAGGGAAGAGGTGCGGCAGTTCCTTGGAAACGGAATGCTTCATCTGATACAGTGTTCTGTCCCGCAGGGGAGTGATGAAGCGCTTGTATCCCGCACGGCAGCTCTGTTCAATGCATTTTATGCAAAGCACTGCACCGATCACACCAAGCCGTATGAGGGCATTCCTGCGCTTGTTGCAGAACTGCGGGCGGCGGGAATGCAGACGGCGGTGGTTTCCAACAAGCCTGACTACGGAGTGCAGCAGCTCATTGCCGATCATTTTCCGTCGTTGTTTGACTGTGCCGCAGGGGAGCGTGAGGGCGTTCGCCGCAAGCCTGCGCCCGATGCCGTCAATGCTGTGCTGACGGCGCTTTCCGTGCCGAGGGAATGTGCCGTCTACATCGGAGATTCGGAAGTGGACATTGAAACCGCAAAGCAAGCCGGAATGCCCTGTATCAGTGTGGACTGGGGGTTCCGTTCGGCGCAGTTCCTGACCGAAGCGGGCGCACAGCGGATCGTTTCCTCAACGGAGGAACTGAAACAGCTTCTGCTTACAACATGACAAACTGTAAATGAGCATCAATTGCTGCCTGAACGGTTGGATTGCGGGGCATTGCCCCACAATCCAACTTGGCAGCCATGTACTGAAAAATCCCGTAATCACGCATTGCCGTAATTACGGGATTTGTTTTGTATCAGCCGAGCTGCGTTACATAGCGCAGACAGATATAAATTGTTGAGATCAGCATGACAATGATCGTGGCAGGAGCCATTTTCTTGCAGTACTCGCCCCAACCGATGGGATGACCTGCCTTGGCTGCGGCGGACGTGCCGACAACGTTGGCAGATGCACCGATGGGCGTTGCAGAACCGCCGACATCTGTACCCATTGCCAGCGACCATGCCAGTGTGGCAAGCAGGGGATCGCTTGCACCCGCAAGCTCCTTGATGATCGGAACCATGGTTGCCGCAAAGGGAATGTTGTCGATGAAAGCACTCGCAATGCCGGAGACCCATACGATGATGGCAACCATCAGGTAGTAGTTGCTGCCGCAGACATCACTGATGAACCGTGCGATGATCTCCAGAACGCCCGTTTCTTCCAGACCGCCGACCACGATGAACAGACCTGTAAAGAACAGCAGGGTCTTGTAGTCCACGCCTTTCAGAATTTCGGGAATGTGCCTGATTGATGTAAGAAGCGTTACAACTGCGATGGAAACGCCGATGAAGGCGACTGTCAGACCCGTGGCATTGTGGGAGACAAGAAGCACAACGGCAATGACGAAGATAATCGTGCTGACAACGAAGCCGCGCTTGTCGGTGATGAAGCTCTCAGGTGAGGGGAGATTCTCATAATCCGAGGCGGAAGCCGTGCTGACAAGGCTCTTTTTCATGACCAGATAGAAGTAAAGCAGAATGAACACGAACGAGATCAGCGCCGCAACGCCGGTATTCAGCACGAAGTCCATAAAGGCGTAGTGCAGATTGGAACCGATGATGATGTTGGGCGGGTCGCCGCACATGGTTGCCGAGCCGCCGAGGTTGGCGCAGAAGATCTCGGACATAATCATGGGAACGGGGTTGAATTTCAGCAGGCGGGAAAGCTCGATCGTGACGGACGCAAGGAACAGAATAACCGTGATCGAGTCGATGAACATTGCCAGAATAAAGGACATTATCATAAAGGCAAAGAAAATCGGAATGGTTTTGTAGCGGACAGCTTTGGCGATTCTGCGGCATAACCAGTTGAAAAAACCAACTCGTGCCATGCCCTCGACCATGACCATCATACCGCCGAGGAAGAGGATTGTTGCCCAGTCGATGCCGCCGGACTCCGTTTCTGCGCCTGTCGTCCGCCAGAACTCGCCTGTAAAAATCGTGGAGATATTCAGAACCTTCCAGATCGCACCGAGGTCGTGTTTACAGACACCGAACACGGCAATGAGTGTCAGTGCCCCGCATCCGAGTGTGACGAAGTGTTTTTCAATCTTGTCCATGATAATCATGATGAACATCGCCACAAATATGACGATGGCAGTGATTTGTGCTGCGGCCATTGGACAAACTCCTTTCTTGTGCGCTCTTTGTGAAAGAGCCGGGCTTTCAGGCAGCAAAGCCCGTCGTCCTTTGTCAAGATGTATCCGGCGGAAGCGTCTTCACAAACGACAGCGGAACTTCTGCATTTAACCTGCATTTAACATTTATACCTTATTAATTATATCATGCATTTCAAATAAGTCAATCGGAATTTTCCACAAAATTTGATTTTTGTAGAAGTGCATAGATTTTATAGGGCAAGCGGTTGAAAACTGTCGAAATTACAATTGCCAGAAAAAGTCAATAAATTGTATAAATGCTTGCTTTTTTATACTAATAGTAATTCAAATGTTTAATAAACGTGAACGTAATCGTTTAACTGTGCATAGTTGCTAAAAAATGAAATTAAATTTATCTTGAAATTCAAGTGAAAGCTCTTGCAATTGTGTCCGGATTGTGATATAATTCTAATTATAGATGCAGTTGTCTGCACATAAAATGAGAGGTGTGATGCAACAACTGTAAATACATAATGAAAGGATGAAATGTATGAAAAAATCGATCGGCAAACGAATCGTCAGTGCAGTGACGGCGGCGTTCATGACGTTTATGAACTTCAGCGGTCCGCCCGGTATGTTTCAGAGTTATGCGGCGGACAATTCCTATGATGTCCGTTTCAACGTGTTCAGTCAGGGCAAACCGGCTGCACTGGAGGGACAAAACGGACTTCGCTACACGGCGGTTGCGGCTGTCAGGGAAGGCGATGACATCAAGGCATGGTCAATTCAGAGCTTTGAACTGAACGGACTGACAACGCAGGAAATCCACATGACGGATTTTTATACCTACAGCGACGGTACTTCTGCGGATAAGTCCACCCCGTTTACCTACGATGATTCCATGAAAGACAAGGTGCGGTTCCGTGTGTACACCTCGTATACGGATTACGACAGCTACAGCGGTGTCATGGGACAGTGGAGCGGTGCAAGTGACTCCATTCCGAATTACAGCTTTTCTGTTGCCGACGAGGGCGGAACGGAGTTTGAACGGATTTTCGACCTTCGACGCAGTCTCGTCACCTATAAGGTAAACGTTGTTTCGGAGTCTCCCGAACAGCCTGTTTCCATTGCGGAAAGTGACAATCTCTATCTGTTTGTATCTGTAACACACAAATCCACAGCCCCCACCTATTATTTGCAGAAACTTTCTCTGAGCAATGAGACAGCACGGGAATTTCTGATCCAGGATCCGCATGGTGACAACTGGCAGAACAGCAACGGCGGCAAGGACGGTACCAGCCGTTATAACGGCAGTTCTACGGAGCAGGTAACGGTACGGCTCGTCAAGGCGGAGTCGGAGAACTTCAATATGAACAATGCGATCAGCGGCACAAACTGCGCAACACTGGATGAAGGCAGTACCGTCGGCAACCTCGTTGTTCATTACAGCAGTCCCGATAAGCCGGAGACAGCACCGAAGGAAAATCCTGACGATGATGAGACGGTTTATTACAATACCGTTCAGCTCACGCCCCTGACAGCAGGCAGCGGCTACAATTTCAAGACGATTCTCGGTGACAGCCTGTATTTCGGTATCACCGCAGACCGTTTCAACAAGAGAATGCACGCTGAGACCAATTTCGCAGTAAATTACTATCAGCAGATGCAGGACGCAAACGGCGAACTGGTGGACAGCCCCGCTATTGAGCCTGACCTTTCCGGCAATTTCGGCGGGCATTTCTACATTCCGAATTTTGTAAACTTCAAGGGCAAAACAGTCGTGGATAACGATACGGTTTTCTACCCTGCAAGTGAGCGTGCCGGCAAGATCTTCATCGGCGTTTCCTGCTGTCCCAACGGCACAGTGCTGCATGTGGATTCTCAGGACCGCATCAGAGACCCCAGAGATTTTGTGCGGTTTGAGATTGAAAATCCGGCAGATATGACCAACAATGTCATTAACCCGATGCTCGATCATATGGTTGCAGTCTCCAATGATATGGCAAACCAGCAGGCGTTGATCCGTCCCTATCCGATGGGCAAGGTTTACATCGATACCAGAGGATATCCGGAAGATGCAACGATCTATGTGGACGGTGACTTTCTGGCAGCAGCTTACAATTCATTTGGTCAGAAACGTGATCCGCTGATCAGCAATGAGGTTTTCCAGATCAGAGAAGGACAGACCATCATCATCAACTTCAATAACAACAATCCTTATCAGGGATTTTTCTTCCCGGAATATCATTATGATGAAATCACGATCGGTGAGTTTGATGTTGAATGCACCATGAAGGACGGCACGGTCAGAACCGGAAAGAGTTCTCCCAGCGGCGGCAATGGCAGCGAGCAGAACCAGTGGCTCGATCAGATCGTGACAAGACATATTGTCTGGAATCTGCACAATGTCAAGAAGACAAACCTCAGCATGACCGCAGGTATCTTCCTGAATCCGGATCCCAACTCTGAGATCTATATTCCGAATACCTCCACAGGCTGGATCGTTTCCAAGGGCTATGTAGAGAACAACGGCGATGAGTGGCATTTCGTGTATACCGGACTGGAAGAAGAAAAGGAAACCCCCGCTGTACAGATCAGCAAGACCGACATCACCGGAACCAGGCAGCTTGACGGCGCAGTTCTGGAAATCAGCGGCAGCATCGGGGAGAATATCACAATCAAGCAGTCTGACGGCACAGAACCCGCAGAACTGAGCGTGACAGCCGATAAGATCAGCTTTAAGACAGGCGCAAAGGTTGTCAGCGTATCCGGTCTGGCAGACGGTACCTACACCCTGACCGAGATCACCGCCCCGAACGGCTACAAGAAGGCAGAGGCGATCACGTTCCAGGTGAAGGACGGCACAGCTTACAGCGCAGACGGTACCACTGCACTCACCGGCAACAAGGTGACAATGCTGGATGAGGAAGAGACCGTTTCCGTTGTTAAGATCAGCAAGATCGATGCAGCATCCAGAGCGCAGCTTCCCGGCGCAACTCTGGAGATCACCAAGGCAGACGGCACACAGATTGACACTTCCAATGTAAAGGTAACGGATTCCAAGGGCGCTGATTATGCGGCAGACCTTTCCGGCGGAAAGATCAGCTATGTGACCGATGCGGACATCATCAGCGTTTCGGGACTTCCGGACGGTGAGTATATCCTGACCGAGAAAACATCTCCCGCAGGCTATGAAGTTGCCGAAAGCATCAAGTTCGTCATCAGCGGCGGCAAGGTTCAGGAGCAGAAGGACGACACCGTAATCATGGTAGATGCCCCCTCTGTTTTCGATGTGACGATCTCCAAGCAGGATATGACCGGCGAGGAAATCGCAGGCGCAAAGCTGAGAGTATTTGAAAACGGCGCAGATACCAACATCGACGAGTGGACTTCCGAAGCAGGCAAGAGCCATCAGATCGCAGGTAAGTTTGCAGCAGGCAAGGTTTATGTGCTGGAAGAGACTTCCGCACCGGCAGGCTTTGCGATTGCAGACAGGCTGTATTTCATGGTAGATGCTACCGGAAATGTGTTTGTTTCCAAGACAGATGCTGTGGAAAGTTTTACCAGCACTGTGAAGGATGCAAAGGTCATAATGATTGACGAGGCTTCCGTTGTCAAGATCAACAAGGTTGACGCATCCAACAGCGAACAGCTTCCGGGCGCAACACTGGAGATCACCAGGAAGGACGGCAGCAAGTTCGATTCTTCCAACGTGAAGGTAACAGATTCCAAAGACAACAACTACAAGGCAGAAATTTCCGATACCAAGATCAGCTACGAGACAGGCAAGGACACAATCAGCGTTTCGGGACTTCCGGACGGTGAGTATGTTCTGACCGAGATCACAGCTCCGGACGGTTATGAAGTCGCTGAGAGCATCGGTTTCGAGATCAAGGACGGCAAGGTTCAGAATCAGAAGAATGACACTATCATCATGGTAGATGCTCCCTCTACTTTCGATGTGACTTTCTCCAAGCAGGATATGACCGGTGAGGAAATCGCAGGCGCAAAGCTGAGAGTCTTTGAAAATGGCGCAGATACCATTATCGACGAGTGGACTTCCGAGGCTGGAAAGAGCCATCAGATCGCAGGCAAGTTCGAGGCAGGCAAGGTTTATGTGCTGGAGGAGACTTCCGCACCGGCAGGCTTTGCAATTGCTGATAGTCTGTATTTCATGGTAGATGTTACCGGAAATGTATTCGTTTCCAAGACGGACGATATCGACAGCTTTACAAGCACCGTGAAGGATGCCAAGGTCGTTATGATCGATGAGGCTTCCGTTATCAAGATCAACAAGGTTGACGCATCCAACAGCGAACAGCTTCCGGGCGCAACACTGGAGATCACCAGGAAGGACGGCAGCAAGTTCGATTCTTCCAACGTGAAGGTAACAGATTCCAAGGACAACAACTACAAGGCAGAAATCTCCGACACCAAGATCAGCTATGAGACAGGCAAGGACACAATCAGCGTTTCGGGACTTCCGGACGGTGAGTATGTTCTGACTGAGATCACAGCTCCGGACGGTTATGAAGTTGCTGAGAGCATCGGTTTCGAGATCAAGGATGGCAAGGTCGTAGATAACGAGACAGTGACTATGGTTGATGCCCCCAAGACTGAAACTACCACTACCACCACAACAACAACCGAGGCAACAACTACAACCACAACCGTTCCCACCACAACGACAAGCACGACCGCAACTACCACAACCAAAGAAACCACGACAACGACCACAACCGTTCCCACTACCACAACAAGCACGACAACGACCACAACTGTTCCCACTACAACGACAAGCACGACAACGACCACAACTGTTCCCACTACAACGACAAGCACGACAACGACCACAACCGTTCCCACTACAACGACAAGCACCACCACGACCACAACCGTTCCCACCACAACGACAAGCACCACCACGACCACAACTGTTCCCACCACAACGACAAGCACCACCACGACCACAACTGTTCCCACTACAACAACAAGCACGACAACGACCACAACTGTTCCCACTACAACGACAAGCACCACCACGACCACAACCGTTCCTACCACCACAACAAGCACAACCGCAACCACCACCACTGAGGCAACAACTACAACCACAACTGCTCCCACTACAACGACAAGCACCACCACGACCACAACCGTCCCCACTACAACGACAAGCACGACAACGACCACAACCGTTCCCACTACAACGACAAGCACGACAACGACCACAACTGTTCCCACTACAACGACAAGCA
>JAILPP010000122.1 GCA_024699425.1 Oscillospiraceae bacterium | reverse complement strand
AAGCGTCATCTTCCTTGTCTCTTTTGCACCTGACTTTGAGCCTCTCCCTTGCAATACATACAGTATTCCTGCGGTCGAGTCTCTTCGTCAGGCACAAAATATCCTGCGGAATCTGACACTTCTCCAGTTTCCGAGGAAGTCCATTCTTGACTACATTCAGCTTCATGCAAAGTGATGGCAATATATTGGACTGCATCAATTCTAAATCAAATTATGGTTTCTGATTCGATAAAATAGCCGGCAAAACAAAAAAGTTCATATAATATGCTGGACTTTGCTCCGATTTTGTGCTATAATGATACTAAGAAACCGTATTTCTGCCCAAAAGCAGATAAACCAATCCCTGAACCACACTACGGAGGACAACTATGGATCATTTTGCAGAACAGCTCGTTAAAAAAATCAACACCGGAAAAGACAACATGAAGCGTGCGCTCATCATTGCGGCAGCTATCCTTCTTTCACTTCTGTCGGTCATTCTGACCCTTATGGGATATCCGCTGGCACTGATACTGCCGGTATGTGCGGTCTGGGCGGCGTGGTATTTTCTGCGAATGCAGAACGTAGAATATGAATACTCCTGCACGAACGGGGAACTGGACATTGATAAGATTTTAGGACAGGATAAGCGCAAACCCATGCTGTCCGTCAATGTCGGCTCGTTCACAATTTTTGGTAAGGCAGGACAGATAGAAGAAACAGATGCCGATATGACAACCTTTTCCGCAATGGGACTTTCTCTCATGGGCGAAGAAGATGAAAACGACAACACCGCCTATTATGCCGAATTTGACCACCCCGAACACGGAAAATGCTGTCTCTACTTCAATCCTGATGCGAGGATGCGGGAAGCGATGGAACCATATTTCTCCCGTGACCTCAGACGCCGCCTCGGAGGCAAACTGTGAAACGCTTGTGTGTCCTGCTGCCGCTGCTTCTGCTGACAGGCTGCACGGAACGCATCACCAGACTGCCGGAATTTGCCATGCTGCACCCCACGGAAGAAGCCTCCCAGACGGAAACAGAAACAATTACAGAAACAACGAAACGAAGCGCAAATGCAGTCATTCCTGCCGATGCACCTCAGATCATGACGGAAGTTACCACTGATCTCGTCTCAGCAAGAATGCTCTACGCTCTGACATTGCGTGATCTGCTTGAACACAGTATTCTGCCATCCGGCAGTGAACTGGAAGTAAAGGGCGAAATCGAAAAAAACCGCTTTGCTGTGTATGATATTGACCACGATGACCGTGAGGAACTGATTCTGGAAATCACACAGGCAGATGCAGAGGATTGCTTCACCGCAGTCTATGACATGGATGCAGACGGCGATCTGCGACGGGAAGTGCGCTATTCGGCGGAGCTTTCCTTCTGGTCGGACGGCATTGTGATCGCTTCATACACAGATGCCGCCGAAACGGACGGCGATTTCATTCCCTATGCGGCAGCACAGTATAATAAAGAACTGGATATCTATGAGGAATTTGCCTATGCTGCGGTACTTGACAGAGCGATTCTGGAAAAACAGGATATGCTGGATGAATACCCGGAAGATGCGGATGTCAGCCATTCCGGTAAGGTCTATTACGTCAGCGACGGTGAGCCGATGGATGTAAACGAATATGAAAAATGGTATGCCTCGTGGCATACTGATCTGGTGGAAACGGAAGTGCCGATGCAGGCACTTACCGCTGAAAATATAGAGAAACTGGAGGAATGAATGATGTTAGTAACCCCTGAGCAGATGCAGAAGCTCGAAGCCCTGACCGATCAGTCCGGCGTTTCCTACGGACACATGATGGAACGTGCTGGCAAAGCACTTGCCGACACGATCATCACCCGCTTTCCCGAACGCAAAAAAGTGCTTTTTCTTGCCGGAACCGGCAACAACGGCGGCGACTGCTACGCTGCTGCATTTCACCTGAAAGCTGCTGGCTGGCTGCCGGAGATCTTAGCCCCTCTCGGTGAACCGCATTCCGACATTGCTAAGGCTGCCCGTGAACGTGCCAAGCGGGACGGTATCCCGATGTTCGCAGAAGCGTATGACTTTGTTTTGCAGGACAAGGAAGTCATTGTGGACGGTATTTTCGGTACGGGCTTCAGCGGTACGCTCCCGCCCGTGATCCGGCGTCTCCTTGCCGACAGGGAAGGTCAGGTACACGTAGCTTGTGACATTCCGTCAGGCGGTTCTGCCGCAAGCGGTTCTGTCTGCGAAGGAACGTTCCGTGCAGATGTCACTGTGACATTCGGTGCGGAAAAACTCGGCATGAGCCAGTATCCGCTGCGTTCCTACTGCGGAGACATCGTTCTTGCAGACATCGGTATCCCGAAGGGAACTGTTGTGATGCCGTATCCGGCTGAACGCATGACACTGGAAGCTGCCCGTGCCAAGCTGCCGGATGTGGCAGTGGATGCCCATAAAAATCAGCTCGGTCATCTGCTGACTGTAACAGGCAGTGTCCGTATGCGCGGTGCTGCGGCACTTGCAGCAGAGGCTGCCATGCGCAGCGGTGTTGGTCTCATGACCTGCGCTACCTGTGAAACAGCTCTGCGGAGCATCACAGAACGTGTACCTGAAGCACTTTGTCTGCCGCTGGAGACGGATGCGGACGGTTTTCTGCTTTGTCGGGAGAATCAGGAACGTCTCCTGAAAGCACTTGAAGGCAAATCCGCACTGCTCATCGGCTGCGGCATGGGACAGACAGAAGAAACTGCCGCATTGACAAAGTTCCTGCTGGAAAACAGCACTTGTCCTGTTATTCTGGATGCAGATGGTCTAAATATCTCCTCGAACCACATAGAATGGATACCGAAGGGACGAACCATCCTGACACCGCACCCTGCCGAAACATCCCGTCTGCTCGGTATCAGCGTTGCAGAAGTGCAGGCTGACCGCCCGTCGGCAGCAAGAATGCTGGCAAAAAAGACCGGCTCTGTTGTCGTCCTCAAGGGTGCAGGTTCGATCGTAGCTGACGAACGCTTCATGGCAGTTTGCAATGCGGGAAATCCCGGTATGGCAAAGGCAGGTTCCGGTGATGTTCTGGCAGGTATTGCCGCTGCACTGACCGCACAGGGAATGTCTCTCTTTGATGCTACCTATGCGGCAGTTGCATTCCATGCCGCCGCTGGAGATACTGCCGCAGCCGGAATGCCCCGCAGCTATATGCTCCCGCAGGATATGATCGCCTGCCTTCAGGAAGTTGTGTAAAATTACCAAAAGTGCAATAGACAGGAATCCGAAATCATAATTTTTATGAGGTGATGGATTTGAAACGTATATTTGCACTGATTCCCATGCTGCCCCTGCTCCTGACCGGATGCACCGGCATTCCTGCAACCCCCGGCAAAACTGTCAACCGTATGGCAGGCGGCTTTGTCTCCGATGTGACAGTAACAACGGCAGACAGTCAGACCCGTGCTGTTCTGACCCGTTACGGTACAGATGCGTGGGAGGTCTGCTTCTGTGAACCCGCCGCACTTGACGGAGTGGAACTGCGTTTTCTGGACGGGGAAGTAACAGCATCCTACAAGGGACTGGAATTCTCCGTGCCGCAGTCCGCACAGGCACTCAGAACCGAATTTGCTGAACTGATGCACGTTGTGGACAGCAATGCTCCCCTCACGGAACTGGATACCCACACGGCGGATGAACTGTTTGTCAGCGAGGGAGAACTGGAAGTCGGCAGCTATACGCTCTCCTTTGCACAGGACGGCACACCCGTACAGT
This sequence comes from Oscillospiraceae bacterium, assembly GCA_024699425.1. GTDB lineage: Bacteria > Bacillota > Clostridia > Oscillospirales > Ruminococcaceae > UBA3855. The sequence continues at coordinate 6,626 of JAILPP010000122.1, read as the reverse complement.
TCTCCCTGCCGGCATACGGTGTTCTCATCACATTTGACACATTCACAGATGCAGACGGCTGTGCGGTTACAGAGACTTCCACGATCCCGAAAACTTACCCCGTGACGGATGTCGTCACAGAAACGTCTACATAACGGAAAAATGCGCTCGCACAGCGCATTGCATAAAAAACAAGCGATAAAATAAAGGAGTTGTTTTCCATGTCCAACAAGAAAAAAATTGCTGCAATTGCAGCCGTTGCTGCTGCTGTTCCGGTGCTTGCAGTGGGCGCTGCAAGTGTTACCACTGCTGTAATGATGCGTCAGAATTTCCAGCGTGGTTCTTATCCGGAGCGAAAGAGAAGTACCAAATACTGGTACGACCCTGACTATATCACCAAGCATCCCCGTCTGAATGTTGAATTTGAATCCTGCGGCAATACGCTGCAAGGCTATATCTACGGTCTGGAAATTGAGAAACCAAAGGCATTGCTTGTCTTTGCACACGGCATCACCACGGGACACGAGATGTATATCAATTCTCTGATGTGGTTTGTAGATCAGGGCTATCTGGTATTCTCCTACGATGCAACAGGCTCCTGCACGAGTGACGGCAGCGGTACAGTCGGACTGGTACAGTCCGCACTTGATCTGGACAATGCGCTTAAATTTGCAGAACAATACGAAAGATTCGAGGGGCTGCCTGTTGTCCTGTTCGGTCATAGCTGGGGCGGCTATGCGGTTGCTGCGGTGCAGAATTTCGACCATGACATCAAGGCGGTATGCTCGGTTTCTGGTTACGCCGATCCGCTGGAAATGCTCAAACTCGGCGCAGAACAGAACACCAAAATGCCCCGTTTTGTCAAAGCTATGTCTCCCTTCATCTGGGGTTATAACAAGGCAACTTTCAGGGATCATTCCGATCTGAATGCAGTTGCGGGCATCAACCGCAGCGGCATTCCGAATCTGATCGTACATGGTGATCAGGATCACTTTGTAGATTACGACAAGGTGAGCATTCTCTCAAAACAGAAGCAGATCACCAATCCGAACGTGGAATATTATACACTGTCCGGTGCTTTCGCTAACCATGAGGACATCTGGCGCAGTGAAGATGCCAATGTGTATCTGAAGGAATTCCGCCAGCACATTGCGGAACTGACAGAAACCTTCTCCGGTGCAGAACTCGAAAAGGCACTTGACGAATGCTATGCAGAGGCAGACCGAACAGTCACCAATCAGGTCAACGTGGAAATGCTCCGAAAGATCGAGGCGTTTTACGCCAAACATTTACAGACGGCAGAAAATCCCACGGAACAGGCATAAAAACAAGCCCCCGATGCCTTGCGGCAAAGGGGGCTTTTCTATATCCGATTATGCAGGGTCACTGTCCTGCGGCTTGACCATGATGCCCAGAACATCGAGATTTTCCGGCTCGATGGGGGACGGGCAGCTACTCATGATCTCAGAAGCATCCTTGACCTTCGGGAAAGCGATCACATCACGCAAAGACTCCGCCTGACACAGTACCATAGAAAGTCTGTCCAGACCGATACCCAGACCGCCATGCGGGGGAGCGCCATAGTGATACGCCTCTACAAGGAAGCCGAATTTCGCCTCGATCTCCTCATCCGTCAGACCGAGCGCACGGAACATTTTCTCCTGAAGCTCATAGTCCGTGATACGCATGGAACCGGAGCAAAGCTCAACGCCGTTCAGCACCAAATCATATGCCTTGGCAGTCACCTTGCCGGGATCACTTTCAAGGAAAGGCAGACATTCATCCTCAGGCATCGTGAACGGGTGATGCATCGCAAGCCATGTCTGACTCTCTTCGTCCCATTCAAAGAACGGGAACTGTGTGATCCACAGAAAATTCAGCTTGTCCTGCGGGATAATATCGAGCTTGCGTGCCACTTCAAGACGCAGTGCGCCCAGTGTGGGAAGTACGACAGAATTTTTGTCTGCAACAAACAGCACCACGTCGCCCTGCTGCGCATCAACTTTGGCGAGCAGATCAGAGAGCTGCTCTTCTGTGAAGAACTTCGCAAACGAACAGTTGGGTTTTTCGTCTGCCCAGCGAATGAATGCAAGTCCCTTTGCACCAATGCCGCGAACCATTTCCGTGAGTTTATCAATCTCCTTGCGGGAAAGAATCTTGGCAGCGTTCTTTGCTACGATGCAGCGTACACTTCCACCTGCTTCGATTGCACCCTTGAACACACCGAACTCAGTATCTCTGACAATCTCCGATACGTCCTGAATCTCCATTGCAAAACGTGTATCCGGCTTATCGGAGCCGTAGCGGTTCATAGCCTCAGCATAAGAAAGACGGGGCAGGGGTGTTTCAAGATCCCGATCCAGCACATCTTTCAGGAGTTTCTTCACAAAGCCCTCTGTAAGCGTGAGAATATCCTCCACGTCCACATAACTCATCTCTAAATCAATCTGTGTGAACTCAGGCTGACGGTCGGCACGGAGATCTTCATCACGGAAGCAGCGGGCGATCTGGATATAACGCTCCATACCGGCGACCATAAGAAGCTGCTTATAGATCTGCGGCGACTGGGGCAGGGCATAGAATTCACCCGGATGCACACGGGACGGGATGAGATAATCTCTTGCACCCTCAGGCGTGGACTTCATCATCATAGGCGTTTCGATCTCAATAAAGCCGTTTGCATAGTAATACTCTCTTGCACACTTGGCGATCTTGTGGCGCATAATGAGATTCTTCTGCAAATTCGGACGGCGCAGATCGAGATAGCGATATTTCAGACGCTGTTCCTCACCTGCATTGATGTCCTCCATAATCGGGAAAGGTGTCGGTTCTGCCTTGGCAAGGATGCGGATTTCCTCGGCAATGATCTCAATGTTGCCGGTTTTCATGTTGGGGTTAATATCCTGACGGGTGACAGAAGTACCCTTGACAAGCAGAACATACTCGTTCTTCACGGAAGCCGCCTTGTCAAAAATAGCACGTTCTGTCTCGTCATTGAACACAAGCTGCACTTCACCGCTGCGGTCACGCAGAACGATGAAAATAACTTTGTTCTTATTACGCATATACTGCACAAAGCCGCCGACAGTGACGTGCATTCCCGGCTCTGTGACTTCGCCGCAGCCGTGGGTACGGCGAAGATTTCCCATAGATTCAGCCATGATGTATTCCTCCTAATCCGACCGACATTATTCTTCTGCTGCCAGTCTGTCGGCGATCTCAATATCACAGAAGCGGTCAACGAAATCGTCTCCGAGCTTCATGGTGATCTTCTCGCCGGTTTTCATATTTTTCAGAACTGCTTCACCGTTCTCCAGTTCATTGTCACCAATGACCATTGTGAACCGTGCGCCGATCCTGTCCGCATACTTCATCTGTGCCCGCAGGCTTCTGCCCATGACATCGGTCTGTGCAGCACTGCCTTCTTTTCTGAGCTGATTGGTGAGCTTCATCGCCATGTCCGCTGCCTTTTCGCCCATCGGAACGATGTAGAGACAGCACGGGTCAGGCTCGGAAAGCGTAATTCCCTGATCGTGCAGTGTTGCCAGCAGACGCTCCAGACCCATGCCGAACCCAAGCGCAGGTGTCGGATTGCCGCCAAGTTCTTCCACGAGTCCGTCATAGCGTCCGCCGCCGCACACTGTCAGTTCACCGTCTCCATCGGGAACGATGAATTCAAAAACTGTCTTGGTGTAGTAGTCAAGACCACGGACAATGCGGGAATCTACCGTATAGGAGATATTCAGAAGTTCCAGATTGTGTTTAAGCTGTGCGAAATGTGCCTTGCAATCATCGCAGAGGTACTCCAGAATACTCGGTGCATCTTTGGCAATCACCTTGCATTTTGCCTCTTTACAGTCAAGAAGGCGCATAGGATTGCGCTCCATGCGGTCATGGCAGGTTGCGCAAAGCTCGGCGGTATGCGGTGCAAAATAATTGCGCAATGCCTCGGAATACTGTTTGCGGCAAGTCGGGCAACCGATCGAATTGATGCGGAGTGAAGCGTTTCCGACACCCGCTTCCGTTAAGATCTGATTGGCAAGACCGATCACTTCGGCATCAGCAGCAGGACTGGAAGAACCTGCCATTTCCACGCCGAACTGATGAAATTCCCGTTGCCTGCCGTGCTGTACCGCCTCATGCCGGAAGCAGGAGAGGATATAGAACAGCTTGAGGGGAAGTGCCTCGTTGAGCAGACCGTTTTCAAGGACGGCACGGACTACACCCGCTGTTCCTTCCGGACGAAGCGTGTAGCTGTGCTTGCCGATCTCAAACGTATACATTTCCTTCTGCACAACGTCGGTCGTTTCCCCGACACCCCGTGCAAACAGGTCCGTATGTTCAAACGTGGGGATGCGGATCTCATGGAATCCGTTGATATGTGCCGTTTCACACAGGAAACCCTCCAGTGCCTGCCATTCGGATGTTTCCGACGGCAGTGTATCTCTTGTACCATTCGGGCGCTTGAGTAATGCCATATATGTTCCTCCAGTTGGCAGCAGGTGCTGCCTGTATTCACAGAAAAGTCTGCTGTGTGCAGAAAGCGGTTCACAGCAGACCCGGATCATGCAGTTTCCGACGTTTACAGAGACGGATTACCAATCTCACGCCAGTCTAAATCGCCTCGTTCGAGTGCCATAATCAGTGCTTCTGCCGTTGCAATGTTGGTTGCGACCGGAACATTATGAACATCGCACAGGCGCAGCAGCGTCATATCATTCTCTTCCACGGGACTCTTGGAATTAGGGTCACGGAAGAAAAGCAATACATCAATTTCATTGCAGGAAATACGCGCAGCGATCTGTTCGCCGCCTCCCTGCGAGCCGCTGAAATATCTCTGGATGGGCAAACCGGTCGCCTCACTGACATTCTTTCCGGTCGTACCTGTTGCACAGAGATTGTAGCGGGATAAGATACCGCAGTAAGCAATACAGAACTGCACCATAAGTTCTTTTTTAGCGTCATGAGCGATCAGGGCAATTGTCATTCGTATCATTCCTTTCCGCCGCAGCAGCGGCATACATTGCGGGGGCAGCCCCCTATGGTATTATTTTATGGTAAGCGGGATCATATCTCCCTGTAATCTCTTGGAAATAGCATCAAATGCAGCAAGACACGGCGCACTCGGCAGCAAAGGCGTACCCTTGCCGGTGGACTCCTTGAGCGCATAATCCTCCGGGATCACGCCGATGAGCTGAATACCTACAGCATCAATAATATCATCAAGACTGGAGATCATGCCGGTCCTAAGGTCATTCGGCGAAACTTTATTGATGATAAGGCGCTGTCTCTTGTTGCCGCGTCTGTAGAACTCATCAGACATCATTGTGGCATCACGGATGCAGATGGGATCGGGTGTGGTGACAACGAGGATGAGATTTGCCTGTTCCACAATATCGAATACATGGGAATTGATGCCCGCACCGGTGTCGATGATGATATAATCAAAGTACTTGCGGATGTCGTGGCAGATCCCGACAACCTGTTCTGCTGTTACTTTCATGAAGGGGTCTTTCGGCGCACACAGAATATTCAGATTGCTTGCCGACGGTACTGTCACAACGGCATCCAGGATTTGTCTTTTCTTGGAAAGGACATCTCCGAGGTCGTAGTCCACTCTGCCGGACATACCAAACATAATATCAAGACAGCGCAAGCCGAAGTCCAGTTCGATGATAAGCGTGCGGTTGCCTTGCTTTGCTAATGTATAGCCAATACCGTAGCAGATCGATGATTTGCCGGTACCGCCTTTACCGGAAGTTACTGCGATCAATTTTGGATTTTTTGCCATTGTACATTCTCCTTTCTGCGCACCCGGCTTTGCTCTGACGTACATCGCACCCGGTGCGGCTTTGTACAGGCAAAGCTGTACAACATACCTACTTATAATTATACCACAAATATCCGATTTGTCAAATTGATGCGGATAAAAATTTGTAAAATTGTAGAATCTTTCATATTTGAACTGTAATATTTATGAATTTTCACGAAAATTGGAAGCAAATTCAGTCCTCCGTCATGTCACCATACACATCTTCATACAATTTGAGGATTGAGCGTATCATATATTTGGAATATTCACCGCCTTCGATGATACCTGCAAAGGCGATCTTCGGATCATCTGCGGGGGCAAATCCAATGAATGTGGAGTCCTGCACACGTCCTGTGACCTGTGGCGTACCTGTCTTGATAGCGACACTGTAACCGAGGTTCTGGAGAGAATACTTTGCGGGAAAACCGTTGGCAGCAGCCTGAATCATACCGGAACGCACACTGCGATAAACATAGCCGTGCTGAAGATCAATGCGGGAAATGACTTCCGGTTCTGTTTTCTGAATGCACTTCTCCATATTATAATCCCACACGCTATCCACAAGATAAGGCTTATAACGAACGCCCTCATTGGCAATGGTATTCGCTACACACGCAAGCTGCAAGGGGGAAACCATCGTGTCACCGTTGCCGATACCTGCCTGCAAAACGGCACCGACTGTCCATTCCAGACCGAGTTCCTTGTATTTTTCAGGAGTTGCCATCCAGCCGGCAGCATCTCCTGTTTCGATGCCGGTATTCTGACCGATGCCGTAGAGATCGGCATACTGCACCAGCTTGTCAATGGACAAGCGGCGGGCAAGCTCATAGAAATA
>JAILPP010000106.1 GCA_024699425.1 Oscillospiraceae bacterium | reverse complement strand
GCTGCTTTATTTTTTCAGGCGTGAAACTATGGCTTGACTGACAAAAGCGGTTTCCTTTGCCTGCTTTGTAAGTCTGAAGGTGAAAATATAACTTTTTGCGATTCGGCGGACCCGATGGAGAACTCGGCGCTTCGCTTCGCTATCTGAACCAGCGATACTCCATGCCGACAGACGAGATCAAGGGTCTGCTGACCGATATCGGTACAGAGGAGCTTGCACACATGGAAATGATCTCTGCGATCATTTACCAGTTGACACGAAATTTGTCCGAAAAGGACATCAAGAAGTATGGCTTTGACAAGTACTTTGTTGACCATACCGGTGCCATTTACCCGGCATCGGCTTCCGGTGTCCCGTTCACGGCGGCATATTTCCAGTCCAAGGGCGATGCCTTCGCAGACCTGTCCGAAGATATGGCAGCCGAACAGAAAGCCCGTGCAACCTATGATAATATCCTGCGGCTTGCGGATGATCCCGATGTTATGGATCCGATACGCTATCTGCGGGAACGGGAAGTTGTTCATTTCCAGCGGTTCGGAGAAGCTATGCGCATGGTGCAGGACAGAATGGATGCCCGTAATTTTTACGCCTGCAATCCTTCCTTCGACAAGCGTTGTATGAAGAAAAAAAACCTGTAACTATAAATGCTTATTTACAGCAAGAAAACACGGACTTCCTCGGAAACTTCCGAGGAAGTCCGCTGTTTGCGATAAGGATTGACGCAGAATCTGAGATATGCTATAATATAACATAGCATAACAGATTTCGTTGGATTTTTTGCATAATCACAAAATTCAAGGGTGATTTTTGTGCAATTTTCAACCGTAAATGTTCTGTTCATGAAACGTATATTCTATAAATGCAGCAGAAGGGAAGTGGAATGCATGACAGATACTGAATTTGAACAGGCTGTAGAGCAGATACGCCGTGGAAACCGTGAAGGACTGCGGATCCTCTATGAAGCCTATGGAGATAAGATTTACCGTCTCTTTCTCGGAAAAGTGAGAAGTCGGGAAGATGCGGAGGATCTGACTTCTGATTTTTTTCTGAAACTCTGGGAGATCGCACCAAATCACCGAAGCGGAACAGGACACCGTGCATGGATGGGAACAATTGCAAGAAATATGGCAATTGACCATCTACGGCATACAAGTCATGAAACACCGGTGGAAGATACAGAACTTGCAGGACAGGAAACCATGACAGAACATACCACCGCAGAAGATACTGTGATCGGAAAAATACATACCGCTGATATTCTTTCGTCACTTTCGGAGGACGAACAGGAGATCGTGCGGATGCATCTGGCAGCAGAACTGACATTCCGTGAGATCGCATCCATCTTAAAACGCCCGATGGGTACGATAGCATGGAAATACAGGAATGCGGTCGGGAAACTGAAACGTCTTGCAGAGGAGGGAAAGCTGATATGACAAATAAAGAAACAGAAAGGCTGGTTCAGATGCGTATACAGCAGACCATTCCGGATAAAGCCGCATTATGGGAAAGAATCGAATCCAATCTGCCGGAACAGCCGACATTTCCGGAAATCCAAAAAACACCCTCACGCTTTCGCGTTGCATACCGTGTCATTGGCGCAGCAGCGTGCTTTTTGCTCATCGTCGGTGCAGCGGGGATATTCGGGGCGCTGCGGGGTACTGTGAACAAATCAGAAACGGCAGTAACAATGGAAAAAACAGCCGATGCACCGGCACAGGAATACGAGGATGCCGCCCCCGCCGCAGATAACTATGATGAGGATTTTGCAGATGCTGCCCCTGCCGAAGAAGCATTCCCCGAAAACAACGAAGCAATGAACGGGGCGATGCAGGCGGCAGGAAAACAAGACAGCTCTCCGCACTACTCACCAAACGTGCGGCAGGAGAAAACACCTGCTTATGCCGATGCAGGCGATGCTGACACGTCAGATATTCTCCTGACAGGAATTGCCTACGGACAGGAAGTTGTTTTTCATGCCAATGCATCACTGTCCGAAGAAGCGGAACGAATCTTGCAGGAAGCACCGGATTCCATGATGAAAAATCCGCCCATGACAGCACAGGCAGCCGAAAAGGGTATTCTGCTCACCTTTACAATGGACGGACAAGAAATTTCCCTGACTGCCGTAGACGGAGTTTATCAGATGACGGCAGACGATATTGCCTACTATGCTCCGGAATCTTTTCAGGAAATTGCGGAAGCCATTGAAGAAAACAGGACTCCCGATTAAACGGAAGTCCGTAAGCACATGATTAGACTTCCCCGGAATCTGAAGAAGTGACGGAATGCGTAGGATATTTTGTCCTGTGCAAAGTGACTCGACCGCCGCAATACTTGATGTATTGCAAGGAAGAGGCGCAAAACACAGGGCAAAAGAGACAAGCAGAACGGCGCTTCGGAAGTTTCCGAGGAAGTCTATTATAATCCCTGCAATGCAAAATCAGGCGTGTAACTGCGCTCTGCGGAGGATTCATCCTGCGTAAAACCCTGAAATCCAAGCTCTGCGGCAGTTCGTACAACCGATGTATATTCCATTTTTGTGACACGGCGGTTCAGTTCGGGAAACGCCGTGTCTTTTTTCATGGGCGTAAACTGACTCATCAGACTGAGCAGAAATGCATCTGTTCCGAACACATCTGCCAGATGCCGAAGGAGCGCAATGCTCTCATGTCTGTGACCGGGCAGAACAAGGTGCCGCACAATGACACCTTTCTGCATCAGACCGTTTTGGATCACAGGCGCGCCTGCCTGGTGCAACATTTCCTTCAGTGCCGCTTCCGCAATTTCGGGATAATCGGGGGCTTTGGCATATTGCTTTGCTGTTTCACTGTCAAAGAACTTGAAATCCGGCAGATAGATGTCTACAAGTCCGTTCAGCATCCGCAGTGCCTCCGTCAGTTCATAGCCGCCACTGTTGTACACGATCGGAATATGCAGCTTAGGTCTGACTTTTTCCAGAACAGGCACAAGGTAGGGAATGAAATGTCCGGCAGTCACCAGATTGATGTTGTGTGCCCCTTGTTCTTCCAGAGAAAGGAAAATCCCGCACAGCTTCTGCGGCGGGATATCCTTTCCGAACGGCGTTTCTGAAATGATCGCATTCTGACAAAATCGGCAGTGCAGCGGACAGCCTGAGAAAAATACGGTTCCTGAACCTTTCGTGCCGCTGATCGGCGGTTCTTCCCAGAAATGCAGTGCGGCTCTTGCGGCACGGACAGTATGCCCGCCGCCGCAGAGTCCGGAATTTCTTGTCCTGTCCGCACCGCACTGTCGGGGACACAGGGTGCAGTGCGTGGGATCATACTCCATCATGCCCCTCACTCCTCTTCATCAGACTGTGCGGAATGCAGTTCCGAACGGTCAAGTGCGATACGATACGAACCGACAGCCCATACACGCCCCTGCTGATAAAACGAAATCGCAGCCGGCCATGTGAAGCTCTCACTCGGATACTGCTCCACATCATAGCCGAACAGATCCACAGTGACAATAATGTCATTGATGTCCAGTTGATCCAGTATCTCCTGATCGCCGACTACTGTGATATCCAGCCGCTTGGTGACGAGCTTGAAATCATAGTTTGTCGGCTTATTGACAATGGACAGATTGTCACTTCCGACCGTGAATGTCCTGCTTGACAACCCTTCATTGTCAAGGCTGAGGGTCACTTGCTGAATACCACTCTGGTTGATATAATCTTCCTCCAGTTCGATATTCATATCCGTGCGGTAATCCAGACCGATCTCGCTGACACGGATATTGCCGATGCTGATGGAATCCTTGTCCGCAAAAGCGGAGCTTGTCTGCGATGCAAGCGTAATGGAATCCTCCGAGAGTTTCAGACGCTCCCTGAGCCAGTCCTGATCGAATCCGCTGGGAATGCCAATCAGATTGTATG
>JAILPP010000105.1 GCA_024699425.1 Oscillospiraceae bacterium | reverse complement strand
TAGGTCATCTGGGTCAGGTCATTGGTACCGAAGCAGAAGAAGTCAGCATTTGCTGCGATCTCGTCAGCAGTCAGAGCTGCTCTCGGAATCTCGATCATGGTACCAACCTCGTACTCGAGCTTTGCACCAGCCTCAGCGATGACAGCGTCAGCAGTCTCAACAACAACGTTCTTGACGAACTTGAGCTCCTTGACATCGCCTACCAGCGGAATCATGATCTCCGGCTTTACAGTCCAGTCCGGATGCTTCTTCTGAACGTTGATGGCAGCCTTGATAACAGCCTTGGTCTGCATCTTGGCGATCTCCGGATAGGTGACAGCCAGACGGCAGCCGCGATGACCCATCATCGGGTTGAACTCGTGCAGGGATGCGATGATTGCCTTGATGTCCTCAACGGTCTTGCCCTGAGCCTTGGCCAGAGCGGCAATGTCAGCTTCCTCAGTCGGAACGAATTCGTGGAGAGGCGGATCCAGGAAACGAATGGTGACCGGATTGCCCTCGAGCGCCTCATACAGAGCCTCGAAGTCGCCCTGCTGCATCGGCTCGATCTTGGCCAGAGCAGCCTCACGGCCCTCAACGGTATCGGAGCAGATCATCTCACGGAATGCAGCGATTCTGTCAGCCTCGAAGAACATGTGCTCGGTACGGCACAGACCGATGCCCTCAGCGCCCAGCTCGCGAGCCTTCTTGGCGTCTGCCGGCGTATCTGCATTGGTGCGTACCTTCAGTGTTCTGTACTTGTCAGCCCAAGCCATGATGCGGCCGAACTCACCTGCGATCTGAGCGTCAACCGTCGGGATGATGCCCTCGTAGATGTTACCGGTAGTACCGTCGATGGAGATCTCGTCGCCCTCGTGGAAGGTCTTGCCAGCCAGCTCGAACTTCTTGTTCTCCTCGTCCATCTTGATGTCGCCGCAGCCGGAAACGCAGCACTCACCCATACCACGGGCAACAACGGCAGCGTGAGAGGTCATACCGCCGCGAACGGTCAGAATACCCTGTGCAGCCTTCATACCGGTGATATCCTCAGGGGAAGTCTCCAGACGAACCAGAATTACCTTCTCGCCTTTTTCTGCCCATGCAACAGCATCGTCAGCAGTGAACACGATCTTACCGCAGGCAGCACCGGGAGATGCGCCCAGACCCTTGCCCATAGGAGTAGCAGCCTTGATTGCCTTGGCATCAAACTGCGGGTGCAGCAGGGTGTCGAGGTTTCTCGGGTCGATCATTGCAACGGCTTCCTGCTCGGTCTTCATGCCCTCATCAACGAGGTCGCAAGCGATCTTGAGTGCAGCCTGTGCGGTTCTCTTACCGTTACGGCACTGAAGCATATAGAGCTTGCCCTTCTCCACGGTGAACTCCATATCCTGCATATCGTGATAGGTGTCCTCCAGAATCTGGCAAACCTTAACGAACTCTGCATAAGCCTCCGGGAACTTCTGCTCCATCTCCTGAATCGGCATAGGTGTACGAACGCCTGCAACAACGTCCTCGCCCTGTGCGTTGGTCAGGAACTCGCCCATGAGCTTCTTCTCGCCGGTTGCGGGGTCACGGGTGAACGCAACACCGGTACCGCAGTCATCGCCCATGTTACCGAATGCCATCATCTGTACGTTGACAGCAGTACCCCAGGAGAACGGGATATCATTGTCACGTCTGTAAACGTTTGCACGGGGGTTGTCCCAGGAACGGAATACAGCCTTGATTGCGCCTACGAGCTGCTCCTTGGGGTCAGACGGGAAGTCTGTGCCGATCTTGTTCTTGTACTCAGCCTTGAACTGGGAAGCCAGCTCCTTGAGGTCGTCAGCGGTCAGCTCAACGTCCTGTGTTACGCCGCGCTCTGCCTTCATCTTGTCGATGAGCTGCTCAAAGTACTTCTTGCCGACTTCCATAACAACGTCGGAATACATCTGGATAAATCTTCTGTAGCAGTCCCAAGCCCATCTCGGATTCTTGGACTGTTCAGCCATATACTCAACAACGTCCTCATTCAGACCGAGGTTCAGGATGGTGTCCATCATACCGGGCATGGATGCACGCGCACCGGAACGAACGGAAACCAGCAGCGGGTTGGTCTTGTCGCCGAACTTCTTGCCGACGCGCTCTTCCATCAGAACGATGTTCTTCTCGATCTCAGCCATGATCTCGTCGCTGATGCCGCCGTCCTCGTAATACTGGGTGCAAGCCTCAGTGGTGATGGTGAAACCCTGCGGAACCGGGAGACCGATATTGGTCATCTCAGCGAGGTTTGCGCCCTTGCCGCCGAGAAGCTCACGCATGGTAGCGTTGCCCTCAGTGAACTGATAAACGTATTTTTTGCTCATTGGTCTTTACCTCCAACATTTTTTTCCGGGGGATGCGCTATCGTATTGTGGATAGAATGACCCCTTGTCCGGAGTTACTATTATTATACCATATATTTCGGAAAAAAGCTATAAGCTATTGAGAAAAAATTCCTCCCAAATTTACAGCATTTTACACAAAAATTATGAATAAAATAAAAACGGAAAAAGAGACTTGACAATTTGAAGGATTCGCGGTACAATAAAAATACCTATAAATTATTTAAAGGGGGAATTTGTTATGCCGTTTTGTCAGAACTGTGGCAGACCGCTGAATGAAGGCGAAGTCTGCCATTGTCAGGAAGCGCAGCAGTCGCCTTATATGAACCAGCCGTATCCGCAGCAGGGACAGCCGCAGCCGCAGCAGTCGCCTTACATGAACCAGCCGTACCCGCAGCAGGGTGTACCCTATCCGCAGGGGCAGCAGCCGTATTCCTATCAGTATCAGCAGGGACAGCAGCCGCCGAAGGAAAACAAGACGGCTGTCGGCTGTGTGATCGCCTTTGCTGTCTGTGCGGCAACTTTGCCCGTGATCGGCATTCTGGCAGCGATCCTTGTGCCGTCGATGATAGGATATGTTGCCAAATCCAAGACCGCCTCAGCCAATTCTGCTGCAAAAAGCTGCTACAGGGCAATACAGACTTCGCTTGTGGAGCTTGACAACGAGAATGAACTGAAAGAGGGCGTTTACATCATTACCAATATGCCCGGCAAGCATGACCTGAATGCGCCCTATAATACCGAAAAACTGCATTCTGCAATACACAAGTATTTCTCGGACGTGGAGAATATCACGTTCTTTGCGGTGATCGAGGGGGCAGATGTCACCTATATTGCGGTTTACAGCGACAAAGATCCGAAATACATCGGCACATATCCGAAAGCTTCCCAGGTGCAGGAAGCCGTGGATTACAACGGCTCTTACCATTCCGGCGGAGAAGATCTGGAAACGCTGTATGAGATCGCCTGCGATGAAGTGCTGCCGTCGGGACAGATCGGGGAAGATGCCTGAAAAAGGGCTTGACAAACGGCGCAGGATGTTGTATAATAGTATACAAGGATTAGCACTCGAATGCCAAGAGTGCTAATATCATTTCAAAGAAAGAGGATGTTTGTATGGAAACCAAGGCATTTCAGGCGGAATCGAAAAAACTGCTCGACATGATGATCCACTCGATCTATACGCACAAGGAGATCTTTCTCCGTGAGCTGATCTCAAATGCATCGGATGCGATCGACAAGCTCTATTTCCGTTCCCTGACAGATGATTCTGTCGGCATGAACAAGGACGATTTTGCGATCCGCATTGACGTGGACAAGGCGGAAAGAACCATTACTGTCACCGATAACGGCATCGGCATGACCAAAGAGGAGCTGGAACATAATCTCGGCACGATCGCCGCTTCCGGTTCGCTGGGCTTTAAAAAGGAGAACGAACTCGGTGACGATCAGCAGATCATCGGTCAGTTTGGTGTCGGCTTCTATTCTGCCTTCATGGTTGCCAAGCGTGTGACGGTATATTCCAAGGCGTTCGGCTCGGACAAGGCGTATAAGTGGCAGTCCGAGGGCGTGGAGGGCTATACCATTGAGGAAACCGAAATGGACAGCCACGGCACGAAGATCGTTCTCGAACTGATGGAGGATTCCGACGACGAGGGCTACAGCGAATTTCTGGAACAGTACCGCATTCAGGGACTTGTCAAAAAATATTCGGATTATATCCGCTTCCCCGTACAGATGGAAGTCTCCCACCGCAAGCTCAAGGACGGCACCGACAACGAGTATGAAGAGGAGGTCACCCTCGACACACTCAACAGCATGGTACCCCTCTGGCGCAAGAATCAGACCGAACTGACAGACGATGACTATAATACGTTTTATCAGGAAAAGTTCGTGGATTATATGGCACCGATGGCGTACAAGCACGTTCACAACGAGGGCGTGGTCAGCTATGATGCGCTGCTCTATATCCCCGCAAAAGCACCGTATGATTATTATACCCGTGAGTATGAAAAGGGCTTGCAGCTCTATTCCAACGGTGTCATGATTATGGAGAAGTGCGGCGACCTGCTGCCGGATTATTACAGTTTTGTCCGCGGTCTGGTGGATTCGGAAGATCTGTCCCTGAATATCTCCCGTGAGATGCTCCAGCATGACCGTCAGCTCCGTGCAATTGCCAAGTCGATCGAAAAGACGATCAAGAATGAACTTGCCCGCATGATGAAGTCCGACCGGGACAAATATGAGAAGTTCTTTGAGGCGTTCGGCACGCAGCTCAAATATGGTGTCTATTCCGATTACGGTATGCATAAGGACGATTTGCAGGATCTGCTGCTGTTCCGTTCTTCCCGCGGGGAGAAGCCGATCACTTTGCAGGAATATGCGGATGCAATGCCGGAAGAACAGAAGGAGATCTATTACGCATCCGGTGCAACGCCGGAGGCAATCGCCGCACTTCCGCAGGCAGAAGCCGTACTTGCCAAGGGTTACGAGATCCTCTATTTCACTGCACCCGTGGACGAGTTCGCCGCAAAGCAGATGATGTCCTATAAGGACAAGCCGTTCAAGTCCGTCACCGAAAGCGACCTTGACCTTTCCACCGACGAGGAAAAGAAGGCACTGGAGGAGAAGCAGGAAGAAAGCAAGTCCCTGCTGGAGGATATGAAGTCCGCACTGGACGGCAAGGTAGAACGTGTCATGCTGTCGCACCGTCTGAAGAAGCATCCCGCCTGCCTGACCAGTGAGGGCGACCTGACGCTTGAAATGGAAAAGGTACTCAACGCAATGCCGACGGATAAGAAGGTACAGGCAAAGCTGGTGCTGGAGATCAACCCCGATCATCCGGTATTTGCCCGCCTGAACGAATATAAGGGTACAGACAAGGTTGCCAAGTATACCAAGCTCCTGTACAATCAGGCGCTGCTGCTGGAGGGTATGCCGATCGAGAATCCGGCGGAGTTCTCCGAGCTGATCTGTGAGCTGATGTGAGCAGTGGGCTTTGCCCCCTGACCCCCACGAGGGGCGCTGCCCCTCGACCCCGGCAGGGGATGTGATCCCCTGCACCCCATCGACTGTTATTTTTGAAAGGATCATTATGTTTGATAAGATCTTGCAGTTTTTTGTGAAACTGCTTCCTGCTCCGCTGAAAAAGCTCTATGACAAGTTCGAGGAGCTGATTATTTACGTCTACTATGGCGTTCTGACGACCATCCTGAATCTGATCGTGCAGGGAATTGCACAGGCGCTTCTCAACCCTTTGCCCATCAGGGGACTGACCATTCCGAATGTCCTGACATGGGATGCGGCTGCCGTCAAGACCACCATCGCAACGGCAATTGCATGGACAGTGGCAGTCATCTTTGCGTTCTATGTCAACAAGAAATATGTATTCAAAAGCGTTACGCAGTCCGGCAGGCAGTTTTGGTTTGAGCTTTGGACATTTGTTTCCGCACGAATTGCATCGCTTTTCATGGAAATGGTCATTATGAATGTCGGTGCGAACTTCTATTCCTCGGACGGCGAAACGGTGGACAATCAACTGATGTACTGGGTGTTCAAGTTCACCGCACAGGTTGTTGTCACGCTGGCAAATTACTTCTTCTCGAAACTTGTTGTGTTCAAAAAGAAGAAGGAGATTACAGCGAAGGAGGCGGAATAAATGGTCATTTACGAGCGCACGCCGCATTATTACGAGACAGACCAGATGAAGATCGTGCATCATTCCAATTATATCCGCTGGTTTGAGGAAGCACGGGTGGCATACCTTGATGCAGTCGGGATACGGTTTGCCGATCAGGAAGCCGCAGGTATCGTTTGCCCCGTGCTGACGGTAGATGCAAAATATATCCGCATGGTGCGGTTTGGTGACACGGTGGAGATCACGACCCGTGTCAATCTGTACAACGGTCTGCGCTGGGGATTTTCCTACGAAGTCCGTGACAAGGCGACAGGGGAGCTGTGCTGTACAGGCACTTCCACGCACTGTTTTCTGGACACGGCGGGAAAGATCATCCGCCCGAAGCGGGAATATCTTACCATGCATGAACTCCTGACCGAATGTCTTGCCAAAGATGCAGAATAAACAAAAGCCGCAGCGTTTCAGAACGCTGCGGCTTTGCTTTGTGCAGAAAGCTCACTTTTTCAGAATCTCACGTCTGAGCAGTGACGCATCGAAAATATCAATCACGCCGTCACCATTGAGATCAAACTGCGCCGCCGTTTCCTCGTCCGTGAACGGCTTGAAGTGTATCAGTTCCTGATACAGGCGCACGAGATGTGCGACAGTGTAGGTCTTTTCGGGAGTTGTGCCGTCGGGTTCTGTGCCGCCGACCAGTTTACCCGAAGCGTAAACGCAGACGTTCGGGCATTTCTCCGCAAGTTCCACACCGGAAACGATGTTGTCATAATCTTCGCCCGCTTTGTCCAGATCCTTGATTCCCTGATGACTCCAGTCATTGGACGGATCCCAGTTGTCGCCGTAGTACATACCGAGAATCAACTGCACTTTCTTGTTGGAATTGGCAATGGCGTAATCCTTCCATGTGATCTCGATATAATACACATCGTCCTTGTACTGAATGGGTTTGGAGACTTCGGCGTGACGGTCGTCCACTTCCGTCTGTACCTGATCGTAGGGCTTTTCAAGAACCAGATTGGCGGGAATGCCTGTATTCTTCTCAAATTCCTTGATGCTGAAATAGTAGCGGATGGAAATATCATCGTGCTTTTCGAGGGAATTGGTATTGACAAAGAAAGTCAGCCGTGTCACGCCTGCGCCCGTGCTTTCGGGCTTCTCGGAACAGTAGCCCGATACCCAGAAATCATTGCCGGAGAACAGTGCAGAGTCGTCCTGTTTTTCAGCGGGCGGGAAATTCTCCTGCGGCTTCATGGACTTGTCACCGTAGCGGGCATACAGACCCGCCGCTGCGCCGACAAACGCCGCATTGTAGTCAATGGTAACTTCGTTATAGATCCAGTCCTTGGTGATGTCGTTGTGCTGATCCTTGGCATCGGGACCGCCGACCAGTGCGCCCCAGAGGACGTGTTTGTGTTCAGCGGGGTCTTCTGCCATTGTCAGACCGGAAGCGGCACGGTGGTGCGGATATTTCGCCGCATTTTCGCCGTATCCGACCACATAGGAACGGTTGATGGGGTTATCGCCGATGAGATATTCCATCTGACCGAGTGCCCAGTCGGAGAAGTAATACGCAGGATGTGACGGCTCGTAAAGATCCTTGCCCTTCTGATATTTGTCATAGACAAGACAAGTGAACTGTGCCGCTGTATTGTACCGTGCGCTGCCCCATGTATTCAGCCAGAAATAGCCTGCGGGAGTGATCGTGCCCGCTTCGCCCGTGATGAAAGCATTGCAGGCTTTTGCGGACATTTCCCAGAAGTTGAGGACTTCATACTTGCCTCTGCCGATGGCAACACGGCATTCCTCGCACACTTCGGGATAGATGTCCTGAATACGTCCCCAGACGATGCTCACGCCGTTCCACATATCGTTCCAGCAGAGGACATATCCGGGCGGGGCGTAGTAATCCACATGGGGGAGCGCCTGTTCCAGATACCAGTGATCTTTCGTGATGAGATAGAGCCAGCCGGCGGCAAAGCAGAAATCGTCCTCCCATTTGGAAGAAGTGTAATAGCTTTTCGGACCGTCGCCCGCCTGACCGACAATTTTTTCATTGTCGGCGGCAAAGCGGAACAGAGCCTTTGCATAAGCAAGGCATTGATCTGCATATTCGGGGTCGGTGTCCTTGAAATTATAGTAATTGATGGCAAGACACGCCGCCGATTCGGACACATCGTCAGTCGTCGGAAGGTCGGCGGTTGCGAAATAAGCGGGGCGGGGCATGGCATCAATTTCGGGGGACTGCCAGTATTTGTGGTCAATATCGCCGTCACCGACCTGATAGCAGAAGGCAATCACATTGCCTTTGGCATCGAGGAAGGTGGAGCGCATGAAATAATCACAGAAATAGCGGCAGATCGTCTCGGCGTGCTGTGCCTGACCTGTGGCTTTGTAGGCATCACGGAACTCATAGTAGCCCCATGAAACGGTAGAACCTGCATAAGCCTCCGGCAGACCGAATTTCACATGGTCGCCTGCGTCGTGGAACCCGCCCGACACGTCCACAAAGCCGTCACCGTCCGGGTCGAGAATTTCTTTGTACTGTTTGATAAAAGCGGCATCGAGATTGGTGCCGTTTTCCTGTTCGTCCATAGGCTGAAGGGGGACTTTTGCATCACAGGTGTGGCAGTCGCCCCGCCACGGGAGCAGGTTGTTTTCGGAAACGTCCGACCCGCACATATTCGCATCGTAGAAGTACATGGAATATTGCAGGAGCTTTGCCCAGTTGGTATCGACATCATAGTAATCGGCTTTTCCGGGCGTGGTTTTTGCCGCAGCAGGCATGGCAGGGAGTGCCGTCACACCCATGACAAGCCCCATGACCGCCGCCGCCAGTTTTCTGAACTTCATGCTGACCATTCCTTTCTTCACAAAATATACAAGGCGGCGGGCTGGCATTGGGGGGGCTACTCGCCCCCCAACCCCCCCTCGGCATAAGCAGACAGCCAGCGAGGAACGAGCGCGGCTGGTCGCTTATACAGAGTAGGGCGGTGACCGCCCTGCACCCGCATTGTTTTTGTGTATTCTGACAGTTTGCGCTCATTGATAGACTGGAGTATATTTGCGGGGAGAAAAACGGATAGGGGGACATATGTCCCCCTGCATCTGTTATACCGGAATCTTTCCGTTGAGTTTGTCGATGATGACGGGCAGTTCGGCATCAATTTTGTCGTTGTCGATCTGACAGGTGCCTGCGTTCGCATGACCGCCGCCGCCGTAGGACAGACAAAGCTCACCAATGTTGAACTTGGACGACTTGTTGATGATGGACTTGCCGATCATAACTGCCGTGTTCTGCTTCTTGAATCCCCATGCAACGTGTGCGGAAAGTTCGATCTCAGGCCACATCGCATAGACCATGAAGCGATTGCCCGCGTAGATCGTTTCCTCGTTGCGCAGATCAATGACCGCTACCTTGTCGTGAATCGTGGTAATGCGCTTGAGCTGTTCCTTGAACAGTTCCTGCTGTTCAAAATACAGATCAACACGTTCCTTGACATCGGGCAGCGCCAGCACGTCCTCAATGCTGTGGTCAACGCAGTAGGTGATAAGCTCCATCATGAGCGCATAGTTGGAGATGCGGAAATCGTGGAAACGTCCCAGACCCGTGCGGGCATCCATGAGGAAATTCATCAGCACCCAGCCTGTCGGGTTGAGGATCTCGTCCTCGTTGAAATCGGCGCTGTCGCCCTTATCGACTGCCTCCATGATCTCAGGCGAAACACGGGAGAACACGATCGGACCGCCGTAGAAGTCGTAAACGACACGGGCTGCGGATTTGGCATCGCCGTCAATGATGTATCTGCCGCCGAAATCGTCGGGATTGTTGCGGAGCAGTTCGCTTTCGTGGTGGTCGAAAGCAAGACCCACACGCTTGTCAAAGGGCAGGTTGGTGGTGATGTCGTTGCGGGAAAGTTCGATCTTGCCGTCCTGCACATCCTTGGGATGCACAAACTTGATCTCATCGATCAGATTGAGTTCTTTCAGGAGCATTGCGCAGACCAGACCGTCAAAATCGCTTCGTGTAACCAGTCTATTCATGATAAACCTCCGGCGTGATGTTTTCGTCCGGACAGACAGCTCTGCCGTCCGTCCGCTATTCTCTTGTATTATATCATATATTTAGCGTTTTGTCAATCTTTTTTTGGCAACTTTCACGAATAAAACCGCGGGAAGCGGAAAATGCCCGCCGCCCTTGCTGGGGTGTGGGGCAACGCCCCACAATCCAACTGCTCAGGCAGAAATTTTTGCAAAATCATTTACAAAACAGGAAAAGTGTGGTATAATAACAATAACTGCCCGCATATCGGGCAAAATCCCGCAAGGAGGAGATTCTATGTCCAAATTCTACATTACGACCCCGATCTATTACCCTTCCGGTAATCCGCATATCGGGCATTGCTATACGACCGTTGCGTGTGATTCGATCGCACGTTACCGCAGAATGCAGGGGCATGAGGTCATGTTCCTGACAGGCACGGACGAACACGGACTGAAAATTGAACAGAAGGCTGCGGAAGCAGGCATCACACCCAAGGAATATGTGGACGGCATTGTGGAGGTATTCAAGAAGCTGTGGAGCTACATGAATATCAGCTATGACCGCTATATCCGCACGACAGATGATTACCATGTGGAATCGGTGCAGAACATCTTCAAAAAGCTCTATGACAAGGGCTACATCTATAAGGGCAAGTATGTCGGAAAGTACTGCACCCCCTGTGAGAGTTTCTGGACATCGTCCCAGCTCAAGGACGGCAAGTGTCCCGACTGCGGCAGAGAAGTCATTGATGCAGAGGAAGAGGCGTACTTCTTCAAAATGTCGCCCTTTGCCGATCGTCTGGAACATCTTCTGCTGGACACGGATTATCTCCAGCCCCGCACCCGTGCCACGGAGCTGGTCAACAACTTCATCAAGCCGGGGCTTGAAGATCTCTGCGTTTCAAGAACTTCGTTCAAGTGGGGCATTCCTGTGACATTTGACCCGAAGCACGTTGTTTACGTCTGGATTGATGCACTTTCCAACTATATCACCGCCCTCGGCTATGCGAACAACAAATATCAGGATTTCGACAAGTTCTGGCCTGCCGATGTCCACATGGTCGCAAAGGATATTCAGCGTTTCCATGCGCTGATCTGGCCTGCAATGCTCATGGCACTTGATCTGCCGCTGCCGAAGCATCTTGCCGTTCACGGCTGGATCACGTTCAACGGCGACAAGATGTCCAAGTCCAAGGGCAACGTGGTTGACCCGTTCATTCTCGGTGAGCGTTACGGCTGTGATGCAATCCGTTATCATATCCTGCGTGAAATGGCACTCGGTGCGGATTCGGATTTCTCCAATGAAATTCTCATCAACCGCATCAATTCCGATCTGGCGAACGGATTCGGCAATCTTGTTTCGAGAACCGTGGCAATGGCGGACAAGTATTTCGGCGGCACACTTCCGACCGAACGGGAGACAGCCCCTGTTGATGACGAGCTGAAAACCCTCGCTGTTTCCATCTGCGGCAAGGTAGATGCCTTCATCGACAACACCCAGATCAAGCAGGCACTGGAAACAATCTTCACGCTTGTGGACCGTGCGAACAAGTATATTGACGAGACAGAACCGTGGGTACTCGGCAAGGACGAGAGCAGGAAATCCCGCCTTGCGGCAGTTCTCTACAATCTGCTTGACACGATCCGTATTATTTCAACGCTCCTGTCGCCCTTCATGCCGTCAACCATGCCGAAGGTATGGGAGCAGATCGGCGCATCCGAAAGCGACGTTACCTATGCCAACGCCTCGAAGTTTGACGTACTTCCCGCAGATGTGACCGTTCACAAGGGCGAGATCCTGTTCCCCCGCATTGACGTGAACAAGGAGATCGAGGAGCTGAATGCCATTCTGATGGCAAATCTCCCCAAGACCGAACCGGAAGAACCCGACTTCACCCCCGAACCGCTGGCAGAACAGATCGAATTCGGCGATTTCACCAAAGTTGACCTGCGTGTGGCAAAGGTCACGGACTGCGAAAAGGTCAAGAAGTCCAAGAAGCTGCTGCGTCTCCAGCTTGATGACGGCATGGGCGGCAGACAGGTGGTTTCCGGTATTGCGCAGTGGTATGCGCCGCAAGACCTGATCGGAAAGAAAGTCATCATCGTGGCAAATCTCAAACCCGCAGTCCTCTGCGGCGTGGAGTCGAACGGCATGATCTGTGCTGCCGACCTGCCCGACGGAAGCTGTGCAGTTCAGTTTGCAGACGACCGTATGCCCTGCGGTGCAAAACTCCGCTAAAAAACAAACGCTGCTTCTCACAGTGACCCGCCCCCTGTCAAGTAGACAGTGCAAAAAACAAAAATAGTTCTCTGTAATAAACAAAAGCAGTCTGTGCAATTTGTGCAGGCTGCTATTTG
>JAILPP010000098.1 GCA_024699425.1 Oscillospiraceae bacterium | reverse complement strand
GGCAAAATGCATCGAGAGATAATTTTTCAGGAAGTTCAGAATACTACTATAAAGTTACTCACATGAGATCTTGTACTCACCGCACTGCAATGCAACGGGACATTTGCAGGATCAGATCATAGCCGTCCCAGAGCGCATCAAAATCCGCTGTTCTGCCGACAGGCACGATTCTGTCCACGCCGCTGAGTCTGTGCTCCGTCACGAATCTGCGGAGTGTCTCCGCAAGATCACCATAATAGGAGAGTGTCTGTGTTCTTCGGGTGACAACGGAAGCAAGCGCATCCAAAGAAGTATCATAATATTCGATGAAACTCCCTCCTGCGCAGCGGTACGACTCCAGTTCTGCTGACAGCGCAAACACACGCAGTCGGGAGATCAACTGATCCGGCATCGGTATCACCTGTGTTTCCTGTGCGATTGCAAGGCGGCAGGCTGCCATATATTTGTCCACTGAAATAACCGGCTCGACCTTGTAGTTTGCAAGCAGATATTCATGCACCATGCCCCAGAAGTACTCTCCTGCCCGTTTGCAGGTTTCTTCATCACCGAGCCAGTACAGCAGTCTTGGCGAAGAGCAGGCATTCTGGTCATAGAGATAGGTGTCGTTGAAAAAATCACGGGCAAGCGACGGTTTGGCGGATAGCACCGCCTTTGCATCGAGAACCGCCGCCGAAAATCGGTCGGCAAAGGTGATTTCCGATGCACGGGGCGGAAGCGGAGATTTCCTGACCTCCGCAACAGTCGCATCTCCGCCCCAGATCACACGCAGATCACAGACTGCGGACAGCGCATCGTTGATCTCACGGCTGTGTGCGTATCTGATTACCGTGACATATTCCGCAAGAGCGCTGTACTTCTGTCCGAGCAGCTCCCGCATACAGCCGCACACGATCTCCGTCTGCGGAAACGGCTTCGAGGATACCCGCACAATGCAGGCATTCCCCGCAAGGAGTGCCATTGCCATGCTGTATGCAAAATTGATCGGAACATTGGACGGGGCAATGTGGAAACTGATTCCCCTGCCGAGCCTGTCAGCGGTCTGCCCTGCATAGCGTTCCTTCATTCGTGTAAGATTTGCCTGACGGCAGAAAAATCCGAACGTCATCACATCGGGATATATGCGGCTTTGCGGGTGTTTCATGAGCAATGCTGAAAGATCACTCAGAAACGAACACGCTTCTTCCGAAAACAACGGAAACGGAGACACCCCGCCGCAGTCGTCCGACAGTTTGCCGCAGAGTACCTCCGCCTGTTCACGAATTTTCAGCATAGGTATCACTGCACCCCCTTATTTCTGCATTTTTCAGCCGTCCCAGCACATGAAAGCGAACCCCTTTCCGCCCGCAGGGGCAGTCATCCTCACCGACGATCACGCCTTCGTCCTCCGTCAGCAGGGAATGTCCCGGATAGGAATGCGGCAGGACAGATACGACCTGTATCACACCCTTTTTTCCGTGAGGACATATGGAAAGATCAAACGGATCACGCACGATCACATCGGAAAAAACACTCGGATGCAGATGCCCGTATTCGCATTCCATGCAAATTGTTCCTGTCTGTTCGATCATGCCGTAATAATCATGCACTCTTGTAATGCCGCAGACCTCACGGAGCGCTTCACGGAACGCTTCCGAGGAGATCTTCTGATCGGCGAGCTTTTTCCAGCCGCCGCCGTGAATCAGAATGCCGTTGGAAAGATCAGGACGTTCCCCTGCTTCTTTCAGTGCCTGATAGAAATACTGCCAGATCATAAACGTAAAACCGAACAGGAAGATCTGCTCTCCCCTGTGCTTTTCCAGAAATGCATTCATTCCGTCAAGGTCAAGCCGCATCTGCGCATCAAGTGCGAAGAATTTATCCGCCCCGAATAGCTGAAATCCCAGAATCCCCGCACCTCTTGCGGAAAACATTTTCCTGTCCTTTATCACAGACGGCGTGTCCAGAATGATCATCGGCAGGCGTTTTTTGCCGATGTACTCCCCCATGATTCGGGCAAGGGTCTTTGACTGGTTCAATGCGGTGGAACGGTCAAGGTAGATTCTGGATACCTGCTGTCCTGTTGTTCCGGAAGAAGTCATCGTCTTGAACAGTTCCTGTTCGGGAACGCTGCGCAGGCTGTACTCCTTGAACAGGCGCACAGGCAGAAACGGCAGTTCCCTGTAATCTGCGACGGCTTCTGTTTTTTCTTTCGTGAATCCGAATGCCCGCAGTATGCTGTGATATTCGGGACAGCACGAATCATGATGCAGTGTGAGTTCCTTCAGGATATCGGTCAGAAATACCGTCTTTTCCGCCCGTTCCGCCTCATACACAGGCTCTTTCAGCAGTGTCTCATAATTTACCATATTGTTCCTCCAGTGCCGAATACTGCACCTTTCCCGATGCATTGCGGGGAATCTCCGCCACGGGAATGACACGGAATGCCGCAGAATTGAGCGAAAGACGATCACTCAGAAAACGGAGCATCTCCTTTTCCTGTGACTCCTGCACACCGACAAGATACACGCATAACAGATCATCCCTGCCGCCGCAGACGCATTCATATCCCTCTGCTCTGAGGATATTTTCCGTTTCATCGAGGTTGACACGGTTGCCGTAGATTTTCAGGAAGCGCTTCTTTCTGCCGACAAGATAATAGAACCCGTCGCTGTCGACCTTTGCCATGTCCCCCGTGTGCAGGACACCGTGTCGTGAATCACCGGCAATGAAATCTTCCGCACAACAGGCATAGCCAAGCGTGACATTTCCGCCCCGATAAACCAGTTCGCCCACTTCATCGGGCTGTGTGATGATACTGCCGTCAGCGGCTTCAAGCGAAAATGTCCCGCCCGGAATCGCAATGCCAATGCTCCCCGCCTTTTCGGGGAGTGCCTCCCACGGCAGATATGACATACGCGCCGTCGCCTCTGTCTGTCCGTACATGACAATAAAACGTATCCCCTTACTCTGACACAGTGCATGATACTCCAGCACCAGCTCTTTGGAAAGTCTCCCGCCCGCCTGCGTCAGATAGCGGAGTGACGGCAGTTCCATGCGGGAAAAGCGCATTTTTTTCAGCATTTCATAAGTATACGGCACACCGCCGAATGTTGTTGCCTTATATTCCCTGAGCATCGTCCAGAACTGCCTCTGCATGAGTGCGGATTCCGTTGCAATGATGCACGCACCGGCGCAGAGATGGGTCTGAATGATCGACAGCCCGTAAGTATAGCTCATCGGCAGCGTTGTGATCGCCCTGTCCTCCTGCGTGATGCCGAGATAGGAAATAATGGATTCCGTATTGCACTGCACATTGTCATAACTCTGCATCACAAATTTGGCACTGCCCGTACTGCCTGACGTGGTAATCATGACCGCCAGAGATGGTGCGGACGGAACAGGTGCATGACCTGTTTTCAGCAGATGATATCCCCCCGCTGATGCACAGACTTCGCCCTTGCCGTAAAAGTCCTCACGGCAGCAGATGTACTGCGGACGGTACAGCGCTTTCAGCTCTTCAAGGCGTTCTTCTGCGAGAGAATCGCTCAGAAGAACGGGAATGGCCCGCCGCCTTAAAAAACCGATATAGGATGCAATGGAGGCAAAACTGTTTTCACACTGCAAAAAAACGATGCTGCGCGGCACTGCTGCAAGAGCAAACGTGTCAGCAGCATCAATCAGCTCCTGATAGCTGTAAGAACGCCCGTTATCATCTATCACGGCGATCCTGTCCGAATATTGTTCAAGCCGATCCCAGAAGTACATAGCAGCTCCTTTCAGTTCACAGGGACTTTCCCGTTCGGAATGCCCCCGAAATTCCCATGATTCTTCTATTATTATATCATGTATCCCGATATGTGTCAAGCAGAATCTATGGAAAACCACAGGGAACATTCCGGTTTTTGATCCGTCATTATGTGCGATTTTAATTGTATTATATTCTTACTATTTGTTCATCTCTACAAATTGTTTTGAAAATGCGCAGTATTTTGCTCCGAAAACGTTATAGAAGATGAAGGCTGTTTGATTCAGCCTGAAATCAAATGATAGGGAGGAATCACTATGAAAAACACTATCCAAAAAATTGCCGCTGCACTGTGTGCAGCAATGCTGTGTACGGCAGGAGCAGCGTTCTGCCCCTGCCGTGCCGATCTCACCGCCGCAGCCGTGGAATCCGGCACCGTCAGCGAAACCATTCAATGGAGCCTTGATGACAACGGCTTACTCACCATCAGCGGTACAGGCGACATTCCGAGACTTAACGACATTCTGCCTGTGGAGAAAGTCCGCAGCGTTATCATTAAGGAAGGCATCACGGGCATCGGCACAAGGGCATTTCTCGAATGCGTCTTCATGAACTCCGTCACCATCCCTGAAACCGTGACACATATCGACGAATCCGCTTTCATGCTGTGCAAACGTCTCACAGAAATAGCCCTTCCGAAAAGTGTTGTTTCCATCGGAAGCGATGCATTTGCAGGCTGTCAGATGCTGCATTTTGTCACCATTCCGAATGACAAGTGCGAGATCGAAGGAAATGCATTCCGTGAAGGCGTGTCAGCGCCTGCCTTTTACGGCACGCTCTGCGGTCATGAGAATATCCGAAGCTATGCTGAAACCTACGGAAGAAAATTTATCTCACTTGACAACACTCCCGAACCGCTGCCGACAGAGGGCATCTGTGGCGAGAAGCTAACATGGAAACTCGATCAGAACGGTACACTGACGATCAGCGGCACAGGTTCTATGCAGGATTACCTGCCGGATCAGGAGCCGTCCCCGTGGCAGAATCGTCAGGATATCCGTCGGCTCAAAGTGGAGGAAGGTGTCACAACGATCGGCAGATATGCGTTCTGCGGCTGCACGAGACTGGAAAAAGCCGAACTGCCTGAGAGCCTGCTCTCCATTGACGGCGGTGCTTTTTCGAGCTGTTACAATCTGACGGATATTGCTTTCCCATCAGGTCTGAAATCCATCGGCTACTGGGCATTTTCCAAGTGTGCGGGTCTGACGGAAGTCGTGATCCCCTCCGGCGTGGAGACTGTGGACGAGGGCGCATTCTCCCAGTGCATGAATATGCGCACGATCACGTTCCTGAACGCAGACTGCAAGATTCTCGGCTTTGACAACACGATCAGCGATGATTATAATGCCGACCTCATCAACAGCACCTATTCCGGAAAGGTCATCAGTGCTGAGGGCGGAGAAGTGCAGAAATTCGCTGAAAACTGGCAGCGGCCGTTTGAAGCGCTTTCCGCTGGGGAGATCGGTGATGTGAACCTCGATCAAGAAGTCAATGTTCTGGATGTCATCGTCGTCAATCGTTATCTGAGTGGCAGCAGAGAGCTGAGTGATGCCGCACAGACCCGCGCCGATCTGGACAAAGACGGCACTGTCACTTCCTCTGATTCGCTTCGGATTTTGAAAAAAGCCATTGAATAACACAACCGCAAAAAGCAGGGTATGATTTCATACCCTGCTTTTGTTTTCTCTGTACTCTTAGCAAAATATACAAGGTTGCGGGCAGGTATTGGGGGCTACTCGGCGAACGCCTCCGTCCCCTCTGTCTCGTTTCTCGACATCTCCCCACCTCGTGGGAAGTCCACCCCAAACCCCCTCGGCATAAGCAGACAGCCAGCGAGGAACGAGCGCGGCTGGTCGCTTATACAGAGTAGGGCGGTGACCGCCCTGCACCCGCATCGCTTTTGTGCATTTTGACAGTTCATGCTCATTTATAGTTGCTTATTTTTTGAGCAGCAACTGTCTGAGGAGTGCCATGTCAAAGACGTCCGTCTGTCCGTCACCGTCGAGGTCGCCTGCTTCCGGATTCGGAATCACCGTTTCCGGAACTGCCAGCAGCCACTTCTGAAGCAGCAGCGCATCGGCAGTGTCCACCTTGCCGTCAGCGTTGAGATCACCGCGCAGAGAGGCGGATGCTGCACCCGCAGTTGTCACGAATACGGTATAATTCACGCAGTACGCACTCTGCCCGTTCGTGCCGAGTTTCACGGTATCGCCCGCTTTCACGGTCGTTTTGTAGAGATCGAATACCACATCGTTGTCACTCGCTGCGGTCATTCCCGTCTTTTCATAAGCTGCCATCCATGACGGTACGTTCTCCACACGGCTGTCCAGTCCCACATAAACATCTGCATCTGCCGCCGCTGTGAAACTTGCCAGATCACCGGCGGTATTCTTGGCATCGCAGGCGGTCAGTATCATTTCCGCATCGGAAAGCGTCTCCGGAAGGGCTGTGAACACGAAATCACGGTCACCGAATACTTTATCATGGACTGCCGCTGTATTGCCGATCTGCCATGATTTGTAATATGCATCGGCACTGACATTCAGGTTTTTGACAAGTCTGCCCTGAAGCGGTGCGATATAGGGGATAAGCTGCCATTTCTGATCGGCGCTGTCGTTGCATTCCCACTCCACGATATTTGCGCCTTTTTCCTTGGAAGCGCCTACAACACCAAGACCTGAATTATCATTTGTGACCTTGGTGACGATCGCATAGGTGCCGTCACCGTTGTCCACGAACTTGAAAAGCTGTGCATCGCTGTCGGTATTCCCCCAGATGCCGATATTGGTACCGTTTTCGGTCTTGCCGTAATCAATATCGAGCAGGAATGTCTTTCCGTCGCCAAGGGTGGAATAAACATAATAGTAACCGTCGCCTGCATCTCTGAGTGTCCACTGTGCCGCACCTGAACTGCCCTGCTGTACATTTGCGCCGTTCTCCGCCTTACCGTCAGCGACTTCAAGATCCAGTCCCGAACCTGCATTGCGGAGGATATAGGTATTTTCCGTGTCGAGGACTGCGCCGTTTTTCCCCTGCGGGACAGCAGCACCGCCTCGAACCGTGCAGGCAGGACGTGCGGGCATATCATACCCCGTGCCGAGGAAGAAACTCGGATGCGGCGGCTGGTTGTAAGCCGTATTCTGCGAGGAGACCTGTACACGGTACTGCGGGTCATGCATCAGGCACTGTACACGATAATCCGTGTCATACGTGGTCGCATAGATGCGGATTCCCGAACCGTCTGCCTTGCGCACGATCAGTTCCTCACGCCAGTCACCGAAAATATCCGCAGACAGGCAGGGCGTGCCCTTGGTCGTGTTGCAGGTGTAATAGCCGTCTGTTACGAGCAGATTGGTGATGGTCGTTTTTCCGGCATCGCCTGTCATTTTGGAGATGGTCGCAGGCGAATCGGTATAGCCGTCGAGGATCTCACGTTCTAAATCGCCGTCCCAGTAGGAAAGGAAATTGATCGCAGGGCGGCGGCAGTTCAGAACTGTGCCGTTCGTGCTGACAACGGGCGTGGAATTGTCGGAGAGCTTATTGCCCCAGCACTCCGCACCCGGATTGCCTGCCCAGACATTATCGGCACAGCAGCGCCCCGTATCGCCTGCGCCGTTCTGATGATAGAGAATCTTTTTCTGGTCGGCATCGTAGAGGGTGACACCGTAGCCTGAACCGCTTTCCTCGTGGCAGATCCAGACTTCCGTACCGGGATTGGCAGGGTCAAGATCACCGACGTGCATGGCATCGCCGTGACCCTGTTTGGTGGTATAATAGAGCTTGCCGTCGTCATCAATGATGGCAGGGCCTGTGATGATCTCCTGCTTTCCGTCACCGTCCACATCGGCGCACATGGAATTGTGATTGCCGTCGCCATAGGCATTATTGGAGGCATTGGAAGTGCCTGAGTCATATGTCCAGAGCTTTTTGAGCTTCTTGTTTTCCACGGAATATGCCGTAGCGGTCAGTCTGCCGTAGTAGCCGCGTCCCGTCACAACGCTCGGATGCACGCCGTCCAGATAGGCAACACTGCCCCAGTAGCGTTCCACACGGTTGTATTTATCCGAAGTTTTGCCCCATTTGGTGGGGTCGCCTCTGCCCGGCTCATAATTTACGGTGTCGAGTGCTGCGCCCGTTGCGCCGTCAAAGAGCGTATAGAACTCATTGCCTGAGTAGATCAGACCGTTGCCGTCCCGATAGACTTTGGAGGCATCGCCGATGACTTTGCCCGTACCGTCCACCGTACCGTCAGAGGTCTTGCAGGTCATTTCGCATTTGCCGTCCAGATCGAAGTCGGCAACGTAGAACTGCGTATAATGCGCACCAGCACGGATATTCACGCCGAGATCAATACGCCAGAGTTTTTTTCCTGTGAGGGTGTAGCAGTCGATGTAGACCTTGTCGGTCTTGCCTTTCTGAGAGTTGTCCTTGGAGGTGGAAGGATCCCACTTCACGAACAGTTCATACACGCCGTCGCCGTCCACATCACCGACAGACATATCATTGGGCGAATATGTGCCGCCGTCCGCACCCTTGGCGGGCTGGTCAAGCTTGATGTCAAAATAGGCATTGGCAGACCGGATCGAACAGGTATCCGAAGCGATCTTCTGTGTGCCGCTGTACGTTTCTACCTTATAGACGGAACTTACATTGCCGGATTTGTCCAGAAAGCACGTTGCCCCGCCTGTCTTGTCCGTAGAGGTGTAGACAAGCGTATTGTCACGGTAGAGCTTGAACACGGCATTGTCCGGGTCGGAGGCGAGGAAACGCCAGCTTACCAGCATTCCCGAACCGGTATTGACGGCGCTGATACCACGGTCGAGGTATTCCACGACCATGCTGCCCGTCTTGTTGAAATTGGTGTTGTTGGCTGCGGCAGCATCTGCCGTCAGCATCGGACCTGCGGCGGTGCCCATGGAAAAGCACATCGAAGCGGCTGTCAGTGCGGAGAACCATCTTCTTTTCTTCATACATATTACCCCTTACAAAATTTTGTCTTTTTTGATACTCTTTTATCTATTTATTACGAAATTATTAATTAATCCAATTATAGCATATTGTTCTTAAAAATGCAATTGTTAATCCTGCCAAAAAAATTGCATTTTCGGCTATTTGTTTGTACATAAAAAAGCAATGTCGGAATCAGATTCCGACATTGCTTGAAAGACGTTGTTACCGAACCGTTTCGAGACGAATGGTATTGGTGTTGTTGGACTTGCCGTTGATCTGTCCGCCCGTGAGAATGACATTATCTCCCTTGTTCAGACCGAAGATCTGCTTTGCCTTCTGCAAGGCATGATAGAACATCACATCCACGGAATCAAACTCCTCACTCAGCACAGGCGTTACGCCCCAGCTCAGGTTGAGTTTTCTCCATGCCTTGCGTGAAGTGGTCATTCCGATAATATCCACAGGCGGTCGGAAACGGCTCACCATGCGGACGGTCACGCCAGACAGCGAACTGATGACAACGCCCTTTGCCTTTGTATCAATCGCCATTGCGCAGGTGGCATGGGAAACAGCATCAATATTATTCTGGATCTCATACTCTGTCGTGGCAAACTGCTTGCGGTAATCAATGGTCTTTTCGGTGCTTTCGGCAATTTCCGCCATGTTTCTGACCGCAGCGACAGGATATTTGCCGGAAGCCGTCTCCCCCGACAGCATGACCGCAGAAGACCCGTCATAGACGGCATTGGCAACGTCGGAAATTTCAGCTCTTGTCGGGCGGGGCTTTTCGATCATGGATTCGAGCATTTCCGTGGCTGTGATGACACGTTTGCCCAGCAGTCGGCATTTTTTGATAAGATACTTCTGGATCGACGGCACTTCCACGAACGGGATCTCCACGCCGAGATCTCCTCTTGCGACCATGATGCCGTCTGCGATTTCACAGATCTCGTCGATATGATCGACACCGGAACGGTTTTCGATCTTGGCGATAATATCAATATCCTCGCCGCCGTTGGCGTTGAGGAAAGAGCGCAGCATTTCCACATCATTCTTGTTGGAAACGAACGATGCCGCCACGAAGTCAATGCCGTTTTTGATGCCGAACAGCAGATCTTCCTTGTCGTTCTCGCTCAGGTAGTCACCCTTGAGGACGTGATTGGGGAAATTCATGCTTTTGCGGTCGGACATTTCGCCGCCGACGACCACATCACAGTACACCGTATTATCGCTGATGCTTGTGACACGGAACGTCAGGAGTCCGTTGTTGACCAGAATAGTATCCCCCACGTTCACTTCATCGGCAAGATGCTTGTAACTGACGGAAACACGATCATTGTTGCCGATACAGTCATCGGCGGTAAAGGCGAAAGTATCACCGTCATTGAGATAGATCTTATGGTTCTCGAACGTCTGAATCCGATATTCGGGGCCTTTGGTGTCAAGCATGATCGCAATCGGCAGATCCAGTTCATCTCTGACTTTTTTGATCATGTCGATCTTGACCTGATGCTGTTCATGTGTTCCGTGCGAAAAATTCAGTCTTGCAACGTTCATTCCCGCCAGACACATTTCGCGGAGCGTTTCCTCGCTCTCACTTGCCGGTCCGATCGTGCAGATCACCTTGGTTTTTCTCATCTGCTTTCACCTCATCAACTGTAGTATCGTCCTTTTGCATCGGACTTCCTCGGAAACTTCCGAAGCGCCATCTTCCTTGTCTCTTTTGCGCCTGACCTTGAGCCTCTCCCTTGCAATACATACAGTA
>JAILPP010000001.1 GCA_024699425.1 Oscillospiraceae bacterium | reverse complement strand
ATCACATAATCCGCAGCATCGGGCAGATATGCCGGCATATACAGTATATCAAAGGTTTTGGGTTCCGTCCCGTCTGTAAGCGTTTGAATCTGATCCCCGTTTACCTGAAAGCCGGGCAGTACTTCCTTCGCTGTATCATTGCCAGCGCCTGCGCTTGCAGCAAAGCTATCGTTCACTCTGACCGCAGAATTATTGCCGGTTTCATACGATTCCAGCACAATTTTTAACAATTCCAGTGCATCGCTTGCATCTGCCATTCCGTTGGAATTGATGTCAGCGGCGATTTCTTCTTCGGATGTCAGATCAGCTGTTCCAAGAACGGCTTTGTTCAGACGAATCACATCCATAATGCTGATGTTTCCGTCACTGTTGACATCTCCCATGAGTGGTGCGGCAACGGCGATGATGCCGCTTGTCCCTGCTGTCATGAGCGCAGCTGTGAGCAGAATTGCTGTCCATTTTCTTGCATTTTTCATATTACTACCTCCAATCAGTTTGTGTCCGGTTCTTTTGTGACCGGTTTTACGGATTCCGCAATGCGGAACAGTTCTTCCTCCGGAATCAAACCATATCTGCATTCGGCATGGACGGAAAGAATATAATCACCGTTGTCCCAAGTCAGCAAATACGAAGATTTGCTGTCCTCTTCGGTTTTTCCTTTGGTGATGCTTTGCCGGAGATAGCCTGGCTTTCCTTTTACCGTCACACTTCTCTCGTTTGCCTCCATGTCGTCCCAGAAGGATTCCTTTGTGAATTGTGCAAATCCAATGTAACATTCGCCTGCTATGTCGGACACCGATGCATTCAGATTCCGCCAGCGGCAGCTTCTGACATTGCGCGGTATGTCCTGCGTACTGTCTGAATCCATCACATAGTCCGCAGCATCGGGCAGATATTCGGGCATATACAGCGTGTCGAACATCTTTGGCTCTGTCCCGTCCGTCAGCGGCAGGATTTTCTGATATAGAATCTCCGGTTCTGTTTCGTCAAATTCCTCCGCAGGACACGATGCACTGTAGGTTTTTACCTCAAATCCTGACAGATACGCTTTGGAAATCTCTTTGAGTGTGTAGTGGTTTATGCCAAGCTCCAGTGTTTCTGTTAGAATGGCTTCGGTTGTAGTTTCGATGTGCGGTTCTGTTTGGATTTCTGTTTCCGCCGTAGCATTAGTGCTGGTATCTGTTGTGATTGTACTTTGCATCATCACTTGCGTAACAATTTCCGGCATTGTACTTTCTGCGGTGCATTTGGTGGAAATTTCGGTAATCTGCTGCTCATGCAGTATGCCGGAGCAGTGCGTATAAGTCGAAGCAGCTGCTGTAGTTGTCTGTGTCTGCGTACTTGTGAAATGCCCGGCAGTCACGGTCGTTGTGACGCATTCCGTTGCCGAAGGCTGTATTATGCGATTTGTATCAGTATATGCTGTTGTGGGTTCCGAAGGCTGAGTATGCGGCGCAATCCGGCACAGATGCCAGATCAATCCGCCGCCCATCGCACACAGCATACAGCAAGCAGCAGTCATGAATCCAAAAGAAAGCCAGGCATACCGTGTTTCTCTGATCGTCCCCTGTACTTCCGGTACAGGCTCTGAAGCAGATGTTTCCATTTCCTGATGCATTGCATATTTTTCCAGACTTTTCTGATAGATATGCTCCATGTCCGTCAAAGGCGGATGCTCCCTTGCAATACGCTCTGCGGTTTTCATGTCCTCACGCAGCAAGAGCCGGTCAAGTTCTGATAATTTCATGGCGCTACCTCCTACTGCAATGTAATGCCGGCATCTGCAAGCAATTGTTTTAACCGTTTTTTGGCTCGTGACAGACGCTTTCTTGCAGTAAATGGCTGCATATGCAGGGCTTTTCCGATATCGGCAAAGCTGTTCTTGTAATAATACCGCATCAGAACAATATCTGAATCCGGCTTGCCGAGTGCATTGATGCAGTCAAGAATCAGCTTTCGCTGCTCTGCCGCTTCGTAGTCCTCTGCAATATGCTCCGGCGCAACAGGCTCCTGCCATTCAGTTTCCTCATCGGAAACGAATTCCGGTGTCCGCATCAAACGGCGCAGAATGTCGGTTGCTGCATGGTTGGCTGCCGTCCGAAGATAGGCTTGCAGCTTGTCCGCTTCGATCTGTCCGCAGCTGCGGAACACCTTGGCGAACACATCGCTGACGGCTTCTTCCGCATCCTCTCGTGTACCGATACCGCGGATCCGGTACCAGATGATCGCGTAAACATAGCCGCTGTACTGATGGAACAGGTTCCGGAAGTTCTCCTGCTGCGCATCGGATCGGCTCTGCCGGTTCTCACGCTCTGCCATATGAGCTTCCCTCCCCTTGAAAACATGGTTTGCGCAAATCTCGTGCTTTCATTATAGTAGACGAACAGAACGGTCAGTATGTGACACGTTTCTGAAAAAACAGAAAAATATCTGGCGGAATATGGTGTCTGATGAATGAAGTTATGGCGGAGATTGATCAGGTTGTGGAGTTCTGATAAGATGTAAAAAGGACAGATGCTTCTCTCGTGGAAGTATCTGTCCTTTTGGCTGTTATAGCTCGCTGTTTTGGTCTTAATATAGTAGTTTGGATTATACTGCTATATCAGCGCCGCACTTTGGGAGGATGCTGTTTTTTGGGGGGGGACAGAGAAATCAGTGCATCAGCAGCAGGCGTTCGTCGCAGTATTCGCAGGTGAGGGTCGTGCCCTTGCCTGTGAAGCTCCTGGGGAGATACTCTTCCTGATTGGTGATGCATTTCGGGTTGCGGCAGCAGATGCCCTTGTGCGCCGAACCGCTTAAAAGCTCCGTTTTCTGATTGCTCTGGAGCATGGTCAGAATCAGTGCCATACGGATATACATACCGTACTTTGCCTGTTTGAAGTACAGCGCACGGGGGTCATCATCCACGGACATGGCAATCTCGTCCACACGGGGGAGGGGATGCATGACGATCATATCGGGCTTGGCGAGCTTCATTTTTTTCGTATCGAGGATATAGGTGTCCTTCTGCGCTTCGTATTCCTCCGCAGAGGCAAAACGCTCCCGCTGAATGCGTGTCATGTAGAGCATATCGAGCTTGGGAATCGCTTCTTCGAGACTGTATGTCTCTTCATAAGTGCCGCCGTGCGCACGGATGAAGTCCTTGATATATGCGGGCATTGCCAGTTCCTTGGTGGAGATCAGAATGAAATGATTGTCCGGATAGCAAGCCATTGCCTTGCAGAGGGAATGCACCGTTCTGCCATTGAGCAGATCGCCGCAGAGTCCGAGGGTCAGACCGTCAAGCCGTCCCTTTTCGCATCTGAGTGTCATCAGGTCGGTGAGTGTCTGCGTCGGGTGCAGATGCCCGCCGTCACCTGCATTGATGACAGGGCAGTCGGCTGTGAGTGCCGCTGCCTTCGCTGCACCTGCAACGGGATGACGGATGACCAGAACGTCCGAATACCCCGATACGATTTTGGTCGTATCCTTGAGGTTCTCGCCCTTTGCCACGGAAGAAGTCTGCGGATTGTCAAAGCCGATGATCGTGCCGCCAAGCCGCAGCATGGCAGTCTGAAAGCTCATCTGCGTGCGGGTGGAAGGCTCATAGAACAGCGTTCCCATGATCTTCCCGCGGCAACTGTTGGCATAAAGCACGGGATTGCTCATGATCTCCTGTGCAAGGTCAAGCAGTCCGTTCCACCACACAACGGGATGATCGGCAAGGTCAATAAGATGCGGATATTCAGATAGCATAGACAAAACCTCCTTGTTCTGTGTCACAGCATTTTTGCGCCATTGACGTTCATATGAAAGCAAATGCCGAGAAATTCCGCCGCCTTCTGGCAGAGGAGCATTCTTTGCAGAAAGATCTCGAAATACTCCAACACGGACGAGATTGCCGTGTCGATGGTCAGCGAGAGCAGCATGGAAGTGTTATCCTCCTGAAAAGACAGCTCTGCATGTTCCACGGCATAATTGACACGGTCATGAATGTCAAATGTCATGGGATCGGTATTGCGCACACGGCTGCGGCGTACATCGGTCTTGTCTGCAATGATGAGTGCGGCAGAAATCGGGTTCAGCGGCATTCCCGTTCCCTCGTCATGGTTGCCGATGGCAGAAATGATCGAGCATATCTCACTTGCAGGCATATTCAGGTTGTCAAGGATACGGAACGCCATGACCGCACCGCTTTGTGCGTGGTCAACACGGTTGATGACGTTGCCGATGTCGTGCATGATGCCGGCAATCTTCGCAAGCTCGATCGTGCGTTCATCGTATCCCAGAGTCCTAAGAATCATCGCCGCATTGTGCGCAACCTTTTCCACATGAGCAAAAGAATGCTCTGTATATCCCATTGCACCGAGTGTCTCGTCCGCACGGCGGATATATTCCATAATATCCGCATTTTCGCGTATGTATTTATAGGTGATATGACTTGGCATTCACATACCTCCTTGGGTTATTCAGCAAAGTACAGTGTATCAAAATCCTCGCCGCTGTTCACGCCGTCCGCAACTGCAAGCAGTTCCGCAACGGAGTGACTTTCCAGCCAGACTGCGATCTCGTGCTTGGCACAGAGATAGCGGAACTGACGCTCGTCCGGTTCACCGGCATAAAATTCCTGCGGCGTATCCATATCTTCGATGGCAACAGCAGTTTTGCCGTTGTCCGTCTGCCTGACCCAGTTCTCATAGCTGTATTGCTCGCGGTAGTCGTTCTGTGTGGCAACGCCCTCATCGAACCAATTCGGCAGTTTGCGCTGTGCATCGCCGGTCGTGAAATGAGAATGCAGTTCAGCATGGGTCAGCTCATGTGCCACAACATCCACATTATACCACTCGTTGGAAATACAGATCCAGTCCTTCTTCTGCGGGAACAAATAGGTTGTTGTATCCTTTTCTCCGATCTTCCTGCTGATCTCTGCATCATCACAGATAATGAGCATAAAATCATCCAGTGCGTGCATTTCCCCGAAAAAGGCAGTATCCCGTGCCTTTGCCTCCTCAAAGACGGCAAGAGCTTCCTCTGCGGACATCGCATTGCCCTTGTTCATGTAGATGTGGGGGGCGATCTCCTGAAAATTCGGACGATAAGGAACGGTCAGACGGTATTCCCCTTGAAACTGAAAGAAATATACAGCAACCGCCAGCAGGATCAGAAGCAAAGACAGGAGCACTGTCAGCACGATCTTCCTTCGTTTGGTTTTCATGCCAGCACCTCCGCCGGGTCGTGCATCTCAAAGTAGACATGGTACCAGACCAGGAACATGAACACCGTCCAGATCTTTCTGGAGTTGTCCGCCTTGCCGTCCCGGTGGTCATCGAGGAGCTTTATGAGCTGTTCCGTGTGGAAGAACTGCCGTCCCGCTTTGCTCTCAAATGCCCTGCGCACAATGCCGTACCAGCGTTCCTCTTTGAGCCATACACGGATCGGAACGGGAAAACCGAGTTTCTTTTTGGCGGCGGTTTTGGCTGTTTCCTGCGGGGTGTCTTGTTTTGCGGCAAGGCGCATGGCGTACTTGGTCACATAACGTGTATGCTTGTCGGTTACGGCTTTTCTCGTCACACGGTAGCGGGTCGGGATACGTTCTGCCAGTGCCATGACTTCCTTGTCCAGAAACGGCACACGCAGTTCCAGCGAATGTGCCATACTCATTTTGTCAGCTTTGAGAAGAATATCGCCTGCCATCCACATATGCAGATCAAGGTACTGCATTTTGGTCACATCGTCAGCGCCCTTGACACGCTTGTAATAATGCCGTGTGAGCCGCTGCGGATCGGGGGCATCGGTCTGTATTTTCAGGAGAGACTTTCGCTCTTCGGTCGTGAACATATACGCATTGCCGATGAAGCGGTCCTCCAGATCCTTTCCCTTGCGGACGAAGAAGTTCACACCACGCTTTGCAGGCAGGCGTTCTGCAAGTCTGCCGATTCCCCGACGCACTTTGCGGGGAAGTCTGTCATAGAATGTGGAATCCGGTTCGGAGTAGACATTGTAACCGCCGAAGATCTCATCTGCCCCCTCGCCGGAGAGTACAACTTTCACCTGCTTTGCCGCCAGTCCGCACACGAAATAAAGGGCGATTGCCGCAGGGTCTGCAAGGGGTTCGTCCATGTGGTACTGAATGCGGCGGAGATTTTCCCAGTATTCCTCGGCGGAGATGACTTTGGAAAAATTCTGTTTGCCGATCGCCTGCGAAAATTCCTTTGCCCAGCCGATCTCGTTGTATTTTTCATCCTTGCCGAAACCGACGGTGAACGTCTTGTCCACATCTGCCACGGCAGCCGCATAGCTTGAATCCACGCCAGACGACAGGAACGACCCGACCTCTACATCTGCGATTTTATGCGCCCGCACGGAATCATGGAATACGTCCGAAATGGATTTCACCCAGTCGTCAAGCGTGGGCACTTCATCGGGGCGGAACTGGATATCCCAGTAGCGGCGTATGGTCATATTGCCGTTCTGCCAGATGAAATAATGCGCAGGCTGGAGACGGTACACGCCTTTGAAGAATGTTTCGTTCATGGCGGAATACTGGAAGGTGAGATATTCTTCCAGTGCCGCCGTGTTGAGTTTCTTGGTGAAGGACGGGTGTTTCAGGAACGCCTTGATCTCCGATCCGAAAAGAAGCGTACCGTTCATCTGCGAAAAGTACAGGGGTTTGATGCCGAAGAAATCCCGTGCGCCGAAGAGAATTTTTGCCTCCCTGTCCCAGATGACAAAGGCGAACATTCCGCGCAGTTTGCGCAGCAGTTCCTGTCCGTACTCCCGATAGCCGTAGATCAGCACTTCGGAGTCGGTATTCGTGGAGAAGTGATGTCCTCTGGCGGTCAGTTCCTCCCGCAGTTCCCGATAGTTGTAAATTTCGCCGTTGAAGCAGAGGACAAGTTTGCCGTCCTCGCTGTACATCGGCTGATTGCCCTGTTCGGTCACGTCAATGATGGAAAGGCGGCGGTGTCCGAGTGCAATGTCCGCATCGACATAGATTCCGCCCGCATCGGGTCCCCGATGGCGGATGGTGTCCGACATGGCATTGATGACTTCCTCAGCATTTTCAATCGTATTCGTAAATCCTACAAAACCACACATAGCAGAATAGCCTCCTGTCTTATTTCAGCGTCCTGCCCCTACATAGGACTTCCGTCTGAAGTCCGCTTCTTACATTATACTATAAACCGGAGACTTTTGCAATATTTTTTTATGATTTTATGAAAAATACGGGAAAAGTACTTGCAAATCCACGCAGTTTCGGTTATAATAATAATGCACCCGTTTCCCTTGGGAAGCGAGATCGTTACGGAGGCAGACAGATTATGGCAAAAAAGAAAAGAAAAAAGCACGGCAAAGTCGAAGCACGTCAGATGCGGGCAAGGGTCGTATTCAAGCCCGGAATCCTTGTTCTGATCGTTCTTGTGACATTTCTTGCCTGCTTTGTGTTTTATATGATATCCGCAGCCAACACGCCCGGTTACTGGGAAAAGGAGATCGTTGCGGATATGCACCTTGATGACAACGACAGCAGTTCCGGCAAAAATAACCGCCGTTCCAATATCATCAATCCCGTGCCGTCCTCGTCCCGTGCGGCAGATTCCCGCATGGCGGAAGTGGCGTTCATCGGTGATGTCGGCGGACTGACTGCCAATTATGAGACAACATCGGGCATGGTGTTCACGGACTCGCTGCCCGACCTTGCAGAACCCCGTATGCGGAGCATTGCAAGAGGATTGCTCAGTGCTTCCCCGAAGGCAGTCTATCTCTGGTATCAGACACCTGCCGATCTTGAAGCAGGCAGCACCACAATCAAGGCACTCGTGAACAGCATCCGGGAACAGAAAGAGGATATGCCGATCTACATTCTCACGGCGATTCCGGCAGATGATGCGGAAAATACGCAGCAGACCGACACATGGAATGCCTCTCTGTTCGCAATGGCAGAGCAGATCGGGCTGCATTACGTCGATGTCAGCACCACGCTCAAAGCCAATGACGGCACGCTTGCCCCCGCTTACCGCAAGGACGAGACGACCCTGTACACCGCCATCGGCGACCAGATTCTCACACACGTTGCCGTTGATGAATAAAACCATGACGGGCTGGTATTGGGGGGGCACTCTGCCCCCCCACCCCCCCGGCCGGGGGGGGGGCGGCCCCCACCCCCCACGGTTTTTTGCTATTTTAGAGCCC
>JAILPP010000063.1 GCA_024699425.1 Oscillospiraceae bacterium | reverse complement strand
TTGTCATGAGCAATGACTTTGACAAGACATGGGAGGAATATAAGGCAGCGTATGCGAATATTGACAGTCAGGTATATTTTGATGAGCTGACCGCTGAGGTTCACAGACGTGTGGAAGCCGCAAGGTAAAAAACGTACATATAAGAGGAGGGAATACCCATGCAGTTACAGCGTGGAATGAGAGGCGCAGTCAGCGCCGTACTTGATCCGTCACGGTCGGCAGCGGTGACGATGGCGGTCAACGGCAGTGCAGAATATGATTACACTTGTTTTGGTCTGGACGATGCAGGAAAACTGTCTGACGACCGTTATATGATTTTCTACAATCAGACGGCTGCACCCGGCGGAGAAATCCGCTATTCGGCACAGACAGGCGGTGCAAAATTTGACGTTCAGCTCGGAAAACTGCCGGATTCGATCCGAAAACTCGTGTTCACCGTCAACATTGACGGCACACAGACCATGCATATGGTGTCCGGGGTATCCTTTGCGATGTCTCAGAACGGTATTCCGGCGATGGAACTGTCTCTGACCGGGACTGACTTTAAGGACGAAAAGGCAGTGATTCTCATTGAACTTTACCGCCGCGGCGATGAATGGAAGTATAACTGTGTTGCGCAAGGATTCAACGGCGGTCTTTCCGATCTGCTGAACTATTTCGGAGGAACGGAAGCACCTGTACCGACAGCGCCCG
This sequence comes from Oscillospiraceae bacterium, assembly GCA_024699425.1. Taxonomy (GTDB): domain Bacteria; phylum Bacillota; class Clostridia; order Oscillospirales; family Ruminococcaceae; genus UBA3855. Next base: position 14,898 of record JAILPP010000063.1, on the reverse strand, counting down.
CTGTGAAGCCTGCTGTATCGGATTTATTGGCACCGATTGCCGATACACCGAAGCCGTCGGCTTCCGGAAAGGTTTCATTGAAAAAGGGACAGAAAATCTCTCTGAAAAAGCAGGCATCCGGTTCAGCGTATATCCGCATTGAAAACGGCTGGACAGCCCCTCGCAAGGATTACGACCTGAAAGCATTGGTACGTTACCGCAACGGAAAAACGATCTATGTCGGCGCAGCCAATCAGGACGAAGTGATGATGACACCGGAGGGAGCTGTCATTCACGGCGGCGACATCAAAGTTCCCGGAGAACTGGAGCATATCGACATCAAATGGCATCCGGATATTGCCTCGGTGGCTGTCAGCTCCTATTCGGCAATTGAGAACGGTGTTGGTTCATTCCGTCAGTTTGGCGTATTTGTTCGCATCATCAACGGAGATCAGGTCATAGAAATTGCGGCTGCGGATGCAAGTGCCGATCCGAAAAGCTATACACTCTGTTTTGGTGAGATCCTTTTCGGCACGGAACAGGATTCGCTGGAAGTCAGCGCATTGGAAATGTACAGCCGTCCTTCCTCCGAGAATCGTATCGGTTATCGGAAGGACAAGGTCGTTATGGACATCGGTCCCCGCGGAAGAACAAAATAAAAGATCCCCGGACATGCAATGTGTCCGGGGTTTTTGCATAGGTATTAGCAGGAAGGGAGATATGTCCATGTATCGTTGTATTTCATCCGGAAAAATGGGTCTTATACTTGCAGCTGCTGCCATCTTTGCAGCACTGTGGCTTGTAATGTCTGTTGTGGGAAAGGTGGTCGCAGTACAGGACACAGTACCGAAGGGGGTATTTCTGCCTGTTATCATGTATCACAGTCTGACAGAACCAACGAATGATTATCAGCTCTCCCCTGATGTATTTGCAGATGACCTTGCCTATCTGAAGAGACATGGTTATCAGAGTGTTTCTGTTTCCCAGTTGCTTGCTTACACAAACGGCAGCGGTGAATTGCCTGAACATCCGATTCTCATTACATTTGATGACGGATTCTATAACAATTTGTCGGCTGCTTTGCCGCTTCTGAAGGAATACGGGATGTGTGCGGTTGTATCTGTTGTGGGTCGCTATACCGATGAGATCGCCCCTGCGGATCCGCATACTCCGCGCTATTCCTATCTGACGTGGGAGGATATCCGTACAATGCTTGCATCCGGATGTATAGAACTTGGCAGTCACACTTATGACTTGCACAGTAATGACACGAGGGCAGGCTGTTCCATTGTACTTGGTGAAGATCCTGCTACCTACACTGAAATGCTGAAAAACGACCTGCAAACCATGCAGGATCATGCAAAAACAGAAACCGGAATCTCTCCGACGATTTTTGCCTATCCATACGGATTTATCTGTCGTGAAAGCATTCCGGTTTTACAGAAAATGGGATTTGTCTGTACTCTGACCTGTCGGGAAGTGCCGAACTACATCACCCGTGATCCGAAGTGTCTGTATGCACTGGGACGATATCACCGCAGTCCGAAGTATTCCACAGAAGAGTTTTTTGAAAAAGTTTTGAGGTATTGAAATCAGCTTCCGATATTCGCATACAGCTCGACTTCATTTTCTTCAGCGAGCTTGCGTGCATTGCGGGTAAATTCGGCATTCGTCAGGACGGCTGCGTGTTCTGCATTGTAGTGCTTCATTGCGGAATGTACTTCCTGTATTGCCTTGACACCGACATTTTTGCTGTATCGTTTGCATTGGAACACCCAACGCTTCCCCTGCCAGTCAACCGCAACGAGATCAGCACCGTAATCTCCTGAAACAGGTGTCGTCTGAATTTTACGGAACCCTTTCTGTTTGAGATATCCGGCGCAGAAATGTTCAAATTCCACGCCGGTCATATCTTCAATTTTTTTGCGTTTTGAGGGATTGTGAAGAGCAGAGATCAGCAAGAGCAGCGATGTCACAAGGCTGATGATTCCATAGGCAGTTTCGCCCTTGTCAAGAAATACGCATGAAGCGCAGAACAGGGCGATCACGCCAAGCCATTTCAGCAGCAGCATAACATCACACGCCGTAGAACTCGTATCTCGCAGCATCGTAAGTGGGCGGCACTTCTTCGCTGATCGGAACGATCCTTTCGGGATCGGCAAGATACGCTTTCATGATGGAACGGCTCATATTGGTAATATCCGGACGCAGCACAGCATCCTGCGGACGCAGGAGCAGCACTTCGCTGTTTTCATGATGATCGGAGCGTGGCACACCGCTTTGATACTGCATTGTGAGTACCATGATCCATTGTCCTGCCTTGCAGCGGGCAGCAAAAATACCTGTTGGTTCTGCGGTCACACCTGTCTCCTCAAACAGTTCACGCCTTGCTGCCTGTGAGGGCAGTTCATTTTCCTGCAGATATCCTCCCGGAATGAGAATACGTCCGTTTGCGACCCCGTAAGTGTGACGGACAAAAAGAATCTTTCCCTCAATCGGGACGATGCAGGATACCGCATAAGGACGTATCATGCTTTTCCCTCCATATTACGCAGTTCGGTAATGTCAAACGGTGTCATCTGATAAACGCAGTAATTCAGCCAGTTGGAATACATCAGATTGGCATGACAGCGCCATGAGAATTTGGGTTCGCAGTTGGGGTTATCGCCGGGGAAATAGTTGAACGGCACTTCTATGGGCAATCCGCGTTCCAGATCACGGAAGTATTCCTGTTTCAGTGTATCCCGTTCATACTCCGCATGACCGGTGATAAAATACTCCCGTCCATTGCGGGAAGCTACCATGTACACACCTGCAAGCGGTGAATAGGAAAGAACCTGAAGCGACTCACATTGTTCAATGTCACTCCGATGTACCTCGGAGTGGCGGGAATGCGGCACGGGGAAAATATCATCAAAACCACGCAGCAACGGCGTTTCAATCTCTGCTTTATGCGGGAATACGCCGAAGAGTTTCTTTTCAAGCGGATACTTCGGAATGTTGTAGTGAAAATAAAGCCCCGCCATCGCTGCCCAGCAGATGTACAGCGTGGAATAAACGTGTCTGCGAGTCCAGCGCATGATCTCACAAAGTTCATTCCAATAGTCAACTTCATTGAAATCGAGGCGTTCGACAGGCGCACCGGTCAGGATCATGCCGTCATAGAATTTGTCCTTTACGTCATCAAAAGTTTTGTAAAAAGTTTCCAGATGGCTGATCGACGTATTCTTGGAGATATGTTCCACTTGCAGCAGTTCCACATCCACCTGCAAAGGCGTATTGGACAGAAGGCGCATGAGCTGTGTTTCTGTCTCAATTTTCTTGGGCATCAGGTTCAGGATGAGAACCCGAAGCGGACGAATATCCTGATGTTCTGCACGATATTTGGGCATGACAAAGATATTTTCCTGTTCGAGTGTTTCATAAGCGGGCAGATTTTCCGGAATTCTGATTGGCATGGGTGTCTCCTCCTTGTTAAAATTTAGCAGCAAAAACAGCTTGCCTTCGGCAAACACCGAAGGCAGCTTTCTGAAATCAGCTGATATTGATACCCAGAAGTTTGCACGCAACGATCAGGGCGACATACACGGTTACAACCACCACTTGTGCGCGTGCAAAATTCCGGACGTTCTTATTCTTGGAACCGATCGTCTTAACAATGCAGACGATCCAGCCGATGACGGGAATTGAAAACAGAAGTTCATAACCAATATAGCCCCACACGGAAATGGGCTGATACTCTTTTGGTTCATAATATCCCTCTTTTATGTCATTACACCGGATGTATCTGCTTTTCGGCATCGCCGTGCTTGCCGTCCAGTCCGAACTTGGCATTTCTGCGCTTCTCGAAGAACTTGACAGCCACCTGACCGAACTGTGCATAGCTGAGGACATCCTCTTCACTTTCTGCCCACTCTGCGCATTCCTTACGTAGCTTTTCCAGCTCAGGTTCCAGCAGATCTGCGGGACGGCAGTCAATCGGCTGTGCATCACCGATGATCTTCTTACGGAATTCCGGATCAATCGGAACAGGAGTCTGACCATATTCGCCGCGGACAACACCCTTGAATTCCTTTGTGACAGTCTTATAGCGCTCACCCATCAGCACGTTGAATACAGCCTGTGTACCAACGATCTGTGAGGAGGGTGTAACCAGCGGCGGGAAACCTGCATCCTTGCGGACACGGGGCACTTCAGCAAGAACATCATTCAGCAGATCTTCCTTGCCAGCCTGCTTGAGCTGAGACAGGAGATTCGACAGCATACCGCCCGGAACCTGATAGATCAGTGCGCCCGCATCGGCTGCAAGCATCTTCTGGTCGATCAGACCGGATTCGATGTATTTTTTACGCAGACCCATGAAATAATCACGAATTTCATTGAGCTTCACGAGGTCAAGACCGGTATCGTACTCCGTTCCCTGGAATGCGGCAACCATAGATTCTGTCGGCGCATGGGAAGTGCCGAGTGCCAGAGGTGACATTGCAGTATCAATGATGTCAGCACCTGCCTCAACACCCTTGATAAGGCACATCGAAGCAAGACCGGAAGTATAATGTGTGTGCAGATCCACAGGGAGATCCACTGCGGACTTGATCGCCTTGACAAGCTCTGCGGTTCTGTACGGAGTCAGAAGTGCAGCCATGTCCTTGATACAGATGGAATCGGCGCCGGCAGCAGCGATTTTCTTGGCGTATTCCACATAGTATTCATCTGTGAACACTTCACCTGTTGTGAAGGACATTGCCACCTGAACTTCAGGCTTTTTGCCGTTGCGGGAGGCTTTCTTGGCAGCATTGATCGCTGTCTGGAGGTTACGGATGTCGTTGAGTGCATCAAAGATACGGATGACATCAATTCCGTTTTCCACAGATTTCTGTACAAATTCCTCCAGTACATCGTCTGCATAGTGACGATAACCGAGCATATTCTGTCCGCGGAACAACATTTGCAGACGGGTATCGGGCATCTCGCGGCGAAGGGTGCGCAGTCTCTCCCACGGATCCTCGTTCAGGAAGCGCAGGCAGGAATCAAACGTTGCACCGCCCCAGCATTCGATGGAATTAAAGCCGATCTCATTCAGTTTGCCAAGGATCGGACGCATATCATCGAGGGTCATGCGCGTTGCCAGTAAAGACTGATGCGCATCACGCAGGACAGTCTCGGTGATTCTGATTTTCTTTGCCATTTCTATCAGCAGTCCTTTCGTTTAGGATAAAGATGGGTACAGCACCCGCTGTTTAGCCGACTGTTGCCAGCGTGTCGCCGCTCTGTACGGTGTCGCCCTTCTTGACAATGATGCTGGTTACAGTACCGTCGCAGGGAGCAACAATATCATTTTCCATCTTCATTGCCTCCAGAACCATGATAACATCGCCCTTGGAGACACTCTGACCACTCTGAGCCTTGACATCGAGAATGGTGCCGGGCATCGGAGCCGTTACCTTTTCACCTGCACCTGCTGTCGGTGCGGGGGCTGCTGCCGGTGCAGCCGCTGCGGGAGCCGGAGCTGCTGCCGGTGCGGGAGCTGCTGTCATGGGTGCAGCGCCCGCACCGATCTCTTCTACAGCCACATCGTATGCCTTGCCGTTTACTGTCACATTGAATCTTTTCATGATATTACCACCAATCTATGTATTATTTGCCCATCAATAGGGGAAATTATTATGTTTCTTCGGAAGGTTGGTCACACGCTTGCCCTCCAGCATGGAGAGTGCGGAAGCGATAACAGCGCGCAGATCTGCCGGTGTGACAATATCATCCACAACTCCCAGATTAGCAGCCTTTTCTGCTGATGCAAGCGTGGTGCTGTATTCCTTGGCAAGCTCCTTGCGCTTTGCAGCAAGGTCATTGCAGCCCTTGAGCTTATCATGCCACAGGAACTCCGCAGCAGCTTCGGGCATAAGCGGTGCGATGCAGGCGGATTCCAGTGCATAAGCAAAGTCCGCATTGCTTCCCTTCCCTGCCAGTGCTACAAATACTGCACCGACTGCATTACCCGTTACAACTGAGATTTTGGCAGTAGTTGCCTCAGCGTAGCTTCCGGCGAGGCGAGTAAGCGACTTGACGGAACCTGCAAGCTCGGTGTCTGCATTGCCTGCAAAGCCGAGTGTATCCACGAGTGTGATGACAGGAATCGAGAAAGCATCCGCAGTTCGTACAAAGCGGGAAAGTTTAGAGCAGTCTGCTTCGGTCAGCCTGTCCTCGGTTTTATTGGTTGCGCAGATCGCAACGGTAGAGCCGTTGACGGTAGCAAGTGTTGTATATGCTGCGCCGCCGAAATCCTTGTACAGTTCCACGACACTCCCGCCGTCAGCGATGCTGTCTACATAGGAAGCAAGATCGTTACCCGCTGCGACAGAAGGTGCCTCATACTCCATGCAGGGAGTCATTGCCATATTATTGACAGGGAGGAGATTGATGAGTTTGCGGACTTCCTCGGCTGCCGCCGCATCGTCCTCTGCAATCGCTGCTGCAATGCCGTTTTTGGCTGCTGCTTCTGCGCTGCCTGCGCCCTTTTCAAAACTCGGAGTCAGGAACAGTTCTGCATCTTTTGTCATCACGACGAAATCCGCTGCTGCTGCTGCCATTGCTGCACTGCCTGCGCAGACACCGGCAACCAGAGCGATCTGCGGAACAACACCGGAGATCTGGGAAACACGCTTCATGATAAGGCTGTAAGCATTGAGGGATGCAGCCGTTCCGTCCATGAAAGCACCGTTGGAATCATAGATACCGACCACGGGCGCACCTGTCTTGGCAGCGAGCGTGTAAACTTTTGAGATCTTTTCTGCCTGAGCAGCACCCACTGCACCGTTTTCCACACTTTGATCCTGTGCGAACGCATAGACGGGATTGCCGTTGACAAAGCCGTAACCTGTCACGACACCGGCAGGGTTTCCGTTCTCCGCAGTATAGGTGCCGAATTCACGGTATTCACCTCCGTCAAACAGCAATGCCAGACGCGCTCTTGCCGGACTGGCTGCATTCTTCTCCATTTGCATAGTATCGATCCTTCCTACTTATAAACTCCGGCACGCTGCCGAAATGCGGCAACTGCCATGCATACATAATATATCATACAATTTTTTTCGGTTTTTTTCAAGTATTTGCAGGGTTTTCTTTGCAACTTTTGCAGGAATCCATAATTTCTGCGATAGAATCAAGACTTTTTTTGTCACTTTTGATAAACCGCAGCAGAGCAAGGTGTTTGCAGATATCAGGTTTGGCTTCCTGAAAGACAGCACGTTCGATCCCGCGCATCTCTGCCTTGAACAGAACTGACCGCGCCAGACCGTCACAGTAGTTCAGATCTCCGCCGTCTTCGAGAGCGTAGATCACGACCTGTTCCGGTTCGTAGGCATAGACAATATACCCTTTTACACCGTCAGGTTCGGTCAGTTCGGAAATATGCAGTTCCGATGAGTTTGGTATATTGGCGATCACGGATCGGTATCCGGACAGATCCTTGGCCTCCAGAATTGTCAGCATAATCTTACTCCTTTCCGATCGCATTACGGATGGCACGCAGTTCCTCCGGGGTCAGATCACGCCATGTTCCGGGTTTGAGCATTCCCAGTTTCAGCGGACCGATGGACGTGCGGCGCAGTCTTGCGACTTCCAGTCCGACGGCTTCACACATACGGCGTATCTGTCTGTTCCTGCCCTCTTTGATGGTCATTTGGAGTACCACACGCTCAGGCTCATTGGTAACGACCACGACAGTTGCAGGAAGGGTCTTTTTTCCATCGAGGACGATGCCGTCTGCGAGCTGCACGAGCTGTTCCTCTGTGACAGACGGGCGCACCGTCACACGGTACGTCTTTGTGACGTGTCTGGACGGATGCATGATACCGTTTGCAAAATTTCCGTCATTGGTCAGCAGCAGCAGTCCCTCTGAATTGCGGTCAAGTCTACCGATGGGATAGACACGCTCCGGCACATCATCAAGGAGATCCATCACGCAGCGTCTGTCCAGCTCATCGGAAACAGTTGTCACATACCCTCTGGGTTTGTGAAGCATGATGTAGCGCAAATGTTTTTTCTTCGGGACAACGACCTTTTTTCCGTCTACAGTGATCAAATCACGGGGAGAGGCTTTATCGCCGAGTCCGACGGGTCTGCCGTTGCGCTGAACCCTTCCTTCTGTTATGAGCTGCTCCGCTTTGCGGCGTGAACAAACCCCCGCATCTGCGAGAATTTTCTGAATTCTGATTCCTGCCATAGTTTCTCCTTTATTTGAGTAGCTCTAAAAACTTAGTTTGTAGAGGCATTTTATGTTGCAGCCGAGCGGCTGAAAAATTGCAGTACACGTTCACGGAACGTAGTTTTCTTTGGCTGCATCGGGACATCTTCCGCTGCTGTCAGTGCAGTTTCGGCGATGACACGTCCGCTACGGGTATAGATCAGTTTTCCCAGCGTATCCCCTTTTCGGATCGGTGCAAAGGCAAAGGGAAAATACTCTGCCCGAACTTCCACATCAGGATGACTGCCCTTCCGCCAGCCGACGGAAACGGTTTGTTCGGGACAAAGTCTGACCTGATCGGAAATGCCGCCCGCAATCGGCATTGAAAGCGATTCCGGTACGGGGAGTTCCTGTTTTTCCATCATGGAAAAAGCAGAATCATATAAACGAATATGATCGTTCCAGTCATCAGGTGCATGAAGTGTCACACAGATCAGCGTGATGCCGTTTCTTTCACAGGCAGACACCAGACAGCGACCTGCTTCATCTGTGAAGCCTGTCTTGACTCCGATTACTCCTTCACACAGTGAAAGTAGTTTATTGGAATTATAAAGCGTGCGGTCATAGGGCGGATTACCGAATCTGACACGGGCGGATTTCTGACAGCATATGGCTGCAAAATCAGGATTGTGCAGGGCTTCCCGTGTCAGGAGCGCCATATCATAGGCAGAAGCACCGTGCCCGTCGCCTTCCAGACCTGAGGGGGTCACGAAACAGGTATGGGACATACCGAGTGATGCTGCACGGGCATTCATACGTTCTGCAAAAGCCGGAATAGTTCCTGCCACTGCAACTGCCGCTGCATTGGCGGCATCGTTGCCGGAGGGCAGGAGCATACCATAACAGAGTGTACGCTTGGTAACAATATCCCCTTCCTGCAAGCCCATGGAAGAGCCTTCCACATGGATCGCGTCACTGTCCACAGTAAACTCTTCATCAAGATCGCCGCTTTCCAATGTGAGAAGTGTGGTCATGATTTTGGTCGTACTTGCCATGGAACGCTTTTCGAAGCCGTTTTTCTCATACAGGACTTCAAAAGTCCCTGCTTCCATGAGAACGGCTGCCTGCGCAGAAACTTCTGTTTCCGCACGGACAGGCAGTACAGACAGACTGAAAGTCACGGCGATCAAACCGAACAGAATACCCAATATTTTCACAGGACAGACCTCCCTTTTCAGTTCTGCTCTATCCTATGATAGATGCGGAAAGTTTATACCTTTTCCGCAGATTCGGGAAGTTCCTTTGCGTTTTTCCCTTTTTTGAGCATTTCGGAGATCTTGTCGATCAGTTCGGGGAGCTTTTCGATGAGGACATTGGACTTGTCAGCATTCATTGTGAGCTGCTGCATTTCGACTTCGCCGTTTCTGACAACGATAAAGCTGACAGGCTTCACGCTCATGCCGCCGCCTGCACCGCCTGCAAAGTACTCTTTCTGCGTTCTGGTAGGCAGATCCGATCCGCCGGATGCAAATCCTACAGAAATTGTGGAAACGGGAATGATCGTCACACCTTCCCCGCAGGAGATCGGGTTGCCGATAATGGTATTCGCATCCACAAGACTGCGGATCTTTTCCATACTGATGCCCATAAATCCATTGATTGCACGTTCACTCATAGTTATTATTCTCCATTCTGCGCCGCAGCGCTGTTGTAGCATTGAAACCTGACACTGAAAGCAGCTTCGGGGATTGCTTTACAAAACATCGGAAACAAGCTGTTTCCCGGCTTCATTGCGATCCTTCAGGAATTTCCAAAGAAGCCATATCCCTGCACCGAGTACCGTACCGATGCGCACCCTGACTTTGCAACTGAAATCCCATTTTGACGTATCTGCCGTGAAATCGCATCCGATCCGGATCTGCTTTCGCTTTACATGAATCATATGTGCCGAAGCACTGACAAGCGTGTTCAGACCGACTTGCACGATGCCGAATTGTTTTGCTGTCTGTGCCGCATCCTCACCGCCGATGACGATATCTGTCTCAATATCCGACCATGTGACAGAACGCAGCAGCTTTTGCAAAGGTCCCGGCAAAGCGGCAATGCCGCTGCCGACAAGATCGCATTTTTCTGCGACATTCTGAAGCATTTCCCAGAGCTTGTCCATCAGCAGCTTCTTGCGCAGGGGCTTTTCATTTTTCGGCGGCTCGTCTTTTTTCTTCTTATCCTTTTTTGGGGGCTTGGGCTTGTCGCTTTTGGGACGTGGCAGGATATGAATGCCGAAATAGCGCACTTCCCATGAAAATTTCCCTTCACGGAAGCTCAGGCAGGCAACGATCTGCGATACACAGACAATTGTGATGAGCAGGACAAGTATAAGCAATACGATCAGGAAAACTTTCATGTGCTTCCCACCGCCTCTTCAGCTTCTAAATGAAAGGACGGCGTTTCCTGCGGCTTCACAGCGACGATATCCTCAGCAAAGGGCTGGAGTTCACCGGAAAAATCTTCTTCCGGTTCTTTCTTTTTCGGCTCCGGCAGATCCATGAGCGAAGTCAGACCGAATGCGCGAAGAAAAAGCGGCGTTGTCTGATAGCCGATCGGATGCCCCGGCACGTCAATGCGTCCTGCTTCTTCCAGCAATCCCTTGTCCACGAGAGCGTTGATGACAGAAGAGCTGTCAATACCGCGGACACGCTCCACAAAGCCTTTGCTGACGGGTTGATTGTAGGCAACGATCGTCAGTGCCTCCATTGCGGCATTTGTAAGAGGTGTCATACGTTTTTTCTCCATTGCCGTGCGGATATAGGGGGCATATTCCTCCCGTGTTCCGAGCTGCCACGTTTTTCCGAGTTTCAGGACACGCAAAGCACTGCCCGTACTGTCATAGCGTTCCTGCAACAGGCGGATAAGCGGTTCTACATCACGATCCAGAATGCTCAGTGTTTCTGCGATGCGGGAAGTATCCACGGGATCACCTGCTGCAAAGAGTATCGCTTCTATTGCCGCTGCAAGGCGTTCTTCCTCCATCAGCGTCCTCCTTTCTGTTCACAAATGGTAAGCAAAGTGTTGTCGTCTTTCAGGCGGATAGGCCCGAAACGAGTCAGTTCCAGTACTTCGAGAAAGGTTGCTACATGAGATGACCAGTCCGGCAGCCCCTCATAGAGTGAGGCCACCGTGACTGTTCTGCCGCCGTATACTTCCCGCAGAACGTGAACGATTTTTGAAGTGACGGATACTACTTTTTCCTGTGTGACCGTATCCTGTATTTTTTCTGTCAGCCGCTGCCCGTCCATCCGTGCCTTTCCAATCTGCGCAAAGACTTCGGCAAGCCGGTCGCTGGAATGCGTCAACTGATACAACTGGCGTTCCTTCGGCAGCTTCATGGGAGCACGGACAAAGATATCGTCTGCGATAAATCTTTGTCGCAGAGCTTCCGCCGCCTGCTGTGCAAGGGCAAATTCGATCAGACTGCCCTGTAATTCCTGCTTGGCGCGTTCTGCTTCTTCCGGTTTGGGAAGTAGTGATACCGTCTTGATCCAGACCAAGCGGGCTGCCATTTCCAGAAATTCTCCTGCAAGTTCCAGATCCTGCCGCTGTGCTTCTTCTATATAAAGCAGATACTGTTCCAGCAATTTTGAGATCTCGATGTCATTGATATTCAGCTTATGCTTGGAGATCAGATGCAGAAGCAGATCAAGCGGTCCTGTAAAGACTTCGAGCTTGAATTCAAGCGTTGGCATCACATCACCTCCGGCAGGAAATGTACCAGCCATATCAGACCCCGTGCCGCATACCATACGCCGTAATACAGCGGAATGTTCAGAATGCGGGTGAACATCAGGAGCATCAGGATACCGTAGAAAATGCGGGTGTTCTTAATGACCCAGAATGCAGCCTTGGAGGGCAGGATCCACGTCAGAACCCGTGAACCGTCAAGCGGCGGGACAGGTATCATATTGAACAGACAAAGTGTGATGTTGATGTCCACGAAGCAGTACAGCATCCAGTACAGATAGCCGATACTCGAACCACTTACAGCCGTATCAGCAAAACGGAACGACCAGACACTCAGCCAGGGCATTTCCCGGAATGCACCTGTCATCTGCAATGCGATCATTCCCAAGAGTGCTGCAATCAGATTGGAAAGCGGCCCGGCAACGGCGGTCAGCATCATATCACGGCGCTTCTTTTTAAAATTATTCGGATTGACGGGAACAGGCTTTGCCCAGCCGAACCCGAAAAATAAAAGCAGAAGTGAACCGACCGGATCAATATGAACGAGGGGATTGAGAGAAAGCCTTCCCTCGTTTTTTGCCGTATCATCTCCCAGTTTGTATGCGGCAAAGGCGTGGGCACTTTCATGCAGCGGATTGACGAGGAAAATGACCATCAGCCGCACCAGGTACATCAGGATTGTCTCCGGACTCAGATTGAAAGAAAACATTTGGTCTCCTCCTCACAAATAGCATTCCTTATTATTATACTACAAACTGCCTGATTTTGCAAGACTTTTTTTAAGAATAATCCGTCTGAGGCAAAAGTGGCAACAATAAACGGCAAAACGTTGTGAAAAATCGGTCTTTTTCACTAAATTTTAAAAATATGAAAAAACACTTGCTTTTTTTCGGAAGATATGGTATAATTAGTTACATAGGTGTTTTCACCATACTGAAGGAGGTGTTTACAATGGCAAAGTGTGAAGTTTGCGGCAAGGGCGTAACATTCGGCAACAAGGTCTCCCACTCTCACAGAGCAACCAGCAGAACATGGAAGCCCAACGTACAGCGTGTAAAGGCAATCGTAAAGGGTTCTCCCTGCCATATCTATGTCTGCTCCAGATGCCTGCGTTCCGGTAAGGTAGAGCGTGCATAAGGATACGTTGCTGTAAAAAAGCAGATCAGAAGTTCGGTTCTGTCCGGCTTCTGGTCTTTCTTTTTTTCAAAAAAAGATTACAAATTGATTGTTTTCATAAAAATAGTGTTGACTTTGCCTGCGATTTATGATATAATGCTAATAACAGTTGTATTCTGTAAGGACTGTAAGAAATTTTAATGAGGTGAGTGTTTTGCCAGAAATCAAAAGAAGTGATGCACCGATCTTAAATCCTGATCTGGTGCAGGCTATGGATGCTATGAAGCAGGAGCGCAACAACGTGACGGAGGTACGCTTTGTCAATGCGATGAAGGGCGCACGGTTCCTGGTTCCTGCAAATGTGACGCAGATTCAGAATGCTGTTGCAAACGAGGACGGCACGGTTGAGCTGAAGGAACAGCCGCAGATTCAGTTCATTCTGTTTACCAACAACAATGGCGATCGTTATTTCCCACTGTTTACCGATGCTGCACAGCTCGAAAAATGGGGTGAAGCCGCTTCCCATCAGCGTGCTGCTCTGAATTTCCGTGATGTCTGCCACTTTATGCAGAATCCTCCGCAGGGTGTGGATATTTCCGGCGTTGTTATCAATGCTTACGAGCAGAATATCATTATCCCCTCAGACAGTCTGCTGAAAATGCTCAGTACTGAGGCGCTGACTCCCGGAACCAAGATCCAGATCGGAACACTCAAGGAAGAGCCGACAGAGCTGCTTGATGCGATCAGGTCTTTCCTTGAAACGCATGATGTCGTTCATAGAGCATATCTGCGTGTGATGAAGCGTGAGGATAAGCAGAATGCCAACTTCCTGCTCGTGCTGGATTTTGATGTGGCTTCTGTTGGTGAAAATGGTGTCAAGGAGCTGTTTGACGGCGTTGCAGAGGTTGCAAGACCGCAACTGCGCGGCGTGGAGCTGGCAATCGTTCCCGCATCCAATAATTTCGGTGCGGCAGCACTGAGAGATGCCGTTCCTTTCTACGAACGCTGAATCGGATTATTTCTTCTCAAAGCCCACGGTCTGTTTCCGTGGGCTTTTGTGTTTGTGGACTTTTTTTCACAGAGCATTGACAATCTGTTGTAATTGTGGTATACTTGATATGTATGCATTTTTGAACCGAACTGTTTATCAGAGGTCATTCGGCTTTCGGATGACTGCAAAAGAAAGGAACCAAGGATCATATGCAAGAGCAATCACGAAAAAGCAGCAGAGTCCCTGCTGCCGGAAAGAAAAAGCCATCAAAAGTATGGCGGGTCATCAAACGGCTGTTTTCTGTCCTGTTTTCCACTATCCTGTCGATTTTCCTGATCTGTGTGATTACAGTGACGATCGTCGGTACGGCGGGTGCGATCTACGTTCTGGGTCTGATGGAGGAGTCGTCTTCGATCACGCTGGAGGAAATGGAACTCTCCTACAATACCAACGTGTTCGGCTACGATACGGACGGAAACCTTGTCACACTCTACACGGTTAAGAACGAAATTCAGCGTATCCCCGTTGAGATCGAGAAGATCCCGCAGCACGTACTGGATGCCTTCGTGTACACGGAGGACGAGCGTTTCTACACCCATGACGGCGTGGACTATAAGAATACCATTGCGGCTATGGCAAACCTCGTCCTCAACTTCTGGGACTCCCAGCGTGGTGGTTCGACCATTACCCAGCAGCTTATCAAAAATGTGACCGGAGACAACAAGGAATCCCCTTCTCGTAAGATGCGTGAGATTTTCCGTGCCATGACACTGGAGAAAAACTATTCTAAATCCAAGATCATGGAAACGTATCTGAATTATATCGGCTTCGGCGGTGCGGCGAACGGTATTCAGATGGCTTCGATCAAGTACTTCGGCAAGAATGTGGA
>JAILPP010000038.1 GCA_024699425.1 Oscillospiraceae bacterium | reverse complement strand
GTGAGATCATCCGCAGTACTTCCCGCAAAGAGGGCTGCGGCTACGGGCTGCGCATTTCAGGTGACTGCAATGCGGCGCATACACTTCTTCTGCGGGAGGGCGTTCCGGTCAAACTGATGGTACCCGAACGCAGCAGATCATGACGGTCAATTTTGACAATGCCGCAACCACTTACCCTAAGCCTGCGGAAGTGAGGCGTGCGGTAGATGAAGCGGTTGCACGTTATGGAAGTGCCGGAAGGGGTAGTCATCCCATTGCGGCGAGGGGTTCGGAGATGGTCTACTCCGCACGGGAGGAGATCGGAGCATTCTTTGCCGCTGAACCGGAAAACGTGGTGTTCACCTCCAACTGTACCCATGCTTTGAATATTGCCATTCAGGGCATCATGAAAGGCGGCGGTCACGTCATTATTTCCGGACTGGAGCATAATGCGGTGTTTCGTCCTGTCTATGCGCTTGCCAAAGCCGGCACCTGCCGTTACAGCATTGCACGTCCGGGCGCATCGGAGGAAGAAACCGTTTCCAATTTTGCATCGCTCATCCGTCCGGACACGAAAGCGATCGTCTGCACAGTCTGCTCCAATGTCACCGGAGAGATCCTGCCGTGGAAGGCGATCGGTGCGCTGTGTCGTGAAAAGAATCTCTGTTTTATTGCGGACGGGGCGCAGGGCTGCGGCGTTCTGGACATTAAGATCACGGACGGGATCAATATTCTCTGTACCGCCGGTCATAAGGGGCTGTATGGTATCACCGGCACGGGGCTTCTGCTCATGGACGGAAAGTACAGCATTCCTCCCCTGCTGCACGGCGGTTCGGGTTCGCTTTCAGGTCTGCCGGAAATGCCGCCGTATCTTCCGGATGCACTGGAAGCCGGTACGCTCGGACTTATCGGCGTTGCCTCACTGCGGGCGGGTGTACGTTTCGTCAAAGGAAAATCCGTTGCTCGCATTTACGCACATGAAACTGCTTTGTGCGAACGCTTCGTACAGTGCCTGCACGGAATTCCGGAAGTGACGGTATATCGGCGTGAGGGTGTGCTTTATGCACCGATCGTGTCGTTCAATGTCGGTAATGTCCCTTCGGAAGAGGTTGCCGCACGGCTCGGTGAAAAAGGCTTCTGTCTGCGGGCAGGACTGCAATGTGCGCCTCTTGTTCACAAACGGATGGGTACCGACGAAGGGACAGTCAGATTTTCTCCGTCGGTATTTTCACGGATGCAGGACACAGTGCGACTGTGTGATGCGGTCAGGGAGATTGTCGGCACACTTGTATGAATGTAAAGATTTTTTCGTATTCCGGTAAAATACCTCTTGCAAAATGTTTCGATTTGTGGTATGATTATAAATAGTACTCCCGGAACCGGATTTCGGGAGTACATGGGGATGCCCGTAAAAAAAACAGCTGTCCTGATGCCCGGAGATCCCACAAGAACAAGAAGGATGTGAGAAAATGATAACTCCCCGTGATCTATGGGAATCCATTGTCAGCGTCATGCGAACGATGGAACCTTTTGATATATTGGATATCATACTGCTCTCTTACATTATATATTATTTCTACAAGCTGATTCGTGAAACCCGTGCCGGACAGCTCTTTCGCGGTATCTTTTTTTTGTTTATGGTATACGCATTCGGACGGTTCATCAAACTGAAAGCCATCTCGTTTTTGCTGGAACGGCTTTTCAATATTGGTGTACTGGCAATCCTGATCGTATTTCAGCCGGAAGTGCGGCGTGCTGTGGAAAAACTTGGTCATTCCCAGCTTGGACTGAACAATCTGCGCTTTATCGGCAGCAGCGATGATGAAACTATGACGTGGGAACGCTGCATTACAGAAATGTGCAAGGCGTGTGAAGCACTCAGCAGTACCAAGACAGGTGCGCTCATTGTAATTGAACGACGTACCCGACTTGGTGAGTATATCGGAAACGGTACGATCATCAATGCAGATGTCAGCGAAATGCTCCTCGGAAATCTGTTTTTCAAGAATTCACCGCTTCACGATGGTGCAGTGATCGTCCGTGACGGCAGGATTCTTGCCGGAGGATGTCAGCTTCCAAAACCGCAGAAGGAAGAACTGATCGACAAGAATCTTGGTTCACGCCACCGTGCAGCGATCGGCATGAGTGAAAATTCCGATGCGATCGTACTTGTGGTTTCGGAGGAGACAGGACAGATCTCCGTCGCTGAAAACGGTTCACTCAGCCGCAATTTTACCCGCAAAAAACTGGAACATCTCCTGCGGACATATCTTATTCCCGATCAGAAAAAGAATACACTGTCTTTCAAGCTGATGAATCTGAAAAAAACACTGATACCGGAGTCCGCCGATCCGGAACGGGAGGAGGATGGACAGAATGGAAAAGACGAGTAAACCCAAGAAAAAAACAAAGATTCGATTTGATAAAATTCTCGGAAGCCGCCCTGTTGCCATGGTATTGTCTGTCATTACGGCAATTTTTGCATGGTTTGCGATCATCATGAAAGTGTATCCCACAACACCGCTTCGGTTTCACAATATCCCTGTGATCGTGGATCTCTCTCATACGGAGGCAAATGCGAACGGGCTTTCAGTTGTGGAGAATGAGGTCGAAACCGTTGAGGTAGAGCTGATCGGTGACCGTTCTCAGATCGGATTGCTGAAAGCGGAGGATCTGATTGCCTTTGCGGATGTCACCGGCATCACTGCTTCCGGACAGTATACGCTGTCACTGAATGTGGAAACAAAAGCGGGAATGGATTTCACCGTCAAAAGCATCACCCCCGCCCAGACTACAGTAAAACTGGATAAGATTGAGACACGGACATTTGCAGTAGAACCTTCTTTCCCGAATATTGTGGTAACATCGGGTCATGCACTCAATCGGGAAGATGTTTCGTGTACGCCGTCTACCGTTGACATCACAGGACCGTCTGCACAGCTTGCGGACATTGGCAAGGTCGTTGTCTATTCCGACAAAGCGATGGAGATCAGCAACTCCTATATGCTGTATTCC
>JAILPP010000033.1 GCA_024699425.1 Oscillospiraceae bacterium | reverse complement strand
CCCATGATTTTTGAGAAAGCAACAGAGAACTTGCTGCAATTATCATAGCCGAGTTTTCCGGCAATGTCAATGATTTTTTGATTGGAAACTATGAGCATTTCCGCTGCCCGATGCATCTTTTCTTTTCGCAGAAAGGCGTAGACCGAATCCCCGCACGCATGACGGAAGCAGATTTTCAGCATAGTCGGTGATTTCCCTGTCTGCTGTGCCATCTGAGAGATGGTGACACGCTCCTGCAAATGCTCCATTGCAAAATGATATGCCTGTGTAACCGTGAGAAATTCTTCCCGTTTACAGACAAGTGGTGCATCGGAGGAAAGAGATTCGCTGAAAAGCAAAAGCAGTTCAGCGGCTTTCAATTGCTTCATGCGGCTGCTGCTCGACTCGCACAACAGAGTATGCCATACCATACTGATATGTTCATCGGTGCATAGGCGGTATCCGCATTCAGGGAGTGCAGACAAAGATGCAATCTCCGTTCCGCTTTGTTGCAGTTCCTGCATATTCAGAAGTAATCCGATACGGTTTTCCCGTCCTGTCAGCGCAATGGGCGGATCCGTCAGTATGTCAGGACGCAGGAGTATACATTGCCCGGGAAGAACAGAAACGCAGATTTCGCCTGAACACAGGAAAATTTGCCCCTCCTGACAGAACAAAAGCGTATACAGTTCTTTTTCTGTACGGGGAACAGTCATATCCCACAGCCACATACCCCGAATCAATTCATGCATCAGGTATCCCTCCTGCTTTTTGCAAACAGCAATGTTTTTGCCGATTGCAAGACTTGACCCTCACTTGGTAAACGATCGCTAACCACAGTTAGCATTATACAACTTTTCCGTCAGTTTGTCAAGTCTTATTTTCAGAGTGAATCCTGTTTACAGGCTGACAAGAGTAAAAATCTCCCCGAAAATCAACTTTCGGGGAGGTTGTGCATTATTGACGCAGTATCTGCTTGAGAAGTGCCAGATCGAAGATATCTACAGTGCCGTCCTTGTTCAGATCAGCATTATCGAACTGTTCTTGTGTCAGTGTATCCGTCTTGTGGAGATAGCGTGTCAGTCTGACCGCATCCGAAATCTCGACTGTACCGTTCAGGTTCACATCACCTGTTAAAGCTGTTTCGGTCTGAGGTTCTGTCGGTGTTTCTGTTGTCGGTTCGGGCAGTGCTTCGGAAACGGCATTCCACCGCTGGCAGGAAGAACCTGTCGGCTCCCACTGAGCAACATTATTTCCGGAGCCTGTCCCCGCATTCGGAATCTCAATGAGACAGCCGTCCTTGGAGGCACGGGTCATGATGCAATAGCTGCCGTCAGGATTTTTGGAAAACTTGAACAGCATCGCTGAATCCTTGGATGAATACGGCGCAATGGCAAGATTGCCGCCGCTTTTGGAACTGTCCGCACGCAATACAAAATTACGGTCTGCAAGGCTGCGGATATAATAGTAATTCCCACCGCCGGAAAACGCTTCCAGCACCCACTTCTGGGAGTTGAAATGCCCGGTAGACCATTGCTGCACATTTGTGCCGTCTGCCATTTTTCCGGCTTCAATGTCCATGACCATTCCGGAATTGACATTTTCAAATTCATAGGAAACGGCAGTATTCATTTTGCAGCCGGGGTCGGAAACGGCTTCAAGGATCCAGTCCTGACAATTTGCGCCGTTGATCTCCCACTGCTGTACGTTATCGCCTGAACCCTTGCCTGCATCTGCGATCTCGACTGCGGACTTGCCGCCGGTGATTTTGGTGCGCAGTTTATATGAACCGTCCGCATTTTTTGTCAGCATGAATTTCTGATTGTCTCCGCCATTATAGGTGTAAATATCGACATTTGTTCCGTTTGCGGTTTTCCGTCCGGCAACATCCAGTGCGAATGTACCGCCGTCACCGATTGCGGAAATCAGAGAATAATACCCGTTGCCCTCATCAATGAACTTCCACATATCATGCACGACCCCGTCAGCAGTACCCCACTGCTGCACATTTGTGCCGTTCTCTGTCTTAGCACCGTCCACCTGCATATACAACCCGGAATTGACGTTTTTCAGCCGATAGACAGAGCCGTTGACAAAGCTCGCCGCCGTGACAGAGGCGAAATCCACATGGCGCAGGAAAGGTGCATCATGTCTGACTGTGATCCATGAAGCGAATGCATCGTTGGTGATATACTGCATATTCCCTGCAGTTGTCTGATCGCCTGCGTACTTGGTGCAGAATGCCTTGGTATCAGTATTTTTGGTATTGCAGGCATCCAGAAGTGAATAGCTGTAATTGGTCTTGTCAGGATACCACGAAGAGGTTTTCTTCGGACTGAAACTGATTTTTGTGGGCGTGCCGTTGAGTGTCTCACTCAGGTAGGAATTACTGTCACGGCAGGGATCATTCCCGCCGCCCATCATGAGAGCCTGCTGGAGTGTATAGCCGTTGAAATAGTTATGCTCGGAAACCATATCCGACCCATCGCCGCCGATGATACCGCTTGTAGCGGAGCCGTTGTTGTCTTTTCCGTAAGCAGAATAGTAATTATTATAAATGTGTGCTGAGCCGTTGCCAAGCTGCGGGCAGCGGCGGACATTCTCGTCCCACCAGTTGTAGAGCAAAGTTGTGCGGTCACGGGTGATCTCATCGTTCTGTGTACCGTAAGCGACCGTCCAGTAACGGTTTTTAAGATGGCAGTAAGAAATTGTTACATAGTCCGGAGAACGCCCGTTGTCCTTTTTATCCATATAGGACATATAGGGTGTATTGATCCAGATGAACTTGCCGACTTCGTCCTGTCCGTCGCCCTTGCGGTTGTAGGAAAGCTGGGATTCAAAATAGATATGGTCAATCCAGATCTGACGGGACGACCAGACATTGATGAGAATACGATTCGGAACGTTCTTGGCAACCATTTTCAGATTGCGAAAGACGATATTATCTGACGGTTCATCGCCTTCCGTGCCATATTCGTTGTTGGTGCGGAAGTAGGAATCGTAGATCGTGTGAGAGCCGTAGCAGCCGACAAGAGTCTTATTGTCACGGATGCGGGTATGGGATTTTTTCTGCATATCGATGTCTGCTGTTACGACAATGGTTTTCGGTTCGGTGGTTTTCAGTTGTGCTTCCAGTTCATCGGCTGTGGATACAAAGACCGTCTCACCGAGCAGACCGCCGATCGTGCAGGCTTTTTCACCTTGCGAAGTGTTGGCATTGGCAGCCCAGCCTTCACAGCCGTCAAGATTGATCTTATACTGCTGATATGTTCCGCCGGAATACTTTGCAAGCGAAAATCCTGCACCTTCCGTAAAGGTCAGAGACTGTGTGCTGTTTGCGTTGCTGGTGATCCTGTAATAAAGTGTATAGCCGTCAAAATCCTTTTTGACGCTTTCGATCTTCCAGCGCTGTCCTGCGGCATCGGTGTCCTTGGAAAGGTTCACAGCGGAACCGGAGGCAGTCAGGAGCATTCCGGAATCGGCGGAAACGATCTCATACACGCCGTCAGACACCCAGTTGAGTGACCATTTTTCAGCATTGGTGCCGTTCTGGGCTTTTGGCACGAGTGAAGCGCCGGATACATTGACATTGGCATCCGTATCCGCCATGCCGAGACGGAAATACTGTATCGGATAGGAAACAGCAGCATTTGCAGGCAGCATGGTTTCAGGCACAATGCCAGTCATAGCGGTTGTCAGCATAGCAGCGCTGATGCACATTGCTTTGATTCTTTTCTTCATAGATACCCTCCGTTTTCTGTCGTGTTCACTTGTTTCTGTTTTGTGTGAACCAATCAGGTTTTCTTTCGGAATGCAGTTGGTGACATTCCGGTTTTGTCATTGAACTGACGCATGAAATGTGTCGTATTGTGATACCCGCAGGAGGCAGCAATATCACTGATACGCAGGTCAGTTTCCTTCAGGAGCAGTTTTGCCAGACCGATTCTTGCTTCGATCAGATCGTCCATATAGCTGATACCGAAATGCTCCTTATACAGCTTCTGCACATAACTCTTGCTGATATGCAGACGGCTTGCAAGCTCTCCGAGACTCCAGTCCAGTTCCGGAGCTTTATAGATCTCACGGCGCAGCCGTTTGAGCTGTGGGACGCCGAAAAATCCCGTTT
>JAILPP010000103.1 GCA_024699425.1 Oscillospiraceae bacterium | reverse complement strand
ACAGAGTAGGGCGGTGACCGCCCTGCACCCGCATCGCTTTTATTGGTTCACTCCGCATTGCAGAATGATCGCCGTATAATTGTCCTGATACGGATGTTTTTCATCACAAATACGCCGTTCCAGCGCATTGCACATCTCCTGCGGGTCAGTGCCGTTCAGGACGGACAGGAGTTTTTCTTCCGTGAGAACACCCGCCACCCCGTCCGAACAGAGCAACAGCACGTCACCGTCCTGCAAGGGAAAGGGCTGATAGGAGATGTCGATGTCCGTCAGACCGCCAATGCCGAGAAACTGCGAGAGTGCTGCGGGTTCGGAAGAAGCCTCCGCCGCCGTCCGGCTGACTTCCCCACGGCGGATGGATTCCAGATAGCGGTCATGTGCGACATTCTGCGCACGGTTGAGGCGGAACAGTTCCTCATTGCGCCTGAGATACAGAAAACTGTCTCCGACACCGGCAAACCAGAGCTGTTTCTGTACGACTGCCGCTGCCACCGCCGTGCTGCCTCCCATGCCGAGCAGTCCGTGATAGATCACCTCGTCCGCATTGCGCATTGCCGCTTCGAGCAGTTCCGGAACGGGAACATTTCCATTTGTTTCCAGAAAGGCATCCCGCAGGCAGGCGACTGCTGTCTGCCCTGCGTAAGCACCGCCCTCCATACCGCCCATGCCGTCCGCAACGACAGCGAAAACGCCGTCATGCAGCGGTGTTTTGTCCAGACTGCCGAACGCAAAGGCATCCTGCTGTTCCGGACGTGAGCCGATGCCCTGCAAGCCCGCACAGCAGCAGTACGCCTGCGAAGCGGGTTCCTGTGCGCTGTTCTGTTTTTTATGTCTGAAAAGCCATCCCATCTTACTGTACTCCCGTTTCTTAGTTTGAATTGATTATAGCACATTTCCGCACGCTTGTCAATGCATATCAAATCTCCGTGCCTGTGTTTCTGCAAACTTTTTTGTCATCAATGATTGACTTTTCCGAAAAAATATGGTAAAATATAACCATAGGTAAAAATACGGACGAACCACAGAATAAAGGAGCGATCAATTATGAGGAAGGGTTTTCTGAGCAGAATTGCGGGCGCTGCACTGTCCTGTGCAATGCTGCTCAATCCGTTATCCGCCATGCCGTCCTTCACTGTAAACGCCGTGAACGATCGTCAGGATGACTGGCTACACGTCGAAAACGGCAAAGTCGTGGATATGCAGGGCAACGAAGTTTGGATGACAGGTGTCAACTGGTTCGGCTACAATGTCGGCTCACAGATCTTTGACGGTGCGTGGTCTGCCAATGTCCACGACTGCCTGAAACTGATTTCCGATCACGGCTTCAACCTGCTGCGTGTGCCGATGTCCACGGAGATCATTCTCCAATGGAAAAACGGCGATCCGGATCCCATCATCAAGCTCAACGAATATTCCAATCCTGAGCTGACGGTGGAAGGCGTAGAGGGCGGCAAGCCCAAGTACAGCTTTGATATCTGGAATCAGGTTGTAGAGTGGTGCCGTGAAGAGGGCATCAAGATCATGATGGACATTCACAGCGCAAGCACCAATGCCGCAGGTCATAACTATCCGCTTTGGTATGATGATAAATTTTCCACCGATGACTGGCTCACCGCTTTGGAATGGTTCTGCGATTACTACAAAGACGATGATACCATTATCGCCATTGACCTCAAGAACGAGCCGCACGGCAAGCCCGAAGAAGGCAAGTTCGCCAAGTGGGACGACTCCAAGGACGAGAACAACTGGAAATATGCCGCCGAACGGGGCGCAATGGCTTGCCTCAACCAGAATCCGAATCTGCTCATCATGGTTGAAGGAACCGAGTGCTATCCTGATTTCTCCCGTGGTGCAGACTGGAATACGCCCTCTGTCGATTATGCCAACTACGATGCGCCGTCCAAGATCTTCGGTGCATGGTGGGGTGCAAATCTCCGCGGTGTCAAGGATCATCCCGTGGACATCGGCGAATACACCAAACAGATCGTCTACTCTCCGCATGACTACGGTCCGGAAGTCTGGGCGCAGAAGTGGTTCTATCTCAATGATGATTCCAAGACCTTCGACCGTGAATCCCTCCTGAAAGACTACTGGTATGACACATGGGCATACCTCGTGGAAGAGAACAGATACCCGCTGCTCATGGGTGAATGGGGCGGCTGGGTCGATGATGAACACGACAAGACAGGTGAGAACCGCCACTGGCTCAAAGAGATCCGTGATTACATGATCGACAAGCACATTCACCACACATTCTGGTGCTTCAATGAAAATTCCTCCGATACGGGTGGACTGGTTTATGATAACTTTGGCAAATGGGACGATGTGAAATACGAATTTGTCAAGCCTGCACTCTGGCAGACCGAGGACGGCAAATTTATCAGCCTTGACCACACCATTCCCATCGGCAAGAACGGCATCACCCTGACCGAGTACTACGGCGGCACTGTCACACCGAAGTCTTCGGAAACCCCCACCGAGGAAGCTACCGAACAGACTACGAAAAAGCCCACGGAACGGCCTACAGAAACATCTACTGAAAAGCCTACCGAAAAGCCCACCGAAACAACAGCACTTCCGACCGAAACAGAGGTGGTATCCGATTCCTGGACAGGCGAGATTGTGTACGGCGATCTGGACGACAGCGGCGCAGTGGACATTATGGATGTGATTCTTGCCAACAAGTACCTTGTCGGCAGCACCAAATTGACCGTAAAGCACGAAATCGCAGCGGACGTTGACCGTAACGGCGAGATCACCGCCGCAGACTCTCTCAATATTCTCAAATGTGCCATAGGCATTATCAAGGAACTTCCCGTCTAATAACACACAAGCCCTCCCGAAACGGGAGGGCTTCCTGTTATCCGTTCTGTTTGCGGACACGCAGTGCATCGCCCCGCTGCATCGAAATATGATACCCTGCCGCCTCGATACGGGCTTCCAGACAGCCCTTGCACTGTGCGGATTCCTCACCGGTACAGATCTTGTTATCATAGAGCATATACTTCTTGCGGACACTCACAGGCGAAAGATTCGGCATGACGACATTTGCGCCCGTTTGCAGACCAAGCTCCCGCCCCTGCGGGTGCATCGTGCCAAGTGCCGTTGTTGCGGGGAGCAGCACTTCCGGAAATACCAACCGCAGGATTCCAAGCATCCGCAGTACTGCTTTCAGTTCTCCGGCGGGTTTGTCCCGAAAGGGCGTGTCCTTGTGCGGAAGAAACGGACCTATGCCGATCATGTCGGGCTGCAAATCCTGCATGAAGCGAATGTCCGCAATGAGATGTTCCGTTGTTTGATACGGCGAGCCGATCATCAGCCCCGCACCGACCTGATAGCCGATGTCTTTCAGATCATACAGGCAGCGTTTCCTGTTTTCTGCGGACAGTTCCGATGGGTGAAGTTTTGCGTAATGCTGCGGGTCTGCTGTCTCGTGACGGAGCAGATAGCGGGCCGCACCCGCTGTAAAATATGCCTGATAGCTCTCCTTCGGTTTCTCACCGATGGAAAGTGTGACTGCGCATTCCGGATATTTCTCCCGAATCGCCGAAACAATACGGCAGATCTTCTCGTCCGTGAAATACGCATCCTCACCGCCTTGCAGGACGAACGTCCGATAACCGAGCACATAGCCCTCTGCGCAGCATTCCATGATGTCCTCCTGTGTCAGGCGGTAGCGGGAAGCCTCACGGTTGCTGCGGCGGATACCGCAGTACAGGCAGTCATTTTTGCAGTAATTGGTAAATTCGATCAGACCCCGCAGGTACACATCACGTCCGTAATGTTCAATGCGGACGGCATCGGCAGCCTCACGCAGTTCCGTGTCGTAGGCATCTGTTGTCAGAAGTGTGCGGAACTCCGCATCGGAGAGGTCATGTGCCGTGCGGAGTCTGCTAATCATAGTATTCATATAGGCTTTCCTTTCAAAGAATACAGGGAGCAGCGCTCCCTGTAACAATCACGCTTCCCGCATCTGCAACGTGCGGAATTCCTTGTTGACGTGCAGATCACCCGCACCGATACGGGCACGCAGGTCTGTGACGGGAACGGGTTTGGAGAACAGATACCCCTGCGCCCGCACGCAGCCGATCTTCGCCAGAAAATCAAACTGTTCCTGCGTTTCCACGCCTTCAGTCAGTGAGATCATATTCAACTGCCGTGTCAGGTCAACAATATTGCTGAGAATGGGACGGGTTTTCAGATTATTCGAGAAGCCCGAAAGGAATTTCATGTCGATCTTCAGCACATCAAACTGGAAGTCTTTCAGCACGTTCAGCGAAGAATAGCCGCTGCCGAAATCGTCCAGCCACACTTTATAGCCCAGCTGCCGCAGTTCCTTCATAGCAGTTTGCAGCAAGCCCTGCTGATCGGTGAGGGCGCTTTCCGTGATCTCCACGTCCAGAAATTTCCTCGGCACATGATATTCCTTTGACATATTTTCCAGATAGCCCACGATGTCACAAAGCTCAAAATCCAGACGGGAGAAGTTCAGCGACACCGGTGCAAAGGCCAGCCCCTTCTCCGCCGCATCCCGATAATCACGGCAGACCTGCTGAATAATGCACTTGTCGATCTTGTGAATCTGACGATGTTCCTCCAGAATCTCGATGAACACACCAGGCGGCAGCAAGCCGTACTGCGGATCCTGCCACCTTGCCAGTGCCTCCAGACCCACAATTGAAGCGTCTTCCGTGGACACAACGGGCTGATAGAACACTTTGATATAGCCGTTTTCCACCGCATTGTCCACATTGTTGACGATATACTGTTTCAGGCGGAATCTGTCCTCAAGGGTTTTGTCGTACTGCTGGAAATTCTGATCGTAGTGCTTTTTGATGCTGTTGCAGGCAAGGCGTGCCCGATCACAGGCAATACTGGGGTCGATCGTTTCTTCCTCTTCGAGATTGGGGCGGAATGCGCCGCATTTCAGCTCCAGACGGACTTCCTGCTGCATTTCGTGAATCTCCGCCGAGATCTGACGGATGATCTCACGGCTGCCCGTATAGCGTGTCAGAACGACAAAATGATCGTCCGAGAACCGTGCGACCAGCGAGCTTTCAAATGCCTTTTCAATGCACTTTGCCACTTTTATGAGCAATTCATTTCCCGCAACAAATCCGTATTTTTCGTTGTAGAATTTGAAGTTCTCAATATCCAGATACAGGAAGATCAGATTTTCCTTGTCCGTCGTGACATATTTCATGATCTTTTCCGCCTCACTGCGGAAATGCACCATGTTGTTGATGCCTGTCAGTTCGTCAATGACGGAGATACGGGAAAGATGTTCATTGATTTCTTCGAGATTCTCGTCTTTCAGCGCAGATTTCAGGGTGCGCTGGTAGTTGGCAATGCTGAACAGATAAGTAGACAGCCACATGGTAAACATATTGATCTGCGTTGCCTGTGAAATTCCGGTTGTCTGTGCGACAGCCTGTAATTTCTCATATGCTTCCTGCGGTGTCAGTTCGGAGAGGCGGCTCAGAACGCTGTACGCCCCGCTGACAGGTGCAACGCCATTGATGCGGTACACATAATACAGATAAGAACCTGTCAGAAGCACAAACGCAACGATCGGTTTCCACACGAGCAGGCAGATGACAAATAATTCCATTGTCAGGAACGTAAAGACCTGTTCGCCCTTGGTATAGTCACCGATGGAAATACGAATGCCGAAATACAGGCAGATCAGCGCAAATGTCCACAGTATGACCGTACCGGGCAGATGACTTCGTATCTTCCCGCGCAGATAGAGGATCGCAGTCACAAGTGTCAGGATACCGGAGCCGAGCAGCAGGAAATAGTAGAAATAATAATTGCTGAAATAATAGGAAAACGGTTTCGGCAGAATACCCGAAAACCACTGATTCGTCAGGCGGATAATCATCCAGAGTTCCAGAACGATGACAATGCAGGACATATAAATACTTGACCGCATATTGGTTCTGAAGAAGTATTCATTGACATACGGGCTTTTCTTCTCAAGACCGAGCCATTTCAGAATTGTGTTACCCATACCCACACCTCACAGTCGCCCGCCGAAGCGGGTGCATTCTACTTTTAATTATAGCAGAAATGCCATGAGAATTCATGAATAAACTGTGAATTTTAGTTAATTTCTCAGAGGAGAGCCGCTGCTTCGGGGAACAATTCCAGACTTCTGCGCAGGATACCGTGACAATGTGCAATGCAAGTGCCGTAATTGGTGATCGGAACACCCTGTTCCACGGCAATTCTCTGACGGAACTGCACTTCTTTGGGCGGGAGCATACACGCCCCGCAGTGAACAATGAGCCGATATTCCGAAAGGTCACGGGGGAAACCTGTTCCGCTTGACCATGCAAATTCGAGAGGACATCCGGCGTGATTGCGAATCCAGTCCGGGAGCTTGACGGTGCCGATGTCATTACACTGCCGATGGTGGGTACACCCCTCCGCCAACAGAATTTTGTCACCTTCCTGCAAGGTATCGAGTGCCGCCGCCCCCTGCACAACGGTCAGCAGATCGCCCTTGTAACGTGCAAAGAGAATGGAGAACGAGGTCAGCGGAACATCGTCGGGAACGATCTTCGAGACACGCCCGAACGCCTGACTGTCCGTAATGACCATGCGGGGGACAGGGAGTTTTTCGAGTGTGGCTGCAAGTTCTGTATCTTTGCAGCAGACAGGAACAGCACCTGCTTCCAGCGCCGCACGGATGACCTGCTGCTGCGGGAGAATGAGCCGTCCCTTCGGGGCAGATTCGTCAATGGGAATGACCAGCACGATCAGATCCCCGACACGGACGAGATCGGAAAGCAGGGGAGAAGAATGCGTTTCGGGTGCGATCTGTTTTGCGATGAGTTCGCGCAGTTCCCGTATATTGCTGCCATCCTTGGCAGAGACAGAGATCTCATGAATGGACTGTGCCGCCCGTTCACCCGTCAGATCGGATTTGTTATAGGCGATGATATAGGGGAGTCTGCGCTTTTCAAATTCAGAGACAAGCTGTCTGTCCGCCTCCTGCATTCCGGCAGTGCCATCCACGACAAGTACCGCAATATCGGTTTTGGCAAGCACGGCAAGTGATTTTTCGACACGCAGTCTGCCGAGTTTCCCCTCATCGTCGATGCCGGCGGTATCCACGATCATGACCGCCCCAAGCGGCAGGAGTTCCATTGCCTTGTAAACGGGGTCAGTGGTTGTCCCCATCACATCGGAAACGACGGAAAGCGGCTGTCCCGTCACGGCATTGACCACAGAGGACTTCCCGGCATTGCGCCTGCCAAAAAAGGCAATGTGCAGACGTTCCGAAGAAGGCGTTTCATTCAGGCTCATAGAGGTACCATCCTTTCGGTTGTTTTCTCTATTATACCACGTCCCGCCGCTTTCGTCAATGCCGTGATCTCTCAACCGAGCAGTT
This sequence comes from Oscillospiraceae bacterium, assembly GCA_024699425.1. Lineage (GTDB taxonomy): Bacteria > Bacillota > Clostridia > Oscillospirales > Ruminococcaceae > UBA3855. The sequence goes on along the minus strand of JAILPP010000103.1, from coordinate 2,045 downwards.
CCTCACGCAGTTGCAGGAGCAGTTTCTTTTCACGGCGGGAGACCTGCACCTGTGTCATACCGAGGACAGCAGCGGTCTTACTCTGGGTCAGCTCATGAAAATAGCGAAGTTCCAGCAGCCGTCTGTCCACGGGCGGAAGTCTTGCCATGACCTGCCGCAGCGCCAGCGAATCGCTGATACGCTCATCAGGTGCGGGAACTGCCACATCAAGCTGTCCTTCCTCTTCATCGGGTGCTGTGAGCGACAGCACGGGCGCACAGGCACACAGCGCCGTGGTAATATCTTCTGCCTCTGCACCCGTCAGTTCTGCCAGAACGGAGATCGGCGGTTCTGTTCCGTGTGTTTTCTGATAAGATTCCCGCACCTGCTGCACCTTCAGTGACAATTCCCGCAGCGAACGTGAAACGTGTACCGTCCCCGCATCACGGAACAGCCGCTTGATCTCCCCCAGAATCACGGGAACAGCATACGTTGAGAACTGCACGCCCCTTGACGTGTCAAAGGCATTTGCCGCCTTGACCAGTCCTTCACAGCCTGCCGAATACAGATCTTCATAGGGGATACCCCTGTTCCGGAAACGGTTTGCACACAGATGCACCAGTCCCAGATGTTCCTCCGCACGGGGAGCAGATTCATTCTTCCGCATCGCCGCTGCCCAGCTTCCTGCGCATTGTCAGAGTCGTGCCCTGTCCGGCAGCGCTTCGCACATGGAGCGAATCCGTGAACGTCTGCATGATCGCAAAGCCAAGCCCTGCCCTGTCCTCCTCCGGTGCGGAGGTGTACAGCGGTTCCATTGCCTTGTCAATATCTGCAATCCCGCATCCGTGATCTGTGACCCGTATGTAGATCACACGTTCCGGCAGCATTCGCAGGCAGAGTGAAATTTCCCCGCACGTCCCACGGTAGCCGTGTACGATCGCATTGGTGACCGCCTCGGAAATGACTGTCCGCAGGTCGGCAAGTTCCTGTGCGGTCGGGTCGGCGGGAATCAGAAATGCAGAAAGCGCCGCCCTTGCCAGCGCTTCATTGCTTGAAACAGACGGGAAACTGCATTTCAGCTCGTTGAGTATTTTCATCTGACTGTCTCCTTTCTGCCGAGACGGAGAACAGCAATACGTTCCATTCCTGCCAGCCGCAGGATACGGCTGATATGCGGGGCAGGCGACTGCAAAACGATCGACCCGCCAAGCGGCTGTAAAATCCGGTAACGCCCCATAATCAGCCCGATTCCGGAGCTGTCCATAAAGCTCACTTCTGAAAAATCCAGTACCAGCGTTTTGGGGGCGCAGGCATAAAGCGCCGTGTCAATCTCCTCACGGATCGCGGCAGCGCAGTGGTGGTCGATTTCTCCGCACAGCGGCACATAGAGTTCTGCTTTGGCAGCATCAAACTGTATCTGCATTGTGATGCATCCTTTCTTTTTCTTTATGATTTTATTCTACCACAGCAAGCGTGTTGAAACGTGCCGAATCTTCGCCGTAACAGAAAAAAAACTCTGCACAGGGCAGAGGCATAAAAAGAATGTCGGACAGCATCGCCATCCGACCAACACAATATAGAAAGGGTATTATGAAGAAAAGCGTTATGAAAACCACTCTTGTCCTCAGCGTTCCCCAGTCTGCTGTGCCCCCGTATGGGAACACAGCGGTTGGAGAAACAGAAGATGATGAATGAAAAGGTATAAGCAAACTTACAGGTAATCATAAAGTGTTCTTAACTTGTCCTTACTCTTGATTACATATCTATTTTAACAAATTATTCAAAATTTCTCAACCCATAAAATGCAGAACAAGTGGATAATTTGAAGATGGTGAAAAACATATGTCAAAATATTACTATAATTCAAAAAATCATGCTACATTATATTTCTGATAGGCAAGCCGTTCCGTTTCCGCAGATACTTTTTCCTCTCACGGCATTGCAATCCCCCCGCAGATGTGGTATAATAGAAGTAATCCCGTCGGCAGATGTGCCGATTTATCCTCATGCTATAAATTATACAAAAACGATGCGGGTGCAGGGCGGTCACCGCCCTGCCGAGGGGG
>JAILPP010000080.1 GCA_024699425.1 Oscillospiraceae bacterium | reverse complement strand
AATCGTCCTGATGCAGAGGAATGTTGGTGAACAGGACAGATTTATTGATATTCTCACTGCCGAATACGGCGTGATCGAAGTACTCGTCAAGGGTGCGGGCAAGATCAACAGTAAGTCCGGAAGCGGCACACAACTGTTTGCATATTCGGAATTTTGTCTGGCAGACCGGAAGAACGGGGCGAGAGTGCTGAACAGTGTCTCGCCCGTTCAGATCTTCTACGGACTGCGAAGCTCCGTGACCGCCGTGGCACTGGCTTCCTATTTTTCGCAGATCATCAGCTTTGCCGTACTGCCCCGCACGGGCATTCCGGAGATTCTCCGCCTCATGCTCAACTGTCTGCACTTTCTCTCAGAGGGGAGCAGAAGTGAAGCCCAGCTCAAGGCGGTCTTTGAACTGCGCACCGCTTCCCTGCTCGGTTTCATGCCCGATGTCGTAATGTGCCGCCGCTGCGGGACATATCTGCCCGAATCACTGTATTTCCGTGTCAGGGACGGGCATTTCTTCTGCCGCACCTGCAAGGGCAGCAGCAACACTGACGGCTGCATTGCCATGCCCGCAGGTTCTTTGCAGGCGATACGGCATATTCTGCTCTCGGATTTTGAGAAGATCTTCTCTTTCCGTGTGAGTGACACCGCCGCCGCCCCCCTGTATGCCTTCGCAGAGGAATTTCTCCGCTGGCACATCGACCGTGATTTCCCGACCCTGCAATTCTATAAAATGCTTTGCAGTCCCGTACCGCAGACCTGAATTTACATGCTATAAATGAGCATGAACTGTCAGAATGTACAAAAAACGATGCGGGTGCAGGGCGGTCACCGCCCTGCCGAGGGGTTGAGGGGGCGAGTAGCCCCCCTAAGCGGTCGCAAAGCGACCGCCAAAAAATGTGCGGATTTACAGATATGCTCATTTATAGTTACATGAAAATCCCTTCTGTTTTCAAAAGCAGGAGGGATTTTTCTGCCTGCTCTCATAAAATGTGCATATTACATGAATTTTTTCATCAATCTATTGCATTATCGGAAAAAATGTGATATAATAGTGTCATACACCTGATTTTACCATGAAAGGGGACGATCATTATGAAACCACATCACAGCGGAAATAAAAACAGCCTCGGCTTATCCCGTCTTGCCCTCAATGACTATGAAAGCATCTATGTCATTGACGCTGCCGATGACAGCTATGTGGAATACAACGGCGCAAAATCTGATTCCCAGCTTGTCGTACACGGCTACGGCGACAACTTCTTTCTGGACATTGCCGCAGGACTGCGGGAACAGGTCTGGGAAGAGGACCGCAGCTATTTTATCCGCACATTCAACAAGGCAGCCATCATGGATTCCCAGCGGCAGGGCAAGAATTTTTCCATGCGTTTCCGTCTGGATGTGGGCGGTTCTCCGATGCATTACGTCCTCAAGACCATCCGCAGCAGCGATCACAGCATCATTCTCGGCATCATGAACATCGAGACACAGGTACAGCGGGAACTGGCTTCCGAATCGGAACGCATTGCCTATATGGAAATCGCCGAATCCCTTGCCAGTCTCTTTGAAGTGATTTATCATGTGGACATTGCCACAGGCTATTTCACGATCTGCAAGGGGGTCATGGATGCCTCGAAATCCATTCTGACACAGGGCAGCGGGGATTTCTTCGAGTGGTGCAAGTCCTACGTCCCCGAACACGTCCACCCCGATGACTGTGACCTCGTCCTGCGGGAACTCAACCGTGAAAAACTGCTTGCCACGCTTCAAAGTTCCGGTACGATCTCCCTGACCTATCGCAGAATGATTGATAGCAAGCCCCGCTATGTCAGGCTGTTCGCCTTCCGTCAGAGGGACACAGGGCGGCTCGTCCTCGGTGTCCGCAACGTAGATATGCAGATGCGCCGTGAAAATGCGGGCGAGACATACAGTCAGATCGCCGCCGCACTTGCTTCACGGTATGAAGTCATTTATTATGTCAACGTGGAGACAAATGCCTACCGTGTTTACAGCTCAGGCACGCACTTTGCCCACATCGGTACTGCCACACAGGGAGATGATTTCTTCCTTGCGATCGAAATGAACATCCGCAAGACCCTGCATCCCGACGACTGCGAACGTATGGTACAGGAGATGAAAAAGCCCCGTCTGATGCGGCATCTCGGACAGAGCCGTTCGCTGACGCTCAATTTCCGTCAGGTCGTGGACGGAGCCGAACGCTATCTGAGTGCCATCATCGTGCGCCCCGTGCAGGACATCTGCCATATTGTTGTGGCAGTTGCCGATGTGGACACGCAGACACGGCGGGAACAGTCCATGCTGACCGAAAACGAAACGTTCGGGGAAATTGCCAAAGCACTCGCCCAGCGGTATGAAGCCATCTATCATGTCAATATCCAGACCAATGAATACACGGAATACACCGCCAGCGAAGAGTTTGCCAAGCTCGGCGTGGGCAGAAAGGGACAGGATTTCTTCCTCGAATCCCAGCAGAATATGAAACGGGACATCTATCCGGAGGACTACCCGATGATGGCACAGGCGATGAAGAAGGAACGCCTGCTGGAAACGATCCGTGAAACGGGAAAAACGTTCCTGAACTACCGTCTGATGCTTGACGGCAGACCGCAGTATGTCACGCTCTTTGCCGTTCGCCCGAAGGAGGATTCTTCCCATATCATCGTGGCAGTTGCCAACGTGGACGATGCCCACCGCAATTCCTTTGACTATGAAGCCGTTGTGGACAGCGCACGGGATATGGCAAACCGTGATGCCCTGACGGGTGTCAAGAACAAAAGAGCCTATGTACAGACAGAAATGGAGATCGACGAACAGATCACGGAACAGAAAAATCCCGCATTTGCCGTTGTGATCTGCGATGTCAACGGACTGAAAGAGATCAACGACTCCAAAGGACACAAGGCAGGTGATACTTTCATTCAGAATGCCTGCCATATCATCTGCGATACGTTCAAGCACAGTCCGGTATTCCGCATCGGCGGCGATGAATTTACCGTCATTCTGCGGGGAACGGACTACGAACACCGTCAGCAGCTCATGCAGAAACTGACGATCATCATGCTCGAACATATGCAAAGCGGCAAAGTCACGCTTGCCTCCGGGCTTTCCGTCTTTGACAAAAGTCAGGATATGCGTGTACAGGATGTATTTGAAAGAGCAGATTCTGCCATGTACGAAAATAAAAAACGGTTCAAAAAACAAATGCGAAGATGATGATGAGGTGGTTCTATGCACATTCAGCCCAATGTACATGACAGGGAGGTTCCGTTCGGCGACCTGTTTGCACAGCTTGTTTCCGAAATCGCACATATAGGGGGATATAACAAGCACCGTATCGAGGAGATCGTCTCCGAGTTTTGCAGAAGATACCGTCTCTGCAAGGGAATTACCTATCTCTATGACAATCCGCAGAAAGAAAAGGCAGGTATAGGAGAGATCCAGTCCTGCTATGATACGGGTGTGGAGGGAATCCCCGTCATTCAGCACCGTGTGGTCACCAATGTCATGTCCACCGCCGTGATGACCGTGTATATGGCACCGGACGAGATACCGCTTTCCGATGAGGAAAAACAGCAGTGTGACCTTGTCATGCGCACCGTGCTGACCTTTATGAGCCGCAACCGTTTGCAGGGGCTTGCCGAAAATCTGGCGTTTCTGGATTCGGGGGGGTATCCCAATTTCCGGAAATATCAGAACTATGTCCAGAACCATCCGCTTGGCGGAAAGGCGGCGCTGCACTATAATCTGTGTCATTTCACACTGGTCAACCAGCAGATCGGCAGAAATGCGGGAGACAATGCCATGCGAAGCCATTTCCGCTGTGTGGAGCGCATCATCGGGGATACGGGCATTGTCTGCCGTCTTGGCGGAGATAATTTCGTTGCCGTGTGCGGGCAGGAATATCTTGAACAACTGCTTGAATTTCTGACCGAAGCCATTGTTCCCTACAACGACGAGGGAACGTCCGTGGCATTGCAGAGTACAGCGGGTGTCTTTCGTGTTCCCGAAGATTTTGTGCTGTACGATGTCGGTCAGATCATGGAGCCGATCCTGTCGGCAAGCCGCATGGCGCAGTCAGGCAAAAAGGAGCGTATTGTTTTCTTTGACCAGTCGCTGGTGAAGATCAAGGAAAAATCCATGCACATACAGCAGCTTTTCCCCGAAGCGCTGAAAAATCGGGAATTTCGGGTCTACTATCAGCCGAAAGTCTCCATGGAGACAGGTGAACTTGACGGCGCTGAGGCACTCTGCCGCTGGTTCCATAACGAGAAAATGATTATGCCGGGCGATTTTATCCCCGTTCTGGAGCAGACAACGGACATCTGCAAGCTCGATTTCTATATGCTGGAGGGTGTCTGCATGGACCTGCGGCGCTGGCTGGACGAAGGGCGTGAGCCTGTGCGTGTTTCCGTCAATCTCTCGCGGCGGCACATGATGGATGCCGACCTGCTGGATTCCATTCTGCGCATCATCGACCGTTACAAGATTCCGCACAAGTACCTTGAGATCGAACTGACGGAAACGACTTCCGACGTAGAATTCCGTGACCTCAAGCGTGTGGTAGGCGGCTTGCAGCAGACGGGCATTTTCACTTCCGTAGATGATTTCGGCATCGGCTATTCCTCGCTGAATCTGATCCGTGCCATTCCCTGGAACGTGCTGAAGATCGACAAGAGCTTTGTCCCGCTGGAGGAAGATACATCGGACAGCACACGAAGCATCATGTTCGGGCACGTTGTCCATATGGCAAAACAGCTCGGACTGGAATGCATCGCAGAGGGCGTGGAAACACAGCGTCAGGTGGAAATCCTGAAACAGTACCACTGCGATCTGGCACAGGGCTTCTTCTTTGACCGCCCGCTGCCTGTGGAAGAGTTTGAAAAACGTCTGGAACAGCGCTGTTATTCCTTTACCGAAACAACAGAATAACAAAAGCAGGAGGTATCCGATAAAGATACCTCCTGTTCATTTTGCTGTTCAGCTACGGCTGTATTTACACAATTCTTTCTGTTCGTACATCAGCGTATCCGCACGTTCAAAAACGTCCTGTACACGCATATCCCTGTCAACATCAAAATCCGAGATACCGAAGGCAAGGAGGGCGATCTCCTCCTGCTTGTTCGCCTCCAGCAATTTTTCAAGCTGCTGAATCAGGCAGGAACGCTGCTGGTAGTCCGAGCCTTTCAGGACAACGGCAAATTCATCACCGCCGATGCGGAACACAGGACTGTGCTTGAACGTATTGCAGATCATCGAGCAGGCGCTGCGGATATACTCATCCCCTGCTTTGTGTCCCTTGGTGTCGTTGACGTGTTTCAGACCGTTGACATCGCAGACCACAATGGAGAACGGCGGCTGATCGGAATTCTGAATGAGTTCATCAAGATCGGACTCTGTCTGGACATAAGCACGCTTGTTCTTGACACCTGTCAGCGCATCCTTGTTTGCCATATCCATTGCACTCTGATAGGCAAGTTCCATGCGTTTCACAGTGTCCACATTGGCAACGGCAAGAATGATATGTTCCGAATCCTCTTTCGGGCGGACGGCATACAGCGACATATACTGCGCCCTGCCGTCGATCATCTGGCGGTAACTGAGGAAGAGTTTTCCGCATTCGGAGAGACTTTCGAGCAGTTTTTCCTTGTGGAGTGCCGAGAGCATCATCGGCAGATCTTCGGGGTAGATGTCCCGCTGTGCGTTGACCCGTGAATCCGCAAAGAAATCCTTTACCCGTGTCCCTGTTTTCAGTCGTGCGTACTTGCTGCTTGTGGAATATTCCGTATACTCATTCGTAAGGATATTGACGTGATAAATGACCTCATAGCGGCTGGCAAGTGCGCCTGCAATGCGGGAATAGGTCAGACTCTCCGTTTCCTGCCGTTTCTGCGCATTGACGTTGCGGATACCGACCACGATATGCTGATTGTTCTGGAAGAACGCAAGCAGATTCATATACAGCGGTTCGCCGTCCATCATATGCCGATACGTCAGAGAAACCGTCCCGACAGCGTGGAGATTGGCAAGCAGCACATCACGCTCCAGCTCATGCAAGATCCGTTCACGGTCATCGGGGTGCAGAAACCGTTCTATGTCGATCTTTACGCTCTCAAAGAAATCCTTCTGCCCGCACAGCTTCAGTCGGAGAAAGCTGTCCTTCACGCTGTACACTGAGTAGGTACCCGTTTCTACGTCAATATGAAAGATGATCTCGAACAGACTTGCAAGCGAATCGGCAATCTCGGAATAGGTGTGGCTTTTCTGTTCGGCTTCGAGTTCACGGCGTTTCTGATCATCGACATCCTGCACGCCGATGATGATACGGCGGTCACAGGCACGGATGGTTTTCAGGAAGAAGTAACGGGGCTGTCCCTCAACAATCAGACGATACGTCAGCGTAAACGACTGCCCGTCCCTGAGTGCCTTTATCACATGATCTTTGCGGAAGGCATTCATGAAATAATCCTGATCGTCTTTGAAGACCTGTTCACGGCAATTTTTTGGGACATCCTGAAAGAAGTCATCACCACTTGAAATGGAAATGAGTTCTTTTTTCGTACCGCTTGGTGCATACTCCACATAGCTGTCGTCCTCCGGGTCGATCACATAGAGGCTCTTATAGTCACCTGCAAGCGCAAGTGCAAGGCTGGCAAAGGAAAGCGGTTCGCACTGGTCGTTTGTCCGGTTTTCCATAGCATCGGCTCCTTTTTGTCGTATTACTTCCAAGATGATTACGCATTGTTTTATTTATTATACCACACATAATCACAAATTTCAAGTATCTGTTTATATTTTTTTAACAGACGATTTCCGAAAAAAACCTGCATGAACACGGACTTCATGCAGGCGCTCTCTTATTTCTGTCTCAGAATGGCACTCAGAATGCGGTGTGCCGCCGCGTCCTTGGAAAGCAGCGGGAGTGCTTCCATTCCGTTCTTTGTAATGAGTGTGATGATGTTCGTATCCGTTCCGAATCCTGCGCCTTCCGTGGCGATGCTGTTCGCGCAGATCATATCGGCATTCTTGGAAAGCAGTTTGCTCTGTGAATTTTCGAGGACGTGTTCCGTTTCCATCGAAAAGCCGCAGAGGAACTGTCCCGGTCTTTTATGTTCGCCGAGATATTTGAGAATGTCGGGTGTACGCCGGAGCTGAATGCAAAGTTCGCCGTCCTTTTTCTTCATTTTCTGGTCAGCGACGGTGACGGGCGTATAATCCGAGACTGCCGCTGCCTTGATGATAATATCCTGCATCTCCGCACGGCTTGTCACGGCATCGAACATTTCCTGCGCCGAAACGACGGGTACAACTTCCACAAAGGGCGGCGGGGCTGTGTCCATGTGTGCGGCAACGAGTGTCACGAATGCGCCCCGCATCATCGCCGCTTTTGCAATGGCTGCGCCCATTTTTCCCGACGAATGATTCGTAATGAACCGCACAGGATCGAGGGCTTCCCGTGTTGCACCTGCCGTCACCAGCACCCGCTTGCCGTTCATATCCTTGTTGTAGGCGATTTCCCGCAGGATATATTCCAGCAGTACGGATTCTTCGGGCATTCTCCCGTCACCGATGTCACCGTTGGCAAGCATTCCTCTGTCAGGCGTGACGATCTCATAGCCAAACCGCTGTAGCTTCTGCAAATTGTCCTGCACGATCGGATTATGCAGCATATTGTGATTCATTGCAGGCGAAATGATCTTCTTGCACGGGCAGGCCATGACGGTCGTTGTCAGCATATCGTCTGCGATGCCGTTGGCGATTTTGCCGATGACATTGGCAGATGCAGGTGCGATCATCACAACGTCCGCTGCCTTGGCAAGTGCGACGTGTTCCACGCTGTACTGGAAATTCCTGTCAAATGTGTCGATGAGAACTTTATTCTGTGTCAGTGTTTCGAGTGTAATGGGGTGGATAAAATTGGCTGCATTCTGTGTCATGAGAACGTGAACGGTGCAATGCAGTTTCATGAGCATTCTTGCAAGATTTGCGATTTTATAAGCGGCGATGCTGCCCGTCACGGCAAGCACGACCGTTTTACCTGTAAGCATGGGAACTCCTCCTTTGATTTACTGCGCTTCGATCACGGCGTTCTGAAGCTGTACATAGGGTGTGCCGTTGTCCTCATAGTTGTGATACGTTCCGACCACCGTGATTTCCGTGCCTGTTTCCGGGTAATCATCGGGATAATGGTATTCCCCGTCCAGCACAAATTCAATGCCCTGACTACAGCAGGCAGTGGCATCGGAGATCAGCACGGCAAAATATTCCTTGCCCGTCTCCTCGTCCTGATAATAGGCAAACGGTCCTCTGGCACGGATTTTCTGCCCCGTGTACGCATCGGGATTGAATACCATGTCATAGCACTGCGCATAGACCATATTACTTTCGAGAATGGTCAGATCCACGTCATATTCCCCGTTGCTTGCATCGAACGGCACAAAGGAAGGGTCAGTCGGCGGCGGCGGAACGGTTGCTTCCGTCATCACTGCGAACGTTTCCTCCTGTGAAGCGATCAGACCATCTACATTGGCAGTATTGCCGCACCCTGTCAGCATTGCCGTCGTCATCAGACAAGCGGCGATCTTACTGTATTTCATCATTCCGTCCTCCCTGTCAGTCTTGCCGCAATGGAAAATCCAAAAAATACCACAATATCCGCACAAACAATCGTCGAACCCACAGGCGTGGAGCAGAGGATCGAAAGGATAATTCCCACCGCCGCACAGATCACAGAGATCACAGCGGAACAGACGATCACGGAACGGAAACTGCGGAACAGCCGCATTGCCGAAAGTGCGGGGAAAATAATCAGCGCCGAGATCAGCAGAGAACCCACCAGATTCATGGCAAGCACGATAATCATGGCAGTAATGACAGCGATCAGCAGATTGTAGGCATTGGTTTTCATGCCCGTTGCCGCCGCAAAGCTCTCGTCAAACGTCACGGCAAAGATCTTGTGATAAAAAGCAAGAAACAGCACAATGACGATCACGGAAAGAACCACGCAGAGCCACACATCCGAGGCTTTCAGCGTGAGAATGGAAATCGAACCGAACAGTGTCGAGCAGACATCGCCCGCAATGTTGGCAGATTTGGAAAAGACATTGATGAGCATATACCCGACCGCAAGCGCCCCGACCGAGATCATGGCAACGGCGGCATCGCCTTTGATGCGGGTATTCTGTCCCGTGCGCAGGAGGAGAATTGCCGAAAGCATCGTAACGGGCAGTACAATCACCATCTGATTGGTGAGATTGGCAACGGTAGCGACCGCCATTGCCCCGAATGCGACATGGGAAAGTCCGTCACCGATGAAGGAAAAGCGTTTCAGAACCAGTGTCACGCCCAGCAGGGATGCACAGAGCGAGATCAGCAGTCCGACCACAAAGGCATAGCGCACAAAGGGATAACTGGAGAAATAAAACCAGAGTGTCTGAATCGGGTTCATACGGCTGCACCTCCCTGCGATTTGATGAATCCTTCCCCGACATCACTTTGAAGGTAATCCTCTTTTGTGCCAAAGAAAAGCTGTCTCTGCGACCCGATGTGCAGAATGTGCGAAGCGTACTGCAACGCCGCATTCACGTCATGGGATACCATAATAATGGTGATTCCCTCCTGATGCAGGGTTTCGATCAGTTCATAGAGATCATTCTGTGCCTTGGGGTCAAGTCCCGTGACAGGCTCGTCCAGAAGCAGCATTTTTTTTGCAGCACAAAGCGCCCTTGCAAGAAGTACACGCTGCTGCTGACCGCCGGAGAGTTCCCGATAACAGCGGTTTGCAAATTCCGAAATACCGAGGCGTTTCATTTTTTCATCGGCAAGCTGTTTTTCCGCCTTGCTGTAAAAGGGATGCCACCCCATAGAGGACAGACAGCCCGAACGGACGATCTCACGCACAGAGGCGGGAAAATCCCGCTGAACGACGGTCTGCTGCGGGAGATAGCCGATGTCCTTACCGGAAAGCCCGTTGTACCATTCGATCTCGCCTGCGATCTGACGTTTCAGACCAAGCAGCGCTTTGATGAGCGTACTTTTACCGGAGCCGTTCTCACCGAGAATGCAGAGGTAATCCCCCGCATTGATGCCGAAATTCAGCCCTTCCGTGACGACTAAATTTTCATAGCCGAGGGAAGCCTCCCGCACAACGACCTGTGTATCCGGCACGTTCTGACTGCGCAGCGAAATGATCCCCTCGTCAATTTCCGTATGTTCTGTCATGTTGCGGCGGCATCTCCTTTCAGAACGTTGAGATTATCCGTCATGAGTGAAAGATAGGTTGCCCCTTCGCTGATCTGATCGCTTGTGACCGACTGGAGCGAATTGAGGGAAACGATATGCTGATTTTTGGCAGCGGTGCTGTCCCGCACGGCTTCCGCAACGGCACTGCTGCCGCCCTCGATGGTGAAAATCATGGAAACGCCGGTTTCATCGGCTTTCTGTGCCAGAAAAGCGACTGTCTCGAAACTTGCCTCTGTCTCGGCGCTGCATCCGGGGAAAGCGGCATAGTAGGTGTAGCCGTAATCCTCGACGAAATAGCGGAACGGGAAACGGTCTGCAAAAATGAGGGGCTTTTCCTGTGTTTGCGTGCTGACTTCCAGAAATTCGCTGTCAAGTGCCGTGAGCTGTTCCTGATAGGATTCCTCATTCAATTGCAGTTTCTGTGTGGCTGTCGGGTCTTTTTCGAGTGTCCGCAGTGCTTCGGAGATTTTGGAGCAGCATTGTGCGGCATTGCGGAGCGAGAGCCAGACGTGTTCATCATATTCGGGAGCATCTGACTCCTCTTCTTCCTCCTCTTCTGCTTCCATGCCCTCAACGGTTTCCTCTTCGAGTGCCTGCACGACATCGAGCAGGCGAATGACCTGCATATCCGGATTCACAGCAGACTGAAGCGCATCGGGTACCCAGTGATCCGACTCCCCGCCGACGTAGATCAGCAGATCGCAGGTTGAAATTTTCGCAATATCCGCAGCACTGGGCTGATAGTTGTGGAGATCCACGCCGTTTTCGAGCAGATAGGTGATCTCAAACTGATTTTCAAGACCCTTGGTGAGCTGTCTTGCCCAATCATATTCCGCAAAATTGGTGCATACGACATTGAACTTGTCTGCATTTTCCTGCAAAGCCCCTGCGCTTGCGCCGCAGCCGGTCAAAGCGGTGCAGAAGAGGGCGGTAAACATCAACGCTGTCCATTTTAATTTCATATGATTCCAGACCTTTCCTGAAAGTTGAAAATGAAATTCATTCTCAATTTTAGATTATAGCACACTTTTCGGAATTTGTCAATCATTTTTTTCAAAATTCTCAAAAATATAATTGACATTTGTAGGGAGAATATGTTAAAATAAGATGACAACAATCGGGAGGTTACAACTTATGCGTGAAATACTGTTAAATTATGGTTATCTTGTCTTGTGGGTCGTCTGCGTACTGGAACTGTTGCTGACGATGCTGTTGTTTTCGGATTATTCCAAAAAGAAAGACCCCATCATACTATGCATGGCGCTGATCGGTGTCGGAATGTGTTTCGATGCTGTCATACTGGCAGCGGGCAGATTTATGATGCTGCCGATTCTGCGGGTACTCAGTCAGGGGCGGTTCATTCTGCACGGCATACTGATCCCGTTGAACCTGATGATTTGTGCCTATTCTGCGCCGTTTTACAAGAGGGCGCGGGTTCTGATGTGGGTATTGACGACACTGGTGATGATTGCAGGCGCAGGTGCGGGCGCATTCCGTGAGCTTGATGTACAATACATTCATCAGGGCGCATTCAATCAGATTGTCCGTTATGCCTCGGTCAGTCCGAAAACCGCTTGGATGGAGCGCATCAATACCGTCATTTCGTTTGGCACGACCATTCCTGTGATTCTGACGGGCATTTGGGTGACGATTAAGCAAAAAGCGCCTGAAATCCTGCTTGCGGGCGTACTGATGTTTCTGTTTTCAGCGCTGGGTCCCGCAACGGGCAATGCAGATCTGATCTTTATTATCAGTATGTTTGGGGAATTATTGATGCTGTTTTTCTTCATGTTGTATGAAAAGCATCATGTTTCCAAGATGTATGATTACTATCATT
>JAILPP010000111.1 GCA_024699425.1 Oscillospiraceae bacterium | reverse complement strand
GTGCAGGGCGGTCACCGCCCTGCCGAGGGGGTTTGGGGGGGCGAGTAGCCCCCCAATACCAGCCCGCCGCCTTGCATATTTTGACAGCCAGCGCTCATTTATAGGTATCACATTGCCGGAAAGAAGGGAACAAATTGAAAGTAAAGCTCATTGCACACACGGCAGCGCCCGAACAGGTGGTGGCAGCGGCGGCGAAGCTCTGCTATTCCGACACGGGAGCGATGGAGCTGATGGACGGTCTGACTGAGGAGAGCGCAGGCAGATTTGTGGAAATGCTCGGCAAGATCGGGCATGAAAGTCCGATCGAACACGCCTCTTTCACATTTGCAGCGGAGGGTGTTTCCCGTTCGCTTCTGGCGCAGATCACACGGCACCGTCTGGCAAGTTTTTCCGTGCAGAGTCAGCGCTATGTCAGACTGACGCATTTTGAATACATCACCCCGCCCGAAATTCAGGCAGACCCACAGGCACTTGCCCTCTATGACGAGACAGTGCAAAGCTGCGTGGATGCCTACCGCAAACTGTCGGAGATGCTCGAAGCACGGCATTATGCCGATTTTCTGGCACAGGGCTTTGATGAAAAAGAAGCGCACAGACGTGCCGAAAAAAAAGCCATCGAAGATGCAAGATTTGTCCTGCCCAATGCATCGGAAACGAAAATGGTCATCACCATGAACGCAAGAGAACTGCTGCACTTCTTCCGTCTGCGCTGCTGCAATCGGGCACAATGGGAGATCAGGGAGCTTGCCACGGCAATGCTGCGGGAAGTGTACCCCGTTGCACCGTCACTCTTTGCCAAGGCGGGTCCTGCCTGCGTCAAAGGCGTATGTCCGGAAGGGAAGATGTCCTGCGGTCATGCCGCAGAAGTCCGGGCAGAATTTGAAAAGCTGCATCATGCAGAATCACGGAGGGATTCATTATGATTTATGTATTTCTTGCAAACGGATTTGAAGAAGTTGAGGCACTGACACCGGCAGATCTGCTGCGCCGTGCAGGTAAGGATTTACAGCTTGTCGGCGTGACAGGCAAAACCGTGACAGGTTCTCACGGCATTAAAGTGGAATGCGACATCACCGCAGGTGAGATCGTCCTCGGCGGTGATCTCGAAATGATCGTGCTGCCCGGCGGTATGCCCGGCACGCTGAACCTCGAAAAGTCCGAAGCCGTACAGACAGCAGTCGATTTCTGCTATGACCGCAGAATCCCCATTGGTGCGATCTGTGCAGCCCCGTCCATTCTCGGACACAAGGGTCTGCTTGACGGCAGGGAAGCAATTGCCTATCCCGGCTTTGAAACACAGCTCACAGGTGCGAAAATCTCACAGCATTCTGTCGCACAGGACGAATTCATCATCACGGCGCAGGGCGCAGGTGCGGCTGCCGTATTCGGTCTGAAACTCGTGGAGACACTCTGCGATGCCGGCGTTTCCCAAAAAATTGCAGATTCGGTATGTTATCCGGTTCACTAAGCGGCATTCCCGCCGAAAAGCAGAAACTGCGGCAGGAGATCCGTTCGCGTCTGCGTGACCTCTCTCCGACGGAAAAAGCACGGCTGGATGCGGCATTGCTTGCCAGTGTGACAGCACATCCGTGGTATCGTGAGGCGGACACGCTCCTGTGCTACTGCTCGCTGCCGTCCGAGCCGGATACCCGTCGGCTGATCGGAGAGGCGTGGAAGTGCGGAAAATCCGTGGCATTGCCCGTCTGCGGCAAGCCCGGTGAAATGCGGTTTTATCTTGTTTCATCGTGGGAGGAAACGGCAGCGGGCGCTTTCGGCATCACCGAACCGTCCGGCAGGGAAGTGCCTGTTCTCAGCGGGCGGACACTCTGCCTTGTGCCTGCGCTTGCCTTTACGAGGGACGGCAGACGGCTCGGCAAAGGCGGCGGCTATTATGACCGTTTCCTTGCCGCACATCCCGAACTGCGGACGATCGGGCTGACCTATGCATTTCTTTTGCAGGAGGACATCCCCTGCGAAGCACATGACATCGGTGTCATGGAAGTGATTGATAATACGGGAGGAAATCATGGCAAATCATGAGTATATGAATGACGGACAGGAGATGGAGTTCGAGGAAGTCGATATCCGTGCCGAGGAATCGCATCGGAGGAGCAGCAGTTCACGGAAATCCGGTTCAGGCAAAAAGACTTCCGTCAAAACACGGCGCAACCGCCGCAACCGCCAGACGGCGAGAATTTACGGCGTTATCATCATGCTGGTGCTGATCTTTGTGATCTCGATCACGCTGTCTGTCGGCATCATTCAGGTCGGCAAGGATATGCTCGGTCTGGAGGGAACGGAAACACTCGTGGTTTTCCACATTCCGGAGGGCGCAACGACCATGCAGATCGCCGAACTGCTCGAAGCAAAAGGCATTATCCGCATTCCCAAGGCGTTTGTCTACTTCTCACGGCTTTCCAAGGCGGATTCCGGTTATATCGCAGGTGACCACGAGGTCAGCAGTGCAATGGCTTACGAGGAGATCATCAACGAACTCAGCGGTAATTCCATTGCCGAAGATCAGGTCGCTGTCAATGTCATGTTCCCGGAGGGCTGCACACTGGTCGAGGCTGCCAAGAAGCTCGAAGAGGCGAAGGTCTGCGAGGCTTCCAAGTTCCTCTACTACTTCAATGCGGGTAACTTAGGTTACAGCTTTGAGGAGAATCTCCCCAAGAACGCCGGTCTGAAATTCTACCGCATGGAGGGCTACCTTTTCCCGGATACCTACACGTTCTATGAGGAAATGGAGCCTGACGCAGTCTGCCAGAAGATCTATGTCAACTTTGACAGCAAGATCACACCCGATATGTACAAACGCATGAAGGAGCTGGGCTTCTCACTCGATGAAGTCATCACACTTGCTTCGATCGTGCAGCGTGAGGCTGCCAACGAGGAGGAAATGCCCAAGATCGCTTCGGTATTCTGGAATCGTCTGAAACATCCCGCAGAGTTCGGCGGCAAGCTCCAGTCCGACCCGACGACAAAGTATGTCGATGATGTCATCCGCCGTTATGAAACGCTCCAGAATGACCAGATGTACGAAGCGTATGATACCTACAAGTGCAAGGGACTCCCTGCCGGTGCGATCTGCAATCCCGGTATTGATGCCATCAACGCCGTGCTGTATCCGGAAAAGACGGGCTTCTACTACTTCTATGCCGACATCGACACCAAGACGACCTATTTCGCACGCACACTCGAAGAGCATAACAAGAATATCGCCCGTGCCAACGGCGAATACGTTGAGGAGGACGAAGAGGACGAGGAAGGCGAAAACGGGGAGGACAGCGAATGATACGACCGGAAGTACTGTCTCCTGCAGGAGATATGGAACGCCTGCGGGCGGCACTGGATTTCGGTGCGGATGCCGTCTATCTCGGCGGAAATCTGTTCGGAATGCGGCAGGGTGCGCCGAATTTCAGCCCCGAAGCACTCTGCGAAGCGGTACAGCTTGCCCATGCAAAAGGCGTAAAGGTCTACCTGACCGTGAACACGCTGCCCCGCAATACGGAATTTGATCTGCTCCCGAAATTTATTTCCGAAGCGGTGACTGCGGGGGTAGATGCGCTGATCGTGGCGGATCTGGGCGTGCTGTCCGTTGTGCGGAAACTCGCCCCGCAGATGTGCATACACATGTCCACCCAGACAGGCATTGTCAACTATCAGACGGCG
>JAILPP010000110.1 GCA_024699425.1 Oscillospiraceae bacterium | reverse complement strand
TGCCGTCTGCCCCCGATGAATGTGTGGTGGATTCCGGCATGGATATCAATCTTAAAGTCGGAGATACCATACGTTTATCATCACTCAATGAGAAAAGCACACTGGAAACCTTTGTCGAACAGGAATTCAAAGTTGTGGGTTCGGTACATTCGAGCAATTATCTGAATTATGAGCGAGGCACGACTTCACTCGGTGTCGGTGAGCTTTACGGATTTCTCTATTTTCAGCCGGAAGCCTATGACCGTGACTACTGGTCGGAAATTTATGTCCGCTTTGAATTCCTGTTCGACAAAGGTTTCCAGTGTGCTTTTCTCATTGAGTGATGATAAACGTATGGTATCTCCGACTTTAAGATTGATATCCATGCCGGAATCCACCACACATTCATCGGGGGCAGACGGCATTCTGCCTTCCGTCAGCACAAGGGTATTGACATCCTCCGTGACCGAATGCGTGATGAACGCATATTCATCATCCTGCTCTGTCAGAAAGAGCGCATCCATTGTCTGCGAACCCTCGGCAGCCTCCACATGATCCTGTGCGGCGAACTGTTCCACATCTTCCTGTTTCCAGCCGATGGTCGAAACAAGCCGATAGTCATAGAATTTATTTTCCGCATAGAAATCATTCACGGTCTTTATCATTGCGGGAGTCGTGCCCCGCACACCTGCAAAGAATCCCACGCCAAGCGCTATGATGCCGAAAATAGCAAGAAACCGTCCCAGTGAATCACGGATCTCACGCAGCGTACTACGCCGCAGCATTGAAGTTTTCATCGGCATCACCATTCAATATCGGCGACATCAACGATGTTGTCATTGATCCGCATATCCTCAACGGTACCGCTTCTGACTGTGATGATACGGTCAGCCATTGCCGCCAGTGCGGAGTTATGCGTGATGACAACTACCGTAACGCCCTGACTGCGGCAGGTATCCTGCAAAAGTTTCAGAACAGCCTTGCCGGTATTGTAATCCAGTGCGCCTGTCGGCTCATCGCAGAGCAGAAGTTTCGGATTTTTGGCAAGCGCACGGGCAATGGCAACACGCTGCTGCTCACCACCTGAGAGCTGTGCAGGGAAATTCTTCATCCGGTCGCCAAGTCCCACCTGTTGCAGCACTGTTTCTGCATCCAGCGGATCACGGCAGATCTGTGCGGCAAGTTCCACATTCTCTTTGGCAGTCAGATTGCCGACAAGGTTGTAGAACTGGAATACAAATCCGACATCATAGCGTCGGTAGGCGGTCAGTTGTCTCTTGTCATAGGAAGAGATCTTTGCACCGTCGAGCCATACCTCCCCTTCCGACAGCGTATCCATACCGCCAAGAATGTTGAGGATCGTGGTCTTGCCTGCACCCGATGCGCCGAGGATCACACAGAATTCACCTTTATTGATCTCAAAGTTGACATCCCGCAGTGCCGTGATCTCAACTTCACCGGAGCGAAACACTTTTCGTACATTGCGGAATTCTACAAAAACGCCCATAGCAACACCCTTTCAGTTTCAGTCATCATCATTTTTACCCGTATATTATAGCACATTTTTGCAAAGAAGTCAATCATTACGCCCTGCGCCGTATGCATTTAGGATTCGGAACCATTCCGCGAAGTGATTCCCGTGTAATCTTTCTGTAACTTTCTGAGAAAAAATTGATTCTTTTGAAGAAAATAGTAACAAACTATTGACAAAAAGCAAAATCTGTGCTATAATGATAACCGTGGGTGATTTTACCCGTGTCCCTTTCTGACGGCGTAAAGCCTGAAAATGCGGAGATTACGCTTTTTTGAATGTGATCCATCCGACAGAAACGAAACAAGGAAACACTGGAAACGCAATTCGGAAACACAGGAGGATGATTAGTCCAATGAGAACGCAAAATCATTTCGGAAAAAATAAACGAAACAGAGTCCTGCCGATTCTGGCAGTCCTTGCTGTACTGGCATCCGTACCGGCTGCAATACAGACAAAACAGCTTGTATCCGCCGAAACAGAGTCTGCGGAGGTCGTAAAGCCTACCCTGCTCCGTCCGGCTGCACAGCTCACCTATGATGAAAACGGCAGCGCTTTTTATATGGAAAACGGACAGAAACTGACCGGTAAATTTTCCGTCAAGCCGAATTATTCCCTCGGTGATGTGGACGGCAGCGGTTCTGTCGATTCCCGTGATGCCGTGCAAATGCTGACACAGATCGCCGCACAGGGTGCTGGCAAAAGTATTGTCAGTGCTGAGATGCTCGCTTTCGGCGATGTCAACGGTGACGGTCTGATGAATGCGAGCGATGTCACAGAAGTTCTGTGCTTCTCGGCTGCAAGCGGTTCCGGTCAGGTGACAGACCCCCTCGGAACGGCTTACTTCTTCGCCGACAAGGACGGTATGCTCTGCTCCGGCAAGATCACCGATACCTCTACCGGTGACGTTTACTATGCAGGTGCGGATTACAAGCTCCGTACAGGCTGGGTGACCGATGAAGAAGGCAAAATGCACTACTGCGATGACCAGGGCGTTATGCAGACGAACAGATGGTGTTCCCTGCCTGACGGTCTCAAGGGCTGGCTCAATGCCGACGGCACGATTCTGAAAAGCGGCTGGCTCAACAGAACAGAAGGTACTTATTATCTTGACGAAAACGGTCATCTGACTGTCGGTGAACAGGTCATCGGCGGACAGACGTACTTCTTCAACGCAGACGGACTCCGCAGCAGTGCGCAGGCTGCTGTCCCCGCTGCCGGAAAGGAAGCCGCTGCAAATCTCTCCAATGTCGCCGCTGCGGAAGTACCGGTCAGTGCGGAAACCACCGCTTCGGTCGCAACTGCGGAAACAACACAGACTACCGTTTCTTCCGGACAGACAGGCTGGCAGGAGATCGACGGCAAGAGATATTACATCAACCCCAATAACGGCGAGAAAGTCACCAACTGCTGGCTCAAGATTGATGGCAAGGAATACTGCATGAACGCACAGGGCGTGATGCTGACAGGCTTCCAGACCATCGGCAGCAAGACTTATTATCTCGGTCAGGACGGTGTCAAGCATACAGGTCTTGTCAACGCAGAAGGCAATTTCTTCTACTTTGATGAAAACGGTGTCCGCACAACAGGCTGGCAGACGATCGGCGGCAAGCGCTATTACTTCCAGACGGATATTTACGAAATGGCAAAGGGTCCGGTTGAGATCAACGGTGCAACTTACCTCTTCGGTGAGGACGGCACACTTCAGACCGGCAAGGTCACTTATAAGGGCACTGAGTACAACTGTAATTCAGAGGGCGTTGTACAGCAGACTCCTGCTGCACAGACCGCCGCACAGACAACTGTTGCACAGCAGTCACTCTCCGAAGGTGCAGTTGCCATGATTCCGGATACCGCACAGAATACAGTTCCGGTGCTGAATGTTCCTGAAACGGCTCCGGTTCTGAATCTTCCCGCTGCGGAGACACAGACCACCCTGACAGATGTGCCTGTTGTTCCGATGCTCGGCAGTGAAGGTTCTCTGACACTTCCCGATACCACAGGTACATTTGCCGAACTCCCCGGCTTCAGCGATTTCCTGAATCTTGCGGACTTCGAGATCCCTGCTCCGACAGAAACGCCCAACACATCCGGCGGTTCCGGCGCAGTGGTCAATGCCGATGTCAAGCTCGATGATTCCAGCATTGAATCTCTGCTGAATACCTGCCCGCGCGGCGAGACAAAGCGTGAGATCACCGTTTACAACCGTCAGAGCGGCGGCGTAGACTTCACCATCAAGCTCAAAGACAGCGATATCGCTATCATTGAGCAGTTCGCTGCAGAGCATTTCCCCGAAAATTCCACACTTGCGGAGAAGCTGTACATCACCCACCAGTGGATCCACAAGAATGTAGATTATGCTTATGCAGGTGCTAAGTGGAATGCGATCGTCAACAAGTCCTATGTAGATGCGATCTTCAATTACAGAAGCGGTCAGTGCGTACAGTACAACGGTGCTATGGCATCTGTTCTGGCTTACTACGGCTATGATGTATATATGGTACGCGGCTGGACAAGACCGGGCGTACAGCATTACTGGACAGAGTGCGAGATCAACGGCAATACTTATCTTGTAGAGTGCGGAAACCTCGGCAAGAACGGCGATAGCTGGCAGTATTTCTTCAAGGATTATCCGAACCCCGGCGCATATCAGTAAAAAACAGACTCCCTGCTTCATGCAGGGAGTTTTCTGTTATCTGCGGCGTTCCAGTTCCGTGATCTGTTCGGCAAGGGTGCGGAACACCGGCGCAGCGGCATCATTTCCGTAGCCGCCGTCCTCCGCCAGAACCGTGACCGCATAACGCGGCTTGTCAATCGGAAAATATCCCGTGATCCATGCATGACAGTACTCTGTGCCGTCCTCGTCATAACGTCCCGTCTGCGCCGTTGAGGTCTTTGCGGCGGCGTAGACATTTGACGGCACGGCTTTCGAGTGCGCATTCTGATTGATCGCTGCGATCATCAGCGACTGCAAATATGCCGCCCCCTCATACGACGCTACCGCCGCATAGCGGGGCGGTTTTTCTTCTGCGATCAGTTCGCCGTCCCGTTCGATTCCCCGAATCAGCCGTGCAATGGGCATTCTTCCCCGATTGGCAATGCCGCAGGTCATCTGTGTGATTTGCAGGGGCGTTGCGGTAAGTTTTCCCTGTCCGAAGCAGAAATTTGCCATCTCCGCAGGCAGTTTCAGATCCTGCGGTGACGGGAGTGTCCCCGATGCCGAAATGATCGACCCCGAAAGTGCAAACTGTGTTCCGAAGCCGAAATCCTGCGCCGTTTCCCGCATGACCGATGGCTTGAGCCGTTCACTCAGCTCCACAAAATACACATTGCACGAATCAATCATTGCCTGTTTCATGTCTACTTTTCCGTGTCCCCGCCAGTCGTGACAGCGGAACGTCTGCCCTTTAATGACCGTCTTTCCGCTGCATTCCGTACAGAACGGGGTCTGGTGGGAACGGTATGCCGCCGCCGCCGTCATCAGCTTAAAAATCGAACCGACACTGTACGGACACAGACAACGGTTAATCAGCGGTGCATTTTCGTCCGAGATCGCCTCGCCGAGATGATCGGGGTCATAAGCGGGAAAACTCGCCATTGCCACAATATCACCTGTTTTCACTTCCATGACCACAACAGCACCTTTTTCGATCGGCTGCGCTTCGCAGAGTGCCTGAATGTCATAATCCAGCGTTGTGACAATGCCGCTGTTGTAATCCTGCATGGACGTGACGACAGGCGGTACCCCCTCCAGTGCGTGTCCTTTGGCATCTACGGTAAAGGAAGCTGTGACAGGATCTTCCTTTGCCCGCAGGAGCTTGTCATAATCGCCCTCCAGACCTGTTACGCCTGTATTTTCAAGGGTATAGCCGAGAACGTGCTGTCCTGTCATATGACCGCCTCCCCGTTCCGGCAGGCTCAGAACGGTAACGGCATCACAGCCGATCTGCGGCGTATTGACACGGCACAGAAACGGCTTTTGTGTGCGGATTCCTTTCAGCAGCGGTGCGATTTCCTCCATATGCGGCAAAATCGCAGCAATGCTCTCCGATGTGGGTGCAGCGGCGGCATAGTACGCCGTTTCCCGATTGACAAGCGGTTTCATGTTGCGGTCATAGATCGTTCCCTGCGCATAGCCCGCTGTCAGAACCGTCTGACTCTGACGAACGGAGACTTCCTGATATTGTGCCTGCCCCATCAGCAGCACAAGATACAACACCAGTAATCCGCAGAAGAGCATCAGCACGATTCCCGTGACCCTCAGACGTTTATGCATTAAAATCCCTCCCATTCTGTCAGAAGTATGGGAGGGATTTTGTAATTTATTCTTCAGAATCGTTTTTTGCTTCCGATGCAATGAAATGCAGTGCCTCGGACGGCTCTTTTCCAAACAGCTCACAGAAGCCGTACAGCTCCGCAAGGGTCATGGTATCCGGATGACGGAAACGCTGACGGACAGTTCGTTCCGAAATGCCCATCTTTTCTGCAAGGTGGGCATTGTCCAGCTTTGTCTCCCGCCGCCACAGCATCATATGCAGCCGTACCGAATCCAGAAAGCAGTCATAATGTTCCGGACGGTCTGTTTTCATAGTCGCCTATCCTTCCAGCAGAATCGTAAACGGTCCGTCATTGCAGAGTCTCACCTGCATATCTGCGCCGAATACGCCGCAGCCTACATGACGTACCTTGCTTTTCAGATGTTCAATAAACACTTCGTACAGATGCTCTGCCAGTTCGGGCGCACCCGCCTTGGAAAAGCCCGGACGGTTGGAACGGCAGTCCGCATAGAGCGTAAACTGCGAGATGACCAGCACTTCCCCGTCCACATCTGCAAGGGAAAGATTGGTCTTTCCGTTCTCGTCAGGAAAAATGCGCAGCTTGAGCAGTTTTTCCGCAAGTTTCCGTGTGACTTCCTCCGTGTCGTCCTGACCGACACCGAGCAGGACAAGATAACCCGTGCCGATCTGTCCGACGATCTGATCTTCCACACTGACAGAGGCTTCCGTGACACGCTGAATGACTAATTTCATACGGGATACTCCTTATTTCGTGCCAAAGATTCTGTCGCCCGCATCGCCCAGACCTGGGATGATATATTTCTCCTCGTTCAGACCTTCGTCCATGATGCCGCAGTAGATGTCCACATCGGGGTGATTTTTAATCAGTGTTGCCGCACCCTCCGGCGAAGAGATGATGCACATGAACTTGATGTTCTTCACGCCGAGTTTTTTCAGCTCTGCAACGGCTGCACAAGCCGTATTGCCCGTAGCCAGCATCGGGTCTACAATGATGCAGTCACGTTCAGCAATGTCATCGGGCAGCTTGCAGTAATACTTGATGGTCTCCTTTGTCTCAGGATCACGGAACATACCGATATGTCCGATCTTCGCCGCAGGCACGAGCGAAGTCACGCCCTCGATCATGCCCAGACCTGCACGCAGAATCGGGATAAAGGCGAGCTTATGTCCGGAAACGATCTTGGTCTTTGCCATGCAGAGAGGCGTTTCCATTTCAATCTCTTTCAGGGGAAGATCACGGGTCGCCTCATAGCAGATGAGCATTGCCGTTTCGGAGACAAGCTCACGAAATTCCTTTGTTCCGGTGTTCTTATCCCGCATCAGAGAGATCTTGTGCTGGATCAGCGGATGGTCGATCATATGTAAATTAGCCATTGTTAAGCCTCCTCTAAAGCTGTTATCTTATCCACACGGCGCTGATGTCTGCCGCCTTCAAATTCCGTGGACAGGAAGATGTCCACAAGCTCCAGTGCAAGCCCCGCACCGATGACACGAGCGCCCATGCAGAGAATGTTCGCATCATTGTGGAGACGGGTATATTTTGCGGAAAATTCGTCCGAGCAGACTGCTGCACGGATTCCTTTGATCTTGTTGGCAGCCATACTCATGCCGATGCCCGTGCCGCAGAGGAGAATCCCCCGTTCACATTCGCCGGAAGTGATCTTCTCCGCAACGGCTTTTGCCATATCCGGATAATCACAGGGGTCGCCGTCCGTACCAAGATTGAGATAAGCGATTCCCTGCCTGTCAAGGTGTGCCATCACGGCACGTTTGAGTTCCACAGCAGCGTGGTCACAGCCAATTGCTATCATGTTCATTTATCCTTTCGTGTAATATTGACCGCTTGCAGATAGGAAGCCGTCAGGTCAGCCGCAGAGGGGAGCTGCGGGTGCGTTTCGATGTACTGCGCCGCCTGATAGCATACCCCCGCCGCCGACTGCAACCGCAGAAACGGCGGTGCAGGGCGCAGAATGGTCTGCCCCTCGTGTCCCATTGCTTCATACTGACGAATCAGTTCCTCCGTGCCGTCACCTGTCACAATGATGCGGTCGTGTATTTTATCAATGACCTCTGCGATCTGTGCGGCGGTTTGCAGTTCGTCCGGAATTGCACGGTCAAGATATTTCGGATCATACTCCATATAGATCTCATACGAGAACCACGCCGCATAAAACAGATCACTGCGGGCGTGCATCACAGCAAGGATATGCTTTGCGCCGAAGATCCGTGCCGCCATCGCTTCCAGCGTGGAAACGCCGATGCAGGGGGTATCGCTGACCATTGCCATTCCCTGCACCGCCGCAATGCCGATGCGGAGTCCCGTATACGAACCGGGACCGACTGCAACGGCATAGCAGTCCACATCTTTGCTTTCCATGCCGCAGTCTTTCAGGATCTCCTGTACGGTCGGCATCATGATCTGCGAATGTCCTCTTGTCGTATAGAGGGAACGCTCCGCCAGCAAAAGATTCTGCTCCGTGTCCAGCACCGCCGCAGATGCGACTTTTCCGGACGTATCAAGTCCCAATATCCGCAAAGCGTTCATCTCCCTCCAGAATAATACTTCTGTCCGCATCGCCTGTGCGTTCCAGTGTGATCTGTATCGTGTGCGCAGGAAGTGCGTGTTCAATGTTTTCCGACCATTCGATCACAAAGACACATTCTTCCGACGGATAATCATAGAAGCCTGTGGTTTCCAGTTCGGTTTCGTCGGCAATGCGGTACATATCAAAATGAATAAGCCTACCGCCCCCGTACTCATGCACCAGCGCAAAAGTCGGACTGGTCACGCAGTCCTCCATTCCCATGCTGAGGGCAAGCCCTCTTGTGAATGTCGTCTTGCCTGCACCCAGATCCCCCCGATAGGCAATGCAGTCACCGGGGCGGAGTCTTGCGCCGATCTTCTGTGCCAGTGCGATCGTCTCCTCCGGAGAGGAAGTATTCCAGATAAAGTGCATCAGAACAGCCCCTTGATATGCACCTCATTGTCGCAGTCGATGCTGAACGCTGCGGGATTCTTGGGCAGTCCGGGCATGGTCATGATGTCGCCCGTGAGGACAACGACAAATCCCGCACCCGCAGAAAGACGCACATCACGCACAGTAATGACAAAGTTCTCCGGCTTGCCGAGTGCCTTGGGGTCATCGGAAAGCGAATACTGTGTTTTGGCAACACAGACGGGCAGTTCCCCGTAACCGAGCGCCTCGATCTCCGCAAGTGCCTTTGCCGCAGAGGGAAGGAATTTCACGCCGTCGGCACGGTAAATTTCCTTGGCGATGATCTCGACTTTCTTGTTGATCGGCAGTTTTGTATCATACAGGGGCGCAAACTGCTCCTCGGAATTTTCTGTCATGGCAATGGTATCCACGACCTTCTGTGCCAGATCCATGCCGCCTGCGCCGCCCTTGGCGAACACTTCGCACATGGAAGTCTCCACGCCCATTTTCTTGCAGTAATCCGCAATGAACTGCAATTCCTCGTCCGAATCGGTGTGGAAGCGGTTGATGGCAACAACGACAGGCACATGATATTTGAACATATTTTCAATGTGTGTGCGCAGGTTGATGATACCGCGTTTCAGGGCAGAAACGTCCGGCGTGGTCAGTTCGGAACGTTCCATGCCGCCGTTGTATTTCAGCGCACGGACAGTTGCAACGAGGACGACACAGCGGGGCTTGAGTCCTGCATAACGGCACTTGATGTCGAAGAATTTCTCCGCGCCGAGATCAGAACCGAACCCTGCTTCGGTGACAACGTAATCACCGAGTTTCAGTGCGAGCTTTGTGGCACGGACGGAGTTGCAGCCGTGTGCGATGTTGGCGAACGGACCGCCGTGAATGAGTACGGGTGTATGCTCCAGCGTCTGCACGAGGTTCGGTTTGAGTGCATCTTTCAGGAGGGCAGTCATTGCGCCCTCTGCATGGAGATCACGGGCATAGACGGGTTCGCCGTCCGTATTGTAGGCAACGAGAATGGAAGCAAGACGCTTTTTGAGATCATCAAGATCGGAGGCAAGGCAGAGAATTGCCATCACTTCCGAAGCAACTGTGATCTGAAAACCATCCTCACGGGGCACACCGTTGACCTTGCCGCCCAGTCCCACAAGCACATTGCGGAGCGCACGGTCATTCATATCCATACAGCGTTTGAAGAGAATGCGTCTGGTGTCGATTTTCAGCGCATTTCCCTGCTGCAAATGGTTGTCGATCAGAGCGCAGAGGAGATTGTTTGCCGCTGTCATAGCGTGAATATCACCTGTGAAATGCAGATTGATGTCCTCCATGGGGACGACCTGCGAATATCCGCCGCCCGCAGCGCCGCCCTTGATACCGAATACAGGACCGAGAGAAGGCTCACGCAGGGCAAGCACCGCCTTTTTGCCGATCTTTGCCATTGCCTGACCCAGACCCACGGAAACGGTGGTCTTTCCCTCTCCGGCGGGAGTGGGGTTGATGGCAGTCACGAGAATGAGCTTGCCATCGGGGTTGTCTTTGGTTTTGGCGTAAAGCTGTTCGGAGAGCTTCGCTTTGTATCTGCCGTAAGGTTCAAAGTCCTCCTCAGCAATGCCAAGCCCTGCAGCGATCTTGCCAATCGGCATCATTTCCGCCTGATTTGCGATTTCAATATCTGTCAGCATAGGTATTACCTCCATCGTTTTCATGATATTATAAGTATATCACACTTTATTGGATTTGTAAAGCTATTTACTGTTTGTAGTTTTATTCTGTTTCGGGGACTTCTTCCCGAACGGGGAGCTGTGTATTTCCCGCATCGTCCACGGCAAGATAGGGTTCCCATTGCAGGTAGAGCGCATCACTGATCTCATCCGCCATGACAAGCTCCATCGGATTATGAAATATGCCGATCCTGTTCCGCAGTTCCAGAATGGCTTCCGCTTCGGTTTCGCCGCAGTCAGGCAGGAGCAGAAGCGTGTCGAGATCAGCCGTATTCAGGTTGATGACGGGAGGTTCGGCAGGTTCTGTCTCTGTCGGCGGTTCTGTTGGTGCTGCTTCTTCGGGCGGTTCTGCATCTTCCGGTACAGGCAGTTCATTTTCGATAAGCAGCAGCGCATAAATGGCTTGATAACGCTGTTTTCCGATGCCCGGAACCGAAAGCAGCTCTTCACGGCTGTAAAAGCAGCCGTGAGCCGCCCGATAATCCAGAATCGCCTGCGCCGTTTCCGTTCCGATGTCAGGCAGGGCGCAGAGTTCTTCCAGTCCGGCGGTATTCAGATCCAGCGGAAAACGGACGGCTTCGGTTTCCGTCAGCATGACCGTTTCCGTCATGGTTGTTGTGGTCTGTGCTGCTGTTGTGACGGCGGACGATGTTCCCGCCGCCGAAGCTGCTGTGACCGTTGTGACCGCCGTTGCAGCAGTTGCTGTCGTGGCAGTAGTCTGCACTGTTGTGGCTGTGCTTGTGCAGGTCATTCTGACGGACGTTGTTGTGACAGCAGTCGTTTCCGATGGTGGTTCTGTCGGCTGCATCGCATGGGTGTAGGGCACAAGCGGTTCAAAGGAATTACGGTAAGCCTGCGCCTGCCAGACGTAATACACAAACACTGCCGCCGCATATCCGCCCAGAACCGCAGCCAGTACACGCAGTTTCATTGATACTTATAGATCGTGACACCCTCAAATCCGTCAAGCAGATTGTGGATCATATGGAACGCCATGCCCGTTCCCTTGGCAACGCAGTGGATGGAATCCTTTGCCATGACACAGTTGACGCTGAGTGTACGGTGGATCAGTTCCCGCAGACCGCCCAGCAGTGCGCCTCCGCCCGTCAGGAGAATGCCGTTCTCGTAAATGTCGCCGACAAGTTCCGGCGGCGTTTCCTCCAGAACTTTCTTGATCGCCTCCATAATAGCGAAAACCTCGTCCTCCATTGCATCGAACAGCTCCATTTCGTTGAGTTCCACGGCATCGGGTAGTCCCCGCATGATGCTGCGTCCCTTGACAAGCATGGTAATGTCATCACGGGGGTCATAGAGATTGGTGAGTTGTTTTTTCACCTGTTCGGCAGTCTGTTCCCCGATCAGGAGCTTATAGCGGTTCATGAGATATTTCTGTATTGCCTTGTCGATGGCATTTCCTGCGCTGCGCACGGAATGCGAAGTGACAATACCGTTCATGGAAACAATGGCAACATCGGTCGTACCGCCGCCGATGTCCACGACCATATGTCCCTTCGCCCTGCCGATATTGATGCCCGCACCAAGCATAGCGGCAATCGGCTCATCAATGAGATACGCCTGACGGCAGCCGGCTGCCATGACCGCGTCACCAACAGCCCGCTTTTCAAGATCCGTGATGAATGCAGGCACGCAGATGATGATTCTCGGCTTGACAAGGGAACTGCCGCACACCTTTTGCAGAAATTCCCGCAGCATACACTGTGTCAGCAGATCATCGGAAATGACACCGTTGGCAAGCGGATGCACAACATCTATGTAGGCAGGGGTCTTGCCGATCATCTGGTAGGCTTCTTTCCCGACGGCAAGAATGCGCTGTGTTGCGGTATTATACGCAATGACGGAAGGCTCCGAAAGGACAATGCCCCGTCTGCCGTAAGTCATAATGATATTTGCAGTACCGAGGTCGATACCGATATCCGGGGTACTCATCAATACTCCTCCTTTTGTTGATCCGATTCCGTCCGTGTTCCGGGCGGGCGGCTGTCCCGCCATGTGACTGCCGATGCTGCCGCCGTCACAAACGATGCCCCGCAGGAATGCAGCAGCGCCGCACAGCGGTTCATGGTCGCACCCGTGGTCAGAACATCATCACAAAGCAGTATGCGCATTCCGTCAAGGGGGACATCTCCTGCCGCAAATGCAGAAACATTCACGGCACGTTCCGCCGCCGTGAGCTGATGCTGTGCCTTGCCGGATTTTGTTTTATAAAGCAGATCATTCCGATAAGGGATGCCAAGCTCCGAGGCAATCGCCCTGCCGAACAGCTCCGCCTGATTATAGCCCCGCATACGCAGTTTACTGCGATGCATGGGAACAGCGGTCACACAGTCGTAAGTGCCGTAATCCAGACTGTGTTTCAGACGTTCTGCGATGATCTTTCCTGCAAATCCCGCAAAATTGGTATTGCAGGAATTTTTAAGCTGCCAGACCGCACGCACGCCGGGGTCATTCCATTCACCGGAATACCGTGCGCAGACGATCGCCATGTCATAGGACGGTGTTTGTGTCTTGCAGACACAGCGTATCTTTCCGCAGCGGTGGCAGTAATCGTCATGCGGCAGCAGCACTTTCTCCTCACAAGCCGCACAGAGCAGCTCTCCTGCCAGCAGAAACGCATCACAGCACGGACAGCGGTTCGGGAGAAGGAAATTAAGCAAAGATGCTTTCAGGGTCGTCAGGGTCATGTTCGGTCTCCGTTTTCATGGAACGCTCCAGCATATCCCGCAGGCAGGAATAGCGGTTGGAGCTTTGATGATTGTTGACCATCTGTTCAATTTTCTGCGGCGTTCCAATGATGATGAGCAGTTTCTTTGCACGGGTGACAGCAGTGTAAAGGAGCTTGCGGTAGCTCAGTTTTTCATATTTTCCCAGAAGCGGCATGACAACCGCTTCAAACTCGCTGCCCTGACTTTTATGCACCGTAATGGCATAGGCAAGCTCCAACTGTTCCATCATAGTGGTCGGATAGACGGTCACACGTCCTTCAAAGTCAATGACTGCCTCGCCCCGCCGACGGTTGATGGAACGGATCACACCGATGTCACCGTTGAAGATGCCCTCACCGTTTTCGCCGTCCTTGCTCCATGTGATGTCATAGTTGTTTTTGGTCTGCATGACCTTGTCCCCCTCACGGAACTCGTACAGCATCGAGCGCACCTGCGCCTTGTCGGCTGCGGGGGGGTTCAGTCTTGCCTGAAGACTCTTGTTCATTTCGATCACGCCGAGCGTTCCCTGTCTGGAGGGGCAGATCACCTGAATGTCTTTGACGGGATCAAAACGGTACTGCGGCGCAGCAGGCAGACGGCGGCACACAAGGTCTACCAGAAGAACAGCCGCCTGATCGAATTCCGTGCGGTGGAAAAAGAAAAAATCATTGTTCTTCTGCATAATATCGGGCATTTCACCGTGTACGATACGGTGTGCATTGGTGACAATCAGACTTTGCTGTGCCTGTCGGAAAATTTCCTTGAGTTCCACCACGGGCATACAGCCGGAGGAAATCAGCGTTTGCAGCAGATTTCCCGCACCCACGGAGGGAAGCTGGTCACTGTCACCGACTAAGATCATCTTACAGCCGAGACGAATGGCACGCAGCAGATGTGAAAACAGCAGCACATCAACCATGGACATTTCATCGACAATGAGAACATCACATTTCAGAGGATTTTCTTCATTGTGGTTGAATTTCTGACTGCCGTCAGGGTCAAACTGCACTTCCAGCAGACGGTGAATGGTACGGGCATCATAGCCCGTGAGATCGGCAACACGTTTTGCCGCCCGTCCCGTGGGGGCAGCGATCACCACCTGATTGCCCTGCTTTTCAAAACAGGAAATAATGGCATTGAGTGTCGTGGTCTTACCGGTACCGGGTCCGCCTGTCAGAATGAGCAGACCTCTTGAGAGTGCCGAGCGAATGGCTTCCTTTTGCAGTTCTGCGTAGGTCATGCCGCTTTCCTTTTCGGCATTGGCGATCATTTCATCAAAATTGCTGCTGTCCCGTATACCGAAATCCCGCATCACACCGATTCTGTCGGTGATGAAGCGTTCAGCATCGTAATACTCTTTCAGGTAGACAAATTCTCTTGCCGAACCTGATTTGATATACTCAACGATCGTTTCCTCCTGCCGCTGCTGCTGGTAAGCATCATAAAACGTGCTTTCCCCGATCTCCAGAAATTTCATCGCCGCAGCGGAAAGGCGGTCAAGCGGCAGGCAGGTGTGACCGTTGTTGAGATTATGCCGCAGCAGATACAGGATTCCCGCACCGACACGGGAGGAAGAATCCATCGCAATATGAAATTCTCTGGCAAGCCCCTCCGCCGACCTGAAATCCAGACCGATCTCCTCATCACAGAGCAGATAGGGATTATCTGCGATGATGTCCTGACAATCGCTGCCCCATGTACGATATGCCCGTATCGCATAGCGGGAACGGATACCGTAGGATTCAAAATAGGCAACGACTCCCCGCAGTTCAAAGATATGCTTTGCTTCCGAAGCGATCTGACGGCATTTCTTCTTGCTCATGCCCCGTACTTCCATCAGGCGGTGAGGTTCTTTTTCCATGATGTCCAGTGTCTGCACCCCGAACACGTCCACGATTTTCCGGGCAAGCACGTCCCCGATGCCCTTGATGATGCCGGAAGAAAGATAACGCCGTATACTCTCCTCGGTATTAGGCAGCATACGTTCGCACGTCTCCGCACGGAACTGCATTCCGTAACGGGGATGCGTCACATAATCACCGGTGAGGCGCAGACGTTCGCCCGCCTCGACATCACCGAATTCGCCTGTTGCCGTCACAAGCTCATCGGCAAGCGCCAGTGTCAGCGCCGCATAGCCGTTTTCCTCGTTGCGGAACAGAACGTGTTCAATCGTACCTTCAATCTGGTGTATTTCTTCCTTCGGAGTTTTCTCCTTTTCCTCCGGCATTATGTCACCTCCTATTCAGAGACTGTCCGCTTTGCTGATGGGATCTGCTGGGTCAGGCAGTGGATATTTCCGCCCCCGACGATCAGTTCCCGTGCGGGAATGGGAATCACCCGCCGCTGCGGACACCACTCCTGCATCAGACGAACGGCAAGTGCATCGCTCTCCGCATTTTCCCCGCCGAACTGCGGCAGCAGAATGGAATGGTTTGTGAAATAGAAATTCACATAGGAAGCCGCCAGACGTTCCCCGACTTCCCGCACGTCCTCACCCTCGGCAAAGGTATAGCCGTCCAGATCGTGCTGCGTGATGCAGACAGGATGCTGCGGAACGGGCAGTTTATGCACGGTGAGTGTGCGCCCCTTTGCATCCGTGACAGAAGCAAGATAGTCCAGATCGGCTTTGCTCATGGCATACTGCGGGTCGTTCCTGTCCTCTGTCCATGCCAGCACGACCTCGCCCGGATGCAGGAACGCACACACATTATCAACGTGTTCATTTGTTTCATCGTTGTAAATGCCGCAGGGCAGCCAGAGGACTTTTTCCGCACCGAGATACTGACAGAGCCTTTGTCCGATCTCGTCTTTGGAAAGCTGCGGATTTCTGCCTTTTGAGAGCAGACAGCTTTCCGTCACAAGGAGTGTTCCCTCCCCGTCGGAATGAATGCTCCCGCCCTCCAGTACGAATGTCTGTGCATCAAAACGCCCGTATCCGAGCGCACCGCACAAAGCGGCGACAAGGGCATTGTCCTCCGCATAATCGGCGTAAAGCCCGTCAAAGTCGCCGCCCCACGCATTGAAACGCCAGTCCATGCCGAAAATATCTTCCGTTTCCGGACGAATGACGAATGTCGGACAGGTATCCCTCGCCCATGCATCGTTCTGGGGAATCGTGAGAATGGTGGTCTTGTCCAGAATGCCGGCATCTTGCAGGACCGCCTTACATTTCGGCAGGGCTGCTTTGCTGCACACAAGATATAGAAGCTCATCGGCAAGAATACTTTTCCAGATCTTCACGAAAGACGGCATGGCAGGTTCTGCACCGTAAGGCCACGAACCCGGACGTTCGGGGAAGATCATGACCGTGCCGTCATGCGGTTCAAATTCGGCGGGCATGAAAAAGCCCTGTTCAGCAGGTGTTCTCATGACAAACGCTCCTTGAAATCCGAATAGCCGAAAGACTTTACAATTTCATAACTGCCGTCCGTGTGCAGAATGCCGATGTCGGGCAGGGGCATTCCGTTGAAGGTGTTGTTCTTCACCATAGAGTAGATCGCCATATCCTCAAAGCAAAGCCGTCCGCCGATCTGCAAGGGCGTGTCAAAACTGTAATCCCCGATGATATCCCCTGCAAGGCACGTCCGTGAGGAAAGTCGGTAGGTGTGTGCCTTTTCCTCTGCAAGACCGCTTTGATAGAGGGGCGGACGGTAGGGCATTTCGAGGACATCGGGCATATGACAGGCTGCCGAGGCATCGAGAACGGCGATTTGCAGACCGTTTTCCACAATGTCCATGATCTCCGTGACAAGATACCCCGCATTCAGGGCGACGGCTTCCCCCGGCTCCAGATAGACCTGTACCCCGTATTTCTGCGAAAAATCCGTGATGAGCCGTTCCAGCAGCGGAATATCATAACCGGGTCTGGTGATGTGATGCCCGCCGCCGAAATTGACCCATTTCATGCGGGAGAGATACTGTCCGAATTTTTCTTCGACTGCCCGCAGGGTCAGTTCCAGTGCATCTGCACCCTGTTCGCAGAGTGTGTGGAAGTGCAGTCCGTCCACTTCGGAGAGCAGTTCCGGAAGCAGATTCGCCGCCGTCACGCCAAGGCGGGAACCGGGCGCACAGGGGTCATAGATCGGTTCGTCCTGTGTGGAACATTCCGGATTGATGCGCAGTCCGACCTGCTTGCCTGCGGCGTGAACACGTTCCGCATAGGTCATGAGCTGACGGCAGGAATTGAAATACACAAAGTCCGCAAGCCCGCAAATCTCCGTCATTTCGTCCGGTTTGTAGGCGGGTTCAAAGACGTGGACTTCGCCGCCGAATTCCTCCCGTCCGAGTCTTGCCTCATACAGACCGGAAGCTGTCGTTCCGGCAAGATACTGCGCACAGACCGGATACACACGGAACATGGAAAATGCTTTCTGTGCAAGCAGAATCCAGCATCCCGTCCGTTCCTGCACGCCTTGCAGAACGGCAAGATTCTGCAACAGTTTTGCCTCATCGAGAATATATGCGGGCGTGTGCTGTACCGCCTGCATGGCTCCGGTTTGACGATCCATAAGCGAAACCTCTTTTTCATATACTTGTATTTACCATTATACAACATTTTCAGAGAAAAAGCAACATATTATCCGCTTTTTCCGTATTTTTCCCGAAACTGCGCCGCAATGTGTTCCTGTACCTCCTGTAGGGCCATCATGCGGTAGCAGGTGTAATTGCGGGTCATTTCCTGACAGAGTTCCTCACTTTCCGGCGTGCAGACGAGTATGACACATTGCAGAATGTCCGCATCCATCCACATGATCTGCGAAGCGTAATATTCCAGAAATGCCCGTTCCGACGGGGAATCTTCCGTCACGGGCAGCAGGGCAAATGCACCGCAATGCGGTTTCTCCTCCGCATTGCTTCCGGTCAGCAGCACGATCAGAACTGCACCGCCAAGCCCCGCAAGCATCAGGCATACGATAAACACTGTACTGCTCATACAGACCGCCCCCTTTGCTGTCAGGATATGCGGGACGGCGGGAAACTGTGAACGTCACAGACAGCAAACCGCCGGATGAACAAGCCATCCGGCGGAATACAGATCAGTCACCAAACGAAATACCCAGATCACGGGCTGTCTGCACCTGCTGCCCCTTGGGGTCAACGAGCTTCTTCTTGCCTGCAATGTCTGCGAGCTTGTTGGCAGTGACCTTGCCGTCCACATAGGCAACGGTTCTGCCGTACTTCTCCTCAGCGATCAGCTTTGCGGCGTGTACGCCGAACTGCGTGGCAAGCAGTCTGTCATAGGCACTCGGAGAGCCGCCGCGGAGCATATGACCCGGAACACAGACACGGGCTTCAATGCCTGTATTCTTCTGAATCTGTGCGGCGATTCTCGCAGTATCGTTGCCGTTCTCGGCACGGAATGCCTCACGTTCTTTCTTCTTTTTCTTTGCCATTTCGGTATCGAATACACCCTCTGCCACTGCCAGAATGGAGAACGTTTTGCCCTTCTGCGCACGCTTGACAACGGCATCACAAACGCTGTCGATGTTGTACGGGATCTCAGGCAGAAGAATGATGTCCGCACCGCCTGCAATGCCGGAATACAGTGTCAGCCAGCCAGCCTTGTTGCCCATGATCTCGCAGACGATGATACGGGAATGGGACGCTGCCGTGGTCTGCAGTCTGTCGAGGGCATCGCTGGCAATGTCCACCGCCGTGTGGAATCCGAACGTCCCATCTGTACCGTAGAGGTCATTGTCGATGGTCTTGGGCAGGCCGATGACGTTCAGACCCTCTTTTGCAAGCAGATCGGAAGTTTTGTGTGTGCCGTTGCCGCCGAGGGTCAGCAGGCAGTCAAGGCGTTCCTTCTTGTAGGTATCCTTCATGTTTTTCACTTTATCGACATTGTCCTCACCGATGACGGTCATCATCTTGAACGGCTGACGCTTGGTGCCGAGAATGGTGCCGCCCTGTGTGAGAATGCCGGAAAAGTCGGAGGGCTGCATGGTTCTGCAAAGTCCGTGAATCAGACCATAGTAGCCGTTGGAAATACCGATGATCTCCACATTGTCCTCTCCCATGCGCTCGTAGCAAGCCTTTGCCACGCCGCGGATGGTCGCATTCAGACCGGGGCAGTCACCGCCGGAAGTCAGGATGCCGATTCTTTTTTTTGCCATAGTTTTATTCCTCCCTTATAAATCAGTTTCGCTTCACAGCGATTGGATACAATACCAGATCTATAAATGAGCATTTTTAGCAAAGTACACAAGGCTACGGGCTGGTATTGGGGGGCTACTCGCCCCCCAAACCCCCTCGGCAGGGCGGTGACCGCCCTGCACCCGCATCGTTTTTGTATATTTTGACAGTCAGCGCTCATTTATAGATCAGATATTATTCCCCGTCAAAGGGGTCACGGAGCATCTGCTGACCGTACTGCGGCTGCGGGACAGTCTGCGCACCGTACTGCGGCTGCGGCACGGAACGGATCGACGGTCTTGGAATCTGGATATACTGCGCCGCTTCTGCCTGACGTGCATAATCCGCCTTCTGTGCGGCTTCGGCATCTGCACGGCGGAGTTCTTCAAGCCGTCTTGCGGCTTCTGCTTCTGCACGGCGGGCTTCCTCTGCTTTCCGTGCGGCTTTCGCCTCGGCTCTGCGTGCGATTTCCGCTTTTTGTGCAGCCTTTGCCTCCGCCTTGCGGGCGGCAGCGACTTTCCGTGCGGCAATGAGCTGTGCCTTGTGAGCGAGCTTGCGTCTGGCATCGGCTTTCCGTGCGGCATCTTCTTCTGCACGGCGGGCGGTGTCCGCCTGTCTTACCCTGTCCTGTCTGATTCTGTCACGGTCTGCTTCGCTGATGTCGATCAGGCAGAACGGACATTCCGGAACATTGTCGGGAATTTCCGAACCGCAGTTTTTACAGATCATGCTGCTTTTCACTCCTTTTTTAACAGATTCTGAGATGATTTTTATCTATTATACCACATTTGCATCAAAAAGTCAATTCACATCTACAGGAAATCCGATTGCAAAGAACACCGAAAACCAGTGCAGCACACTCCCGCCGACAACGAACAGATGCCAGATTGAATGAAAGTATTTCACTTTCTTGATGACATAGAAAATACATCCGAGCGAGTACAGCACTCCGCCAGCGACCAGCATGACAAGACTGCTCTGCGGCATTCCGTCTTTCAGCGGTTTGATCGCAAAGATGATGCCCCAGCCCATGACGATGTAACAGAATGTCGAGACTCTGCGGAATTTCTCCATGTTCACGGAGTTGAGGACGATCCCCAGCACCGCCGCACCCCAGATACAGCCGAAAATCGTCCAGCCAAGCCATTTGGGCTGAATACAGCAGAGGGTGTAGGGCGTGTATGTGCCTGCAATGAGCAGAAAGATCGTGTCATGATCCATGATGCGGAACACATACTTTGCCCTGTAGGGTGTGAGTGCATGGTAAAGCGTGGACATTGTGTAGAGAATGATGAGTGATGCCCCAAAAACCGCACCGCTGACAATTTCCATTGCGCCACGGTTGAGCGCCGCAAAGACGACGATCAGCACTGTTCCCGCAATAGCAAGCAGTCCGCCTACACCGTGCGATACGGAATTGAAGATTTCCTCACCGAGCGTATAGGCACGTTTGGGATTGGTCTGTATGGTTTCAGGCATATTACAGTTCCTTTCCGTACAGGTCTTGTCTCAGGCGTTCCTCGAAATCACGGGCAGACATCGGCTTTCCGTAGAGGTAGCCCTGAATGTAGTCACAGCCCATATCCCGCAGGATATCTGCCTGTCCTTCATATTCCACACCTTCAGCGATTGTTTCGATCTCCATAGACCTTGCAATCTTGATTACGGCAGAACAGATCTCCTGTGCTACCTTGTCCCTTTCGATCTCGATGATGAACGAACGGTCAAGTTTCAGCAGTGTCAGCGGCAGAAGCTGGATATAACTCAGGGACGAGTAGCCCGTTCCGAAGTCGTCCATTGCCAGCTTAATGCCCAGATCACGCAGAGAGGTCATCTGCTGTACGGTATAGTTGATGTCACCGAGTGCGAGACGTTCCGTCAGTTCCAGTTCGAGGTATTCGGGCTGTAATCCGTGCTTGACAAGTACGTCCTGCACCGTTTCGCAGACATTCGCCTGATAGAAGTCACCCGATGCAAAGTTGATCGAAATAATCATCTTTGTCAGCTTCATCTGATGCCAGAGTGCTGTCTGCTGTACCGCCTCACGCAGCACAAACTGACTGATCTGCGAGATCATGCCTGTTTTCTCCGCAAGGGGAATGAAAACGTTTGGCGAGATCATGGAACCGTCGGGCTTGATCCAGCGGATGAGCGCTTCCGCACCCATGATCTTCTTGGTTCTGATCTCTACCTTGGGCTGATAGTAAAGCTGAAGTTCGCCGTGTTCGATTGCCTGTGCAAGCTGCTTTTCCATTTCGCCCTGATGGATGATCTCCTCGTGCATATGCGCATCGTAGCCCATCATGTAGGACAGCTCACCACGCCCCATAGCAAGGGCAAATTCCGCGTGTTCCAGCACTTCATGGAAACTGTGTCCGTCCTGCGGCATTCTCGCAAAACCCGCCGAACAGGTGACACTCAGGGACGGAATCTCCATCGTTTCAAGGTGGGAGAGATCCTCACGGATATGCTCGATCGTGCGGATCGGCAGATCGTCGTCACAGGCAATGGAATAATCCTGCAATACCAGAACAAAGTTATCCGCACTGACACGGGCGGCAAATCCGCCTGCTGCCGTGTATTTGCACAGCACATGGGCAATGGTTTTCAGGATCTTGTCGCCGTTGTCGTAGCCGTAGGAGTCGTTGATGATATGGAAACGGTCGATGTCGATGACGATGACCCAGCAGAATGTCTCCATCATCTGACAGAGACGGTAGCGGTCTTCCCCGTCGTGCATGAGCTTGTTGCGGTTGGCGATCTCGGTGATCTCGTCCATGAAGGCGAGTTTTTCGATGATGGCATCTTTCTGCTTTTCGGTTGTGATGTCGATCAGCGCACCGCCGATGATCGGTCTGCCAAGGCTGTTGAGCAGATTCTCATGATAATGATAGGCGTACCAGACATAATGCTTGTCCGCACCCGCGCTGATGCGAAGTGCCAGCGAACGGGGACGGCTGACGGAATTTGTCGGACGTGTGTGGCGGATATTTTCCAGATATTCGTCAAAGGTCAGGCGGTCGTCCGGGTGCAGGCGCTGACGGAATTCCTCAAAGCTGATATGATCGGACTGAATGCCGAGGAACTGCTGTGCCTCGTCCGAAACATAGTACTCGTCCCGCATGGTCTCACACAGCAGGATACCGATACCCGACAGCTTCATGGAAAGCTGATAACGGCGCTGGGAAATCGTCAGATCCTCTGCTTTTTTGGTCAGGTTGTACTTGGCTTCC
The DNA here is from genome assembly GCA_024699425.1 of Oscillospiraceae bacterium. GTDB lineage: Bacteria > Bacillota > Clostridia > Oscillospirales > Ruminococcaceae > UBA3855. Next base: position 926 of record JAILPP010000110.1, on the reverse strand, counting down.
TCAAGCTCTGTCGTCTCAAAGCCGATGGTGAAATACAGAGAGGCGTTGCTTGCCTGCTTCAGAAGGGAAGTCGCCCAGTTGATGGAGCGCCGTCCGCTTTCGGATTCAATGGCACTCTCATAGATGTCCTCAACCATTTTCTCCGCCGCATCACGCGGGGAAATTTTGATCGAGTGGAAGAAATTACTCAGCAGTACGGCACTGTCGCCGGGGTCTTCGCTCTCCCCGATGCCGAGCAGTTCGTCCATTGCTTCATTGGTGTAAAGTGTCGAGAGGTCGCTTGACCAGATGAACGCAGGCGTTTCCACCTGTTCCACCATTTCGCAGATGCGGTCAATGTCAATGGCGCTGTGCTGACTCTGATAATAACGCACTGCCAGTACCAGAACCAGCGTGATGACGATCAGGATCAGAATGTACAGACGCAGTGCAAACATACCGTTTTCCGGATAGGTGTCTACCATGAAAAGCACCCAGATGGAAAGTACCGCAAAAAACGCTTCGATCCAGAGGATCAGATTCTTACTATTATTCATACTGCTGTACACCGGCGGCTCGGTGCTACCCCCTTGTTCAAGCCCTGACAGCACGACCCTTTCTGCTGTCGGAAGGAAACATCACAGGCACTGCCGCTTGATGCCGATGAAAAAACTCTTATCTATATTATACAGCCTTTTGGCAGAAAAGTCAATGGAGTATACAGATTTTTCCGTGCGTGTTTCCTGATCTTTCCGTCAGGAGTCAACAAAAAGCCCGATTCCGTGCGGTAACGAAATCGGGCAGATATAATAGACTTCCTCGGAAACTTCCGAAGCGCCGTTCTGCTTGTCTCTTTTGCCCTGTGCTTTGCGCCTCTTCCTTGCAATACACCAAGTATTGCGGCGGTCGAGTCACTTTGCACAGGACAAAATATCCTGCGCATTCCG
>JAILPP010000044.1 GCA_024699425.1 Oscillospiraceae bacterium | reverse complement strand
CCTCACGGGCAATGGAAAGGGAAATGTGCGTCTTTCCAAGTCCTGTGCGCCCGTAGAACAACAGACTATTGGCATTCGGGGAGAATTGTGCCGCATATTTCCGACAGCGGGTCAGAATGCGTTCCATCACCGCATAGCAGTCCTGTCCCTGTTCCGTTGTCCGTCCCTTGTAGTAATCCAGTGAAAACTGCTCGAACGAGGCAAGCTCAAGCTGGGCAGAACGATTCATTTTCTGAATTGCCCTCTTTGCAATCTCCTGTTCCAGACAGGTACAGTACCGTCCCTGATAATAGCCTGTGTCGCTGCATTTTTCGCATTGATAGTGCATTTCCAGATAATCTGCCGGATAGCCTTTTTCCGTAAGAAACTGGGTGCAGAGTTTCTGTGCTTCCATATTTTCCTGCTTGAGCCGTTCGATCTCACCGAGTCTGCCTTCTCGGATCATGGCAAACAGACGGGCTGCCGTCTGCGCCATCTGTGAATGGATCTCTGCGATCTGCGGCACTTTCTGTTCAATTTCCAGATGACGGCGTTCATTTTCGCTTTTTGCCTGTAATCTGCGGGACTGCACGGTCATCAGCGCCTGCTGAAAAAGCTGTTCATTCATTCGGACTATCCTCCTCAAATCGGTTGACCAGACTCAGATATTCATTCATCTCATCAATTTCCCTCTGTGACATCTGTTCGAGCTGTTCCTGCTTTCCGGGCTTTTTCTTCTTATAGGACGGCGGGCTCCATTTGCGGCTCTGACGCATGATCTTCGCTGTGGAAACGTCCTTGATGCCGTGCTTCTCCATATCCTCCAGAATTGTGTTGATGTATTTGAAATTCAGCTTCTCGATATTTTCGATCGTCACCTCATAGGCATAGTGGATCAGATCAAACGGATAATTTTTCTGCTGCCAGCGGTCTACATATTCCATCTGCGAGGACGTGGGGGAGCGGCGCATTTCAAACAGCCGCTTCAGCTCGTTGATAAACGTATGCGATTCTGTCATCCGCCGCAGTTCCTCTTCCACTTCCTTCATGGACAGGATTCCCTCACTCTGCCAGCGAATGGCAATGGATTCCACATAGGAGACACTGTATTTGTCAATGGAGATGCAGTATTGCAGCAGCATCAGAATGATCTCACACGGAATATTCAGATATTGATGCAGCCAGATAAACGAACGCTGTTCCATGTGGGTCAGCGGGCGGGCGAGATGTTTTTCTGCCAGTGCAAACAGTCCGCTGAGTTCTTCTGACGCTTCCAGTGAAGCCGCAATTTCCGAGGGATCGAGTTTGATCTCCTTGCTCGAACGCTGCGAACCCACACGGGAAATCGGAAGTGATTTTTCCGCTTTCGGCAATTCAGCCGACGACGCAGACGAAGAGGGAACAGGCGCTGCAAATGCAAATCCTGCGGCCATCGTATTTCCTGTATGCAGGACACCTGCCTGTTCCCAGAACTGAAATGCCTCCTCCGCCTGTTCCTCCGATAATTTCAGAAACTCCGCTGTCTGTGCGGCAGTGGCATTGCCTCCGAAGCGGAGCAGAAACAACAACACTTTCAGTTCGGTTTCCCCCGCAAGCCGCAGATAGTGATCGACCACGTCTCCCGGAACAACAAACGCATAGCCGCCGTAATTGATCTGAAATCCCATAGCTTTCATTCCTTATTCAAAGTCACGTCGATCACATCTCCGGTCGGTTCTTCCGCATAGTAATGTCTTGCCATGACCGTTGAACTCAGGCGCAGAACCGAAGCGATCATCAGGACGATGCCGATCAGACGAACCGTATCATCCATAGACTGTGTCGGACGGGTCAGGATAAAAATGCCCGCAATGCCGCAAAGTCCGCAAAGAATCGCACCGACCCACCATGTACGGTGCGTACCGCGCAGGGAAAGGTTGCGCCAGACACCCGACAATGCCGTGGAAATCAGCCACAAACCGAAGAAAACAGGCACCAGAAAACGGAATAACCCCGGCAGCAGAATCAGCAGAACACCGCCGATCAGAGAAAGAATACTCTGTCCGAGGTAATTGTCCTGCACATTCTTCCGCACAAAATGCAGGACGATCAGAACCGCCGCCGCCACACACAGCAGACCGCCTGCAATACGGCAGACCGTCACGAGAATCGTCGGAAATGCCGTCAGCAGAATGCCGATGGCAAGCATCAGCAGCCCTGTCAGAACGATTGCCCGATAGGTGCGCTTTGTCATAGATCTCATAATACTTCTCCTCCTGTATCAAAGGTAATTTCTGACCCATTTCAGCCACAGTTTTCTGACAGGATCTGCCTGAAAATAAATCTGTTCGGTCAGTTTGCGGTACAGTGCGATGACCGTATCCCGTTCTGCGGCTTTGAGATGATGCGGACTGTAACGGAGTCTGGTGCCGATGGACAGCAGAACGGTCAGTTCTTCATCCGTCAGTAAATGACTGCATTTCTCCAGCATCTCTTCCAGAAGTGCATCGGTGCTGCCCGCCTGCACATTGACACCGCATTCCGTCAGACGGTGCAGAATCAGACTCCACGCATAGGAAGCCGCCGCATCTCCGATCGGATCGGAAAGACGGAGTTCCCGTGCGGAAAGCACCCGTCTGCGTCTGGCAGCGATCAGCAGAACCAGCCCTGTCAGCCCGCCTGCAAGGGCGATCACACCGAGAATATCCCGCAGTCTGTCCGGAATCTCCGCAGGGGCGGATACTTCCGATGGTGCGGCAGTCGGCTCTGCGGTCACGGGAACATATTCGGTGACGATCTCTGTCACAATGACGGCTTCTGTCGGGTCTTGTGTCATCGGTTCAGGTTCTGTGACAGGCTCTGTTTCCTGCGGAAGTTCAGGCGGTGTAAAATACGAAAATGTAAATTCGTAGGGAATCCAGCCGAATCCGTCAATGTAGATTTCTGTCCACGCATGGGCATTACTGTCAAGAATTTTTCCGCTGTAGCGGTAGCCGTCCTCTGCTGGTTCAGCGTGCAGTTTCGTATTGTCCACAAGATAGCCCTCACAGTACCGTGCGGGGATACCTGCAAGACGTGCCAGAAGCGTTCCCGTTGTGGCATAGTGCGTGCAGTAGCCCCGACGGTTTTCAGCGAGAAAATACAGCACATAGTCCTCTCCGGGCGGAGTCTTGCCGGGTGAAAGCGAGTATTCCACATTGGCACACAGCCTGTCACGCAGACGGCTGAGCAGGAGCATTTTCTCTGCGGGCGTGGCGTTCCGTGCATCAAATCCGTCCGTCAGATCACCGAACATCTTGTGTATATATTCGGTACATACCCCGTCGGGAAGTGTTGTATATGCATCGTATGCCAGATCGGTATACCCTGCGGCGGAAAGCACCGCTGCGGCTGCCCTGTACTGCATCTCGTCCTCGGTTCCGTAATACACAGAACCCATCGACGGATCCTGCGGGAACTGCACCAGCGTGTCCTCATGTCCCGAAAGGGCGCTGCGGAGCGCTTCCTGCATCTTTGCAGGAGAGGCTTCGAGCTGAGAGACTGCCGGTACATCATAGCTGACAGTACGCAGCAGAAGATTTTCGTAATTCTCACCCGCAAAAATGCGGTATTGATTTGTATTGGTATCTGTCACAAGATCACCGTGACAGGTGACGGCATCATCTTTCAGAAAGCCGTAGGGAATGCAGCGGGAAAGCGGCGCATTCGGTTCTGTGAGTTTCAGACGTGCGGTCTGATAGGCGAGTGACTGCACCGCATAGCCCAGAAATTCGGGAGGATAAAATCCCGTCTCTTCAAACTGCTGCATCATCGGGTCGGTGCGTACCGATTCTTCCACTGCCCGCCAGCAGCTTTTACGATAATTCTGATAGGTGGCAAATTTCAGGTAGACCCGTCCAAGCGGCATCGCATCCAGTGAGATCTGCGAAACTACACGGTTGTCAAACTCCCGCCGTTCATTGCGTCCGAGTTCCACGATCTCATCAGGTTCATCGCCGTTTTTGTCCTTGAGAAACGGCAGTATCGTGCGAACATCCTTCCAGTCGATCGAGGCGGCATAGTACTGAAAATCTGTGCGCATATTCTTGATCTTTTCCGGACGTTCATAATGCGCCGCCTGCAAGATCCACTCACCTGTCAGACACAGGACAAAGACCGTCAGCGCTGAAAAAATGCCTGCTTTTTCAGGCAGCAGATATTTCAGATCCCGCAGGGACAGAAAGACATGACGGCGCAAAAGAAAGCCTGATAATTCTTTTGGATTGCGGTTGATCTTCCCGGCAGCAAACTGCACGGCAGCCATACCGCACCAGAATGCCACCAGTCCACCCGCCG
>JAILPP010000027.1 GCA_024699425.1 Oscillospiraceae bacterium | reverse complement strand
TAAAACCGAGTATCATCGTGTGAAAGCATTATTTCCTTTCCTTCTTTAAGCAAAGCACTCGGATCGTTTGCGTATTTTCTTTTATTCATAGATACCACCTCTATGAATAGTATACAACATTTCTTTCAGCTTGTCAATGTGGTTTTATTTATGTCGTTTACTATAAATAGTATATAGTGAGCCGCCATGCCCCCTGTCAAGCAGCCGGCACAAAAACAAAATGATTCTATGTAGAGAACAAAAAGCAGTCTGCGCAATTTGTGCAGGCTGCTTTTGTTGTCAGTAAGGGACACTGTCCCACTCCAGAATGATAAAAACCTTTTTCCCCAATTGCAGAAAGGAGATTCTCACTCTGGCTTTTCTGTGAGCAGTCCCATGAATTGCTGCATTTTATCCTCAAAGAAACTCGTCGGAAACAGTGCAATTCCGACCTCATCGCTTGCAACGATCAGCCTGTCACCGGCTTTCAGGTCAAATTCATCCCGTGCAGATTTGGGAATCACGATCTGTCCGCGGTCACCGATCGTGACAGTTCCCCAGATGTGTTTTCCCGGCGGTGCAGGCGGAAGCATCCCGATGCCGTCTATCGTTTCGGTTTTCATTAGTCCGTCAATGGTGATACCGTAAACTTTGGCGAGTGCCGCAGCCTTTTCAATGTCCGGAATGGTCAGACCGCGTTCCCATTTGGCATATGCCTGACGGGAAATCCCGATCTTTTCTGCAATCTGCTCCTGCGAGTAATCATGCAGTTTCCGGAGCATGATAAGATTGTCTTTCAGCATACCGTGCCTCCTTTACAGATCAATTTTCTCAAATCTTGCACACGCGATTTTGTAGGACACGCCTGTCAGCACGATGTAAAGCACCAGACCGCCCAGCAGCAGCGTGATTTGCAGCGGAAAATGTTCAAAACCAAACGCATTGCAAGCCCCGAACCCCGGAATGTGATGAGCCGTTTCCGCTGCACCGATCGTCAGGAATGTCGCAATGATATAGGGCACGAACGGAGACAGCTTGTAGGCGGTTTTGAAGAATCCGCCGATGAAAATCAGATTGAACAGTCCGAAAATGACAAGTGCCATGCCGAGGAAGAACGGGTTTGCGTTCATCAGAGCATTCGCTCGGTAAGGCTGCGCATCCGCCAGAACCGTCATGCGCAGGAGCGTCAGCAGAGTCATGATGAGGAAAGCCGCCAATTCGATCATCACGGAAAACAGATATTTTCCCTTGACGACATCCGTTTTGGCAATGGGAAGCAACGCGGAATACACGATATCATTGGCTTCACGCGCATTCTGAAAGCTGTGAAAAATTCCCAGCGTGACGAAAAAAGCGCCGCAGAGAATCGGGTATCCGGGTAACAGTGTCATGACCGCAGCTGCAAGAAAACAATAGGACAGAACCGATGCGCTCAGACGGATTTCTTTTTGTAATAATGTTTTCATGCTCTCGCCTCCCGTTCCAGCCGCAGAAAAATTTCTTCCAGTGTTTCGTCCGGTTTCCCGTAATTCTGCATGAAATCCGTTTTGGGACAGTCCGCTTGAATCTCCCCGTGGCTGATATAGATGATGTTGTCCGCACAGCGCTCCAGATCGGATGTGATATGTGTCGAAAACAGAATCGTCACGCCGTTTTCTTTCAGTTTCATAAACAGTTCCAGCAGTTCATCGCGTGAGAATGGGTCAAGTCCGCTTGTCGGTTCGTCCAGAATCAGTACTTCCGCACCGTGTGACAATGCAAACAGCAGGTTGCATTTCACCTTCATGCCTTCGGAAAGCTCCATCGGCTTTTTGCGCTCATCCAGTGAGAACAGCTCCATGTAGTGACGGCAGGCGTTTTCATCCCAGTTCGGGTAGAATCGCCGGGTTACGTCGATAATCTGCCGGATAGTTTTGCGTGGATACCAGCTGACCGTTCCGGTCGAATAGCCGATCCGCTGCTTGATCTCCGTTTCATGTCCGATCAGCGGCAATCCGAAATAGCGGATCTCTCCGCTGTCCGTGTGGATGAGATTGAGCATGGACTTGATGGTGGTGGTTTTTCCCGCACCGTTGCGTCCGATAAATCCCGTGATCTTTCCGCTTTCCAGCGAAAACGAGACATTGTTCAGCCGGAATGCCGGATAGGTCTTGCAGATGCCGTCGAGTGTTACGATCTCCATAGCATTGACCTCCTTGTGTGATTTCTATGAATAGTGTAACATATAGTTGCGTATTTGTCAACCAACCAAAGATAACAGAATCTGACATATTTGGTTATATTTCGTTGCATTCAACAATGGGATCATCTGTACACCCTAATAAATGATAACCGCCTTCTACATTTAAATATTCTTGTACCGCAGCCATCCGTTCTTCATCTGTTATCTTTCTTCTCGACATAATAACCCCATAGAGTTTCACACTTTTTGTAATTTAGTGTGTCTACTCTAAGGGGATTATATCAGATTTATGCTTACGCCACACGCTGTTATTAACGATATTCAATTGTATCAGTCGAGATAAGAGCCGACAGGAGCCGTGTTGTACTGCTTTTTGATCTTGATGATAACAGAGCCGTCAGGCTGTTCTGTTTCTTCGAGGATCTTGTACATGGTCTTGCTCTTTTCAAGGCTTTCCTTGTATTTTCTGATTTCCTCCTGCACTACCCTTACCGCATAGTCATGGCCGACATCTTCTTTGAGCATAAAATGCAGTGTCTGGCAGATGCACGCTTCTTTGATTCTTTTCATTATGATCTACCTCCATAAAAAATAAACGAGCAGCAATAACCGGATTTACGCAGAATTGCTACTCGTTATGTACTAATTATATCAGATTTTCCCGAATTTTGCAAATTGTGTTTTTTCACAAAATTTATGCTTTTACAGCCTGCGCTGTTTCGTCTTTTCTTCTGAATACCGCTTTGAAGCAAGTTCTGATAAGCGGCTGGATAAAGAAAAGCTGAGAGAAAAATGCGAACGGAAAATTAAAGCACACGAGCCTGATCCAGTTGGCAAGTAACGTAAAAATGTTGAATCCTGCATAGTAGGGATAATAGAGGAAGGCTGCAAGGAAACTCATCGCAGGACACATGATTCCGACAGTCGCACAGATGATCGCAGTTTCAAAGAGGACAGGGTGTGTCTCTCCCGGATCAAAGACCTTACAGGCGAGCTTGAAGGACATGGGGCTGCCAACCGTAATTTCAAGGGTGTATGCAAGGATAAACTCAATAATTACAACTGCCCAGATCGGCAGATTTCTTCCAAGCATATAAACTCCGCCCATAGCGTTTACTGCACCGAGTACGCTGTTTTCACCCGTCACGCTCATCAGCGTGGAACCGTTGACAACGTACAGACTGTAAAACACATAAGCGTGTACTGTCACGATAACAGTCATCAGGGCGAACATCATTCTTTCAAATTGGTTTCTTGGCATGGCTTTCTCCGTTTCCGCACAAAAAACACGCTGTACTCTCAGGGATACTTCATCTGCGGATAGCATTCCGTAATCAGATTTACGCATTCCCAAGAATACAACGTGTGTCAGTGCTATACTATTATTACCTGAATATTATAGCAGAAAAAATTTTTAATGTCAAAGGCAATATTCAACAAAGATTTTCAAAGTTTTCGCCTGACGTTCTGTAATGCTTTTGCTTGTTCCGGAAATATTAGACTTCCTCGGAAACTTCCGAAGCGCCGTTCTGCTTGTCTCTTTTGCCCTGTGCTTTGCGCCTCTTCCTTGCAATACACCAAGTGTTGCGGCGGTCGAGTCACTTTGCACAGGACAAAATATCCTGCGCATTCCGGCACTTCTCCAGATTCCGAGGAAGTATATTGAGATTCAGGTGCGGGAACTACCCTACTGTGAATACAGACTCTAAAAAATGTGAAGCGCTGTACATCTTATTTCTGCGAATACTGCCGTTTCATCAATGCAAGATCAAATACATCAAGTGTGCCGTCCTCGTTCATATCTCCCATATCCGCATCGGCAAGTGTTCCCTTTCCATGGAGATATTTTGTCATGGCAACGATGTCAATCAGTTCAAACTGTCCGTTGGCATCCACATCGCCCTTGATTTTCTGCGGTTCAGGAAGTGTTGCAACCGGTTCAAAAACAAAGGAAGCATCCGTTTCTGTCTCTGTCATGCTGTAGCTGCCGTCTTTATTGCAGCGCATTAGTTCTGCTGTGACTGCATTCGGATCTGCTGTGCTGTCCGCCATAGAAACTACTTTCACAAAATTTTCTTCTCCGGTTTCGATGTTCCGCATACGGTAACTGCCCGGATTCAGTGCGGGGTACACGGGCTTGACTTTGAACAACTGGCAGTCAAATTCATTGTACGGATATTGTGCAATGTTTGCACCGTTCTCCTTTGACCACTCGAATACGTCCAATGCCGACTTTGCTCCGGAACACTTGGAGAGAAATGCATAGTAGATACCGTTCTTCACTATCCTGAAACGCTGATGATCTGCGCCGGTATATGTCTGAAGCTCAACATTTGCACCGTCTGCGCCGACAGCCGATGCCACGGAAATGACTTTCGATTCATCACCGACAGAAGCAATACGGCACCAGCCATCCTTATCTGCGATGATGCGAAACTGCTGCGCAAACAAGCCGTTGAAGTCCCACTGTTGGATATTGGTACCTTCATCGAGCTTGCCGTTCGGCAGATCCAGAGACATACCGCTGTTCTTGTTGACGATATAGTAGCTCACGCCCGAAAGCAGATCGGTGTCTCCGACACGGATCGTTTCACCGGGTTCGCCGACGGAATCCCAGTTGTACACGAGAACATTTTCTCTGTCGGTATAGTCAGACACAGCGGAACGGGGCGTTCCCGTATACGCTTCATTCTTTGCGCCCCACACGGTCTGATTATTACTGCCGACTGCCGTGAAGCTCATGACCTTTGTTCCCTTCTCGTTCTTGGCGGCGAGGAAATAGCCTGTGTAGGTCTTGCCGTCGAGGGTGAGGGTCGCCTCTGCGGTTGCAGGGCTTTGCTCCCACTTGCCTTTGACAGCACCGGAAATCGTACCGTCCGCATTCAGCGTAATTTTCTGATAATTGATGATCTTGCCGTCCGTTGCGTTGCCGTGATTGATGAATTCATACTCCCCGACAATATCCGATTCGCTGTAACCGCTTTCAGAGAGCGTATCGCCCGCATACTCAAACGGTGCCACAACAGGCCAGCCGTCCTCATTGAACCACATCGAATGCACACGGACTTCGTGATATTCGGAATTATCGTCAAATCTTGCATGATAGAACAGATACCACTGCCCGTCATCATCACGCAGAACCGAATTATGTCCGCACGCCATATAAGCACGGTCAAGGCAGGAGAATTTGTAATTGCCCATGACTTTCAGTCCGACTGCATCTAAATTGGAATTTGCGGTCAGTACTGCGGGATTGCCTGCCGGATCGGTGAACGGCCCCATCGGACTTCTCGAACGGGACACACGCATATTGTATCCGCCGTCGGAGAACAGCCCGCCGTAAACCGTCCAGAGATAATAATAGCCTGTATCCGCATTGTATTCCATAAAGGGACCTTCTCCCGATTTGCCGTAGCCGCCTGCAATTTTCGTGCCGAAATAGCTGTCTACCATTCTGCCGTCAGATGTTGTTCCTGTCTTGGGGTGAATCACATAGCCTGTCCTGGGGTTGACTTCCAGTGTGAAGATACCGCCTGACCATGAACCATAGGTCATGTACATTTTGCCGTCTGTATCGTAATAAATCGTGGGGTCAATCGCATTGGGATACATCTGATTGTTGAACAGATGCTGATTGAACCAGCCGTTGTTGAACGTCACCTCACCGGAAGCGATCAGTTCGTCAATATTGGTATTGCTGTAACGGCGGGAACGGTTTGTACCCTCCCACATCACGTCCGTATCCGAAAAGCCGGAATAGATCAGCGTGTCACGGAATGTATACGGACCCTCAATGGATTTCGACGTTGCAAAGCAGATGACAGAAGTACGGTAATCCGAAGATGTGCAGAAATACATCACATAAGCACCTGTTGTACCGTCACCGTTGTCAAACTGGGGATTGTAGATCACATCGGGTGCCCAGACAGAAAACCCGCCTTTGCAGTCACCGAGGTTCTCCCCTGCCCATGCAAACGCCTTGGACAGATTCTTGGAAAGATCACCAAATTCCACATTTCCGGGGGTCGTGTAGCCGTTGGTGAACGTTTTCCAGTTCATCAAATCCGCAGACTTTGCCGCATCAATATGAGAACCGAACACATAATACGTCTGTCCGTCCTTGATGATCGAAGGGTCGTGAACGGAAACCCGTGTTCCGCCCGCAGAAGCATGGATCGTGCCGAATCCTGTCAAGGTCATGCAGAACGCCAGCAATGTGGCAAGCAATTTGTGTTTTTTCATAATATTCCCCTTTCTGAGTTGCAATTTTGGTTTATTTTTATTATACCAGATTGTATCACGAATGGCAATGGCATTTTCATGCCATTTTATTGCATAGTCTGCTAAATAAAACCGCATCCGGTAATTCCGAATGCGGTCTATCTGATTTTACACAGCTTCTTCCTGCTGGAAATCGGGAAGCTGATAGGTTGCCTTGTATCCTCCGGGCGTTACACCCATGTACTTCTTGAAAATTTTGATAAAGTAACTCTGGGAACTGAACGCCAGCAGATTGCTGATCTCCAGTGTGGAGTATTCTGAGAAACGCAGAAGATTGGCAGCAGATTCGATTTTTTTCTGATTCACATACTCAATGAACGTCATGCCGACTTCCGACTTGAACAGACGGGACAGATACGCCGCACTCAACTGCAAATGATCGGCGGCATCTTCCAGCATAATGCGGCTGTGCAGATGATCGCTGATGTAGTCCATCGTCTTGACAATCTGCTTGGAGTAAACACGGCTGTTGCGCACACGGCGCATCTGGCGGGTATAACCCTCCAGCATTTCCTTGTGTACCGCATGAACCTCTGAGACAGTGCGACATTTATCCGCTTTCATGATGAAAACATCACTCAGATGATACGCCTCCTCCGGTGTCATACCGCTGCGGATGCAGAAACGTGCGATCATCGCCGCCGAAATGGCAAGATGATACTGAATATTCCGCAGAGCATCATGGCTCAGAATGCCGTATCCCTCACTGCAAAGCGGTGTGGCAAGCATTCTCACCAGTTCGATATTGCCGGAACAGATGCTTTCGTAAAACGCCATTTCCTGATCGAACGAGGAATGGACGAAATTTTCCTCACGGGACAAAAATAAATGCTCAGCTATCATTTTTTCAGAATCCTCTTTCATACTGACACCTCCTTGTCATGACCCTATGTTATTATTATACCACAAAGGTCAAAATATTGTCAAGGGGGAATGCAGTGTTTTTTAAAACACAATGCGCAAAGGTTTGCACCCCGCGCACTGTGCTTTAGGAAGAATAAATATTACCAACGGAATTTACCGGGTAGTGTTATAAGTTGCCCACTGATAATGTGCAGAGATCGGAGTGTTGCCGTCGTACTTCTTCAGCCAGTCAATGACATTATCCTTGTTGTTCGGGTCGGAAACGCCGGGCCATGTGTTCATCATGATCTTGCCGGGGGTCTTGGGCATATCGCCTCTCATGGTGTAGGCTTCCTTGCCGTCAACATACCATGTGATGTGATCGGGCTGCCAGTCAAAGCCATAGGTGTGGAAACCTTCGGAGGCATCGAAGCCGAGGTCGTACATATACTCATGACCGCCCTGACCATCCTTGTAGTAGTTGAGCTGTACCTTGGTGGTATCCTTGCCGAGGATCTCGATGTCGATCTCGTCCCACGGATTGTTGTCGGAAGGACCTGTGTAGGTGAAGAACGAGGAAACAACGCCGTCATTCTTGATTGCCTGCATGGAAGTCTCATAGTAGCCGTAGCCGTAGAACTCGTTGGTTCTGTACTCCGCACCGGAATACATACCCTTGCCGCCCTTATCCTTGTCGATGGTGAGAGTCAGCATACCGCCGTCAAGGGAGGTGTTGGACTTGTGCCACCAGCAATCGAAGCAGGAACCGTTTGTCCAGCCGTCGGAAGCGAAGAAGTCGCCGCCCTTGCCGGTACGGAAATCCGATACCATTTTGGCACTTGCATTCATGGGTGTACCATAGTCCTTGATGCTGCCGGTCTGCTGGGGAGCTTCGGTGGGCTGCTCTGTTGTCTGCTGCGGAGGCGTGAACATTGCCTCAAGCTCTTCGAGTGTCATCGGCTTCTGACCGTTGTTGCTGTTGCGGTCATAGGTTACCCACTGATAGTGTGCGGAGATCGGGGTGTTGCCGTCGTACTTCTTCAGCCAGTCAATGACATTGTCCTTGCTGTTCGGATCGGAAACGCCCGGCCATGTGTTCATCATGATCTTGCTTGCAGTTCTGGGCATATCGCCTGTCAGCTCGTAAACCTTCTTGCCGTCAACATACCATGTGATGCGATCAGGCTGCCAGTCAAAGCCGTAGGTGTGGAAGCCTTCGGAAGCATCGAAGCCGAGGTCGTACATATACTCATGACCGCCCTGACCGTCCTTGTAGTAGTTGAACTGCACCTTGGTGGTATCCTTGCCGAGGATCTCGATGTCGATCTCATCCCACGGATTCTTCTCACCGTTGATGACATCGGACGGTCCAGTGTAAGTGAAGAACGAGGAAACAACGCCGTCATTCTTGATTGCCTGCATGGAAGTCTCGTAGTAGCCGTAGTGATAGTACTTGTTGGTTCTGAACTCGGCACCGGAATACATACCCTTGTTGCCCTTATCCTTGTCGATGGTGAGCGTGAGCATATTGTTGTCAAGGGAAGTGTTGGTATCATGCCACCAGCAATCGAAGCAGGAACCGTTTGTCCAGCCGTCAGATGCGAAGAAGTCGCCTGCGCCCTTGCGGAAATCGGAAACCATTGTCGCATTGGCATTCATTGCAGTACCGTAGTCCTTGATACCTGTACTCTGTGCGGAAGTTGCTTCCTGTGTAGAGGGCTGTGTATCAGGCTGGTCGGGATTTGCGACAGGCTGAGAACCGCTGACAGGCAGCTTGTTGATTACTTTGATGATATACTTCAGGATGTTCAGGGAGTCTGTGGAATTGACTTCACCGCTCAGGTCAACGTCTGCATTCTTGAACTGCTGTGCATCAAGATTTGCACTGCCGAGGAGATACTTGTTGACACGGATTACGTCCATGATGTCAATAGTTTTATCATTATTGGCATCGCCGTACAGTACATCACCGGAAGGCTGTTCGGGTGCATCGGTGGGATTCTGCTCCGGTGTGGTAGTGCCTGCGCTGTCTGCATTGGTCAGTGTAATCAGGTAAGTCAGAGGAGAATTCCAGTAAATGGTGATCTCGTTGGTGGAATAGCTCTCGGAATTGTCAACATAGCGCTTTGCTGCGGGTGCGTCGCCGACGTAAGCCTTTGCAGCATCGTCCTCCAGTGCAGAGTCAACACCGCCGACCAACATACCCTTCATGGCTTCGCCTGCAACCATAGAAGGACGATGGTGCGGATTCTTCGGGGAAACTGTACCGTAACCTGTCACAAAGCAAGTACCAAGCGGATTGGTGCCGAGCAGGTAGTTGAGCTGGGATTCTGCGGCATTGAGATACTTTGCCTCACCGGTGAGCTGATATGCCATTGCGCACATGATACCGGCATCGGCAACTTCCATGTTGCTGCCCCAGATGTACTTCGACATTGCGGAGCCGTAAGGATTGGAAGAAGAAGTGGTCACATAGGAATCGGCTGCCTTGATGATTGCTGCCTTGGCAGAGGTGTAAGCAGAGCTGCTCTTGTCAGCCTGTGGGTTGGTGAGAATTGCGATATTGCCGTAATCGCCCATATCTGCCCAGCCGAGTCCGGACTGCATACCGATCTTCTGTGCCGCTTCGAGATACTTACCATCGCCTGTGGTCACATAGAGCTGGCACGCTGCCCAGTAACGCTCGTCCTTGTCGCTCCTGTCGCCGTATTCACCGGTGGTAACTTCCTTCGGGTTCTGGAAGTTGAAGTTCGGATTTGCTTCGAGGTACTTCCATGCCTTCTCTGCTGCTGCCAGACACTTTGCGGAATAGGTTGCATCGCTTGTCTTGTAAGCCTGTGCTGCAAGTGCCATAGATGCGCAGAAGTCAGCCGTAGCGGTGGAAGAGATCGGTGTTACGATCAGCGGCTGTGTCTCTGCCTGCGGTGCAACATATCCGGGGAACGTTGCGCAGGATACCTTGTGGTAAACGCCGCCGTTGTCAGCCTGCATCTTGAGCATCCAGTCAAGCTCGTACTTTGTTTCGTCGAGAATTGCCTTGCTCGGATTTGCAAGGTTTGCGTAGAGCAGATCGGCAACAGCCTTTGCGCCTGCTACAACATATCTGCCGTAGTCGCCTGCATCATGCCAGCCGCCTGTCACATCAATCTGCTGATTGGTGCCGAGGACGGTTGCCTTTTCCGTATGGCAGGCGGGGTGGCTGAATTTGCCGCCGGAAACTTCCTGACCGCATCTCTGGAGCGTCAGCATCTTGATGCTGTCGTCAAACAGTGCGGAATACGGATCTGCTGCAATCTCAAATGCATAGCTGTCCTCCAGACCTGCACACTTGATGATGTACTTGCCGGTATCCTTGACACTGGAGAAATCGCCCTGCCAGTTATCCTCACCGGCGCTGGAATTGCTCATCTTTGCGGAGAGCTTGCCGGTGTAAACGGTCTTGTTTGTTGTGGCATTGACTACCTGGAACTCGGTCTGGTTGGTGACACCGCGGAACACGGCGATCTTCTTGGAAGCGGGCTTATAGCCGACCTGATTGGTCAGAATGGAAGCCTCTGCTGCTCCGGTGCCTGTCTTAACGGCTGCGCTGTCATCAATGCATTCGAGCTTTACATTGTCCAGATAAATGGTATGTGCGGGAAGATTTGCAGGATCCTTCTCCTGTGCGCCGCAGTTGAATACGAGCTTTGCCATCAGGTCATTATCGTACTCCATCGTGAACTCATGTTCAATCGTCTGCGGTGTGGGTCCGACATTGATGCCGTCCCATACATAAGCGGTATACTCGCCGCCGTTCTGCTGGATCATGCCCTCTACAAAACGCTCTGTCGAGCAGGAAATATCATAGGTCAGGCGGTACTTGGCGTTCTTGTACAGTGGAATCAGGCTGCGGTACATCTGAACAGCGTAGGTCTTGTCACCGACGTTGTTGATTTTCAGAGCGAGCTTGCCGCTTTCAGCGCCGAGTGTCGCATCGCCTGTCGGCTCTTTGTAAATGCCCCAGTCGCCCTTGCCGGAATCGAATGTGGCACTGAATACCTCACTTGCTGCAAATGCCGGAATCACGGTCGCCGGAACTGCGGCTGTGAGCATTGCGATTGCAGCAACACCTGCTGCCCATCTCTTGAATGTTCTCTTTTTCATTCTTGAATTCCCCTCTCAAAGAATCTCATTTTCCGCAGGCAGTTTAGCGCACTCTGCCTTTTGGTAATTTCATTATATCACATTCTTCGCGCTAAAGATATAACGATCTTGATGAAAATAACACTATTTTTACTTCATATGTGAATCTGCACAGAAATTTATCACAGGCATTGTAGAATTTCACTGCGAACGCCGTCAAGTCTCGACTCTGTCAGACCAAAATCCAGTTTCTTGTACGTCCATGTGCAGCGTCCGATCTTATGGCGGTCCAGCACGCTGTGAATGCACTTGTACCACTTTACCACGTCATCAGCCGGAACGCGGTCGATCACGCCGTATTCACCGCAGTACAGCGGCACGCCGACGGATTCTGCCTTCTGAATCGCCGCATCGAACAGCTCCTCGAAGTAAGCCTCTGTCGTCCCGCTTTCCGCAAAGGGAATGCGCTTTTCCGGGTCGATCTTGTCTGTCCATGTAGCGCCCTGATGCGTAAAGGGCAGCGGCTCGTAGCAGTGGAAATTGTACACAATTTTGTCATCTGCGGGCGCTTCCAGCGCAGGTACTGCCCATGCCGCATTGTTGTCATAACCGCCGACAAGAATCAGCGTATCCGGCGCAGAACGGCGGATCATCGGGATCACTCTGCGGATAATGGCATTCCACGTTTCCTGATAGCTTTTGTCCGTGACCTCGTTGAGCAGCTCAAATGCGATATGCTCCGGACGATTACCGAAACGCTGTGCAAATTCCTCCCAGAGCCTGCAAAACCGATCCTGAAGTCCGCGGTCTGCAAAGAATCCGCTTTCCTGCTCCCCTGTATCAAAGGAAAATCCGGCGGTCTTGTGCAGATCCAGCACAACACGCATATGATACTTTTCCGCAAGCGCAAAGGCGTTTTCCAGTCTTTGGAAACCTTTCTCATTCCATGTTCCGTCCTCGTTTTCCACAATATTGTAGTCCGTCGGAATGCGGACATGATCTGCACCCCATGCAGCGATCTTTGCAAAATCCTGCTCTGTGATGAAATGATCCAGCACTGCTTCACTGTAATCACACTGGGAAAACCAGCCGCCAAGG
>JAILPP010000142.1 GCA_024699425.1 Oscillospiraceae bacterium | reverse complement strand
TCAGATTCCGCAGGATATTTTGTGCCTGACGAAGAGACTCGACCGCAGGAATACTGTATGTATTGCAAGGGAGAGGCTCAAAGTCAGGTGCAAAAGAGACAAGGAAGATGACGCTTCGGAAGTTTCTGAGGAAGTCTAATGTATTGAAAGGGAGATGTCCTATGAAACTGCGGCACATGACCCCTGAACGGGGAAAAGTCGCTCTGATACGTCTTGGATATTCCACACTGTTAGCGACTGTCCTGTTCTGCATTGCCATTCTCAGTGCAGCACTGATTCACAGAGGAACGCTGACGGTGCGGCTTCCGGAGAACGTATCCGCCGCCTCATTTGCCGCAGACACCCGAACATTAGAGATCACGGAACGTTCAGATCATACCCTGACAATTCGTGGAAAAGCGCCGGGCATCGCAGAGCTTGTCAGTACTGACGGCACGGTGTACATGATACACATTCTGCCGGGCGGGATCTTGTACAACGAATTCGACGGTGATTTCAGCGGTTCTCATGCCGTTGTACTGATCGTGCAGATCTACACATTCATCATGACGATACTGCTGGGAGCGTCCTATCTGATCCGTCAGAAAATCGAGTTATTCTCCTATACAACGCTATATTTTGGGGGAGCGTCGCTTTTTCTGTGCAGCGTATCGATCAATCTGCTGATTGCGGTCATTTTCATCTACAAGCAGCCGGAGAATCTGAGTATGCTGCACATCTACACGCTGCTCTGCGAATCCGGCAGCGCCTTCATGCTGTTGAGTTTCCCGCTGATGACTTCTTTTTCGGTAGGACTTGCCGTCAGCAACATTGACCTGATCCGACACGAGGGTATTTCCTTCCCGAAAGTACTGGGACTGCTGACGAGTGTTCTGATACTGGGTGGTTATGTTCTGGGATTCTGGCTGTCCGCAGTATACTCAGTGGAAGGCAGCAAGCTGCCGTTCCGAACGGCATTCAGTGTATACACCACGAGTTTTGTTTATTGTGAAGCGATGCTGATGAGTGCCATTCTCTGCGGTATCAGAGCAGCGATGCACCGCCCCGACTATGACAAGACACACGTCATTATATTAGGGTGCAGCATCGCAGCAGACGGCACGCCGCTGCCGCTGCTGCGTGGGCGGATTGATGCAGCGCTGGAGTTTGCACGGGAGCAGAAAGCGCAGACAGGGCGGGACATCATCTTTGTGCCGTCAGGCGGAAAGGGTGCAGATGAATGCATAGCGGAGGCGGAGTCCATGCACAACTATCTGATCGGGCAGGGAATCCCGGAGAGCCGCATACTGGTAGAAGACAAATCCGCGACCACACGGGAAAATATGCGGTTTTCCTATGCAAAGATCAAGGCACAGGAACAAAACCCCCGCATTCTGTTTTCGACCACGAATTATCATGTACTGCGAAGCGGCATACTGTCGAGAAGCGAGGGACTGGAAGCGGACGGCATCGGCAGCCGAACCAAGTGGTACTTCTGGCCGAACGCTTTCATACGGGAATTTATCGGCTTACTTGCGGGCAAAAAGCGGCAGCATCTGTTCTGGCTTGCGTCATTCATACTTGGTTTTGCGCTGTTAAACTCGCTGCTGGACTGAGCGTCTGTCAACTTGCCCAAAAAAAGCAGACACATATAATCGTAATAGCCTATTGATTTTTTCATTTGGTTATGGTATAATAGAAATAACGATGTTGCGGCAATCTTACCGCAGAAAGGAATGATTTACTATGAAGATCCATAAAACGACAAATCAGACAGCAATTACGCTTGCCATTGAGGGAAGACTGGACACGACCACAGCACCGGAACTGGAAACTGTTGTGCGCAACGAAATCAACGGCATCACCGATCTGACCTTTGATCTGAAAGCACTGGAGTACATATCCTCTGCGGGGCTTCGTGTACTGCTTGCTGCGCAGAAGATCATGAACAAGCAGGGCAGCATGGTTATCACAGGCTGCAATGATGAAATTCTCGAAATTTTTGACATTACGGGCTTCTCTGACATTCTGACCATTCAGTGAGGAAACCCCGATGAAAACCGATGTCATCACGATTGACAGTAATCTGCACGGCAGATGCGAAGCGCTTGAAGAGGCAGAACGTTTTGCCGCTTACAACGGACTGACGGGAAAAAATGCAACGCATCTGCGGCTGCTGACGGAAGAGACGATCAGCATGGTGCATGGTATTCTCGATGATTTCAGAGGGGATTTCTGGATAGAGTGTGACAACAAGCGAGACGGAAAGCTCTGTCGAATCTATGTAGCCGCCAGAACATCCGTAAGCGAATTGCAGGAAGAAGAGCTGATGGAGATCTCCTCAACGGGAAAAAACGAAGAAGCGAAGGGAATACTCGGCACGATACGGGAAGTTTTCCGCTGGATTGTCCAGCGAACGGAAACCAACCCGCAAAACGCCGTACAGCCTGACGATGTGTGGTCACTTCAGCAATACCGCAGCGGATTGCAGGGAGCGAAAGACGAAGCAGGCAGACAGGCGTGGGATGAACTGGAAAAGTCCATTGTTGCGAATCTGTCTGATGAGATCCGAATCGGTATCACAGATGAGCGAGCAACAGTTATCATAGAGCGTTTTTTTTCCACCGTATCGTCCGGATAGGCAACAAAAAGCCCGCATTGCTGCGGGCTTTTCTCATTTTCACAGCAAAAGCTCCTCCGAAAATCCGGAGGAGCTTTTGCATTGAAGATCAATAAACCGTGAAGCTCTTGTTGACGAGCTGAACATTGCTTGTGCTGCCGTTGGAAGCTGTCACACGGAAATAATAGGTACCTGCGCTCAGGCGGTCAAAGCGCATAGCGCTGTCCACTGCGCTGATGTTGTAAGATCTTGCGCCGGGGTTGACAGGACTTACATACAGACCTGCACCGCTTGCATTGTAGATACCGACTGTAACGTTGGTAAGGTTAGAGCTGCCGGAAGAAACCGTACCGCGAACGCTCACGGGAGAACCCTGTCTGATGGAAGAACCGAGGCTCATGGTATTGTTGAAGGTGATATTGTCACCGGATACCGACGGAGTCACAGAACCGCCGCTGCCAACTGTAAAGCGCTGGCTTACGAGGGTAACATTGGATCTTGTCGCATTGGAAGCGTAAACGCCGAAGACGTAGCTGCCGGCAGGCAGGCTGTTGAAGTGAACCTGAGAATCGACTCTGCTCAGATCGAAGGTCTTGGCATTGACAGTCACGCTGTTAGCGCCGGTCATCCACTTCTGCGTATTGACATCCCAAACACCGCAGGTAAGTGTGGTGATATTGGAAGAAGTCGAAGTAACAGTACCGCGAACGCTGAACACTGCACCTACCGAGAGGGAAGAAGGCACGGTAGAAACACCGGTCACATACAGATCGGTACCGGTCTGTGTAGACGGAGTTGTGGTAGAAGTACCATAGCCGACTGTAAAGGACTTATTCTGGAGCGTATAAGTACCGGAAGCATTGGTAGCCT
This sequence comes from Oscillospiraceae bacterium, assembly GCA_024699425.1. Lineage (GTDB taxonomy): Bacteria > Bacillota > Clostridia > Oscillospirales > Ruminococcaceae > UBA3855. The sequence goes on along the minus strand of JAILPP010000142.1, from coordinate 33,595 downwards.
TTACAACGTAGACATAGGAACCCTGCGGCAGCAAATCGAAGCGAACCTCAGAATCCATTGCAGAGAGGTTATACGTTCTTGCGTTGACATTCTTGACAGAACCGACCACCATCTGGTTGAGGTTAGCGGTATTGTAAACGCCGACAGAAACGTTGGTGATATTGGAATAAGCGGAAGTGATGTAGCCCTTCACGCTGACAGGCTGCTTATAAGCGATAGAAGCGGGGATCTGTGTCTCACCGGAAATAGTCATAGTATCGGTAGTGGGAGTTGTGGGAGTTGTCGTACCGCCGTAGCCGACCGTAAACTTCTTGCTGTAAACAGTATAGTTGGTATTGGAAGAATTAGAAGCGATGACAGCGAAGGTATAAGTCTGACCGTTAGCGAGCTTATTGAACTCAATGTACGGATCGAGTGCATGGAGGTTATAAGTTCTGCTGTTCGGGTTGACAGTTCTGCCGGTAATAGCCTGACCTGCGCTGTTGAACACGCCGCAATAGAGGCTGTAGATATTGGACTGTGCGGAAGTAACCGTACCGTTGACCGTGATGGGCGTACCTGCGGCAATATTGTCAGGAATCTGGGTAATACCGCTAACAGTGATGGCATCGGAGTTGACACCGGGAGTCACAGCGCTGGTGGTAACGGTGAACCTCTGGGTTGCCAGAACGACATTGGAAGCAGAACCATTGGAAGCTGTTACCTTAAAGGTATACTCCTGATTTGCGGGGAGCAGATCAAAGCGGAGGCTGTTGTCCTGGAGCTTGAGGTCATAGGTTCTCGCATTCGGATAAACGGTCTGACCGTAGAGGCGCTGACCTGCGGAATTGAAGATACCGACATCGACCATAGAGAGATTTGTTACGGGAGAAGTAACCACGCCGGTAACATCAACGCCCTGACCCGCCTGACGAACGGAAGCGATCGGAACGAATCCGGAAATATACATACTATCCGTTGCACTTACCGAACCGCCGCCGGTGCCGACAGTGAACTGCTGCTGGAGAAGGATCTCATTGGTTCTCGTGCCGTTGGAGCCGTGAATTACGAGAGTATAAACGCCATCGGGCAGTGTATTGAAGGAAACCGACTTATCGAGGTTTCTCAGATCGAAGCTCTTGCTTCTGGGATTAACAGTAGAACCTGTCACGATCTTGTTAGCGGAATTATAAACATTCACGCCAACGCTGACCAGATTGGTAGAAGCCGAGCTGACCGTACCGGTGACATTGACGATCTGACCGCGGCTGATGCTTGCGGGCATCTTGAATACATTGGTCAGATAGAGTCTGTCGGTGGCAGAATCGACATTGTTGGGAGTAACCGTACCTGTGCCGACTGCAAACTTCTGGCTGCTCACAATGAAATCGGTGAGAGAACCATTAGAGCAGGTCACACGGAACTCATAAGCGCCGTCCGTCAGTCTGTCGAAGTACACATACCTGTCGAGGTTATAGAGGTTATAAGTTCTGGCATTGACGCTGACAGTCTTACCGGTCTTGAAATTGCCGTAAGAGTCATACACTTCCACAGCAACCTTGGTCAGGTTGGAATACGCAGAGCTTACGGTACCGCGGACACTGACGGGCTGACCGACTCTGATGCTGGACGGCATGATTGTAACGCCGGTAACGCCGATGGTATCGGTTGTCTGAACCTGAGTATTTGCCTGAACGGTAAAGGTCTGGTCAGCGAGTGTGACATTGGAATTAGCGCCGTTGGTAGCGGTGACAACATATCTGTAAGTACCCGCACCGAGGGAAGCGAAGTTCAGGTACGGAGCGAGTGTGCCGATGTTATAGGTAGTGGTATGGGGTGCATCCGCCTGACCGAACTTAAGGTTGCCGTAAGCATCATAAACAGCAGCGCTGACATAAGTCAGGGCAGAATACCCGGAATTTACGGTACCGGAGATTGTCACCTGTGAGCCTTGTGTAAGCACAGACGGAATCGCAGCGATATTGCCGGTCAGAGCATCGTTGGAAACGATCGGAGTGATACCGCCGCTGCCGGAAACGGTGAAGCGGGCTTCCTGTACGATCTTGTCAGTTTCCGTCGAATTGGAAGCGGATACGCGATAAACATAAGAGCCTGCGCCAAGCTTATTGAACTGTACATAGGGAGCGAGGCGGCTCACGTCATAAGTTGTGGCATTGATATTATTTGCCTGACCGCCGGTCTGAGCGTTGCCGTTTGTATCATAAACGGCAGCAACGACACGGGTCAGCGGGCTGATCGAGGAGCTGACGATACCGGTAACATTGAGGGAAGTACCCTGATTGATGACAGAGGGCACCTGAGCAGGATTACTGATGCCGAGACCATCGGTAGCAGAAGCACCGCCAACGACGGTAAATCTCTTGACCATCAGGGCGGTATTGCGGTAAGAAGCGTTGGAAGCCATTACCACGAAGTAGTAGCTGTCAGCGGGAAGTGCAGCAAAATTGATCTCGTTGCTGAGGGAGCTGATGTCAAAAGCGTTGCTGTTGGGAACAACAGCCTTGCCCTGAACTGCGACTGCGGTGTTGTTTACCTGATAAACCGCCACCGACACGGAAGTAAGAGCAGATGTACCGGACTCAACGCGTCCGTAGATCTGAACTGTCTGACCCGCCGCAATAGATTCGGGCATTGTGAATGAGTTCTGCATCGTAACAGCATCAAGGAAGCTGTTATCGAGTGTAGTAACATTTCCGCCGATCGGAACGATCGAATCTCCGAGGAGCGTATCGAAGCCGCTGCCTGCGGTCTGTGCAGTGACCTCACTGAGTGCCGGAACCTTGACCTCTTCCTCTGCAAAAGCGGTCACACTTGTCACCGCAGTACTCAGCACGAAAAGGACGGCAAAAACGCCGGCAATCATCCGGTTTTTGTTTCCTCTCTTCATAACCAAATTCCTCTCTTCCTGATAAATGAAAGTGAATAGACATCCAAAGCGAAGCACGATGTGGGTGTGATTCATATCTTATATTATATCATTTTGCCGTGCGAATGTCAATTAGTGACATTTACAAAACGTTGTAGGCAAATGAGAGAAAATTTCACATATTTTGCACGATTTATGAACAATCAGGAATGCAGTATCCTGATTTTGCGCAAAACGGAGGCAATAAAATGCGGATATATCGCCATTTGGTAAAAATCTTACCCTTTTCGTCAAAATGACAATAATTTTTGAAAATACTTCCTTACCGGACTGCGGGTAATCCTGTTTCTGCCATTATTTGTTCATAAAATATCCATTGAAGAGTGTTGACTAATCGGTGAATGTGTGCTATAATGTTTATATCTTTCCGGAAAGCGATCCGGAGAGCCAATTAAAGAAAAAGGAGAAGACAAATTTATGAAGCGTTTCAAACGAACAGCCGCCCTGTGTCTGAGCATAGTTCTTGCAGCAGCGTCCGTGCCGGTATCCGCTGTACAGGCAGATCCTGGCGTATCTGATGAGACAACGATCTCCGAGACAGCAGGTCTGCCTGCAAGCTATGATCTGCGCAGCAAGGGACTTGTCACCGAAGTTGGTGATGAAATGCAGTATAATACGTCGTGGGCATTTGCCGCAGCCGACAGTATGGAAAGCTCTCTGCTGAAAACCGATCCGAATGCGAATATTTCGGAATGGAACATGGCATACTGTATGTTCTCGAACAATTTCGGCTACAAATACGACAAGGACGTTCCGTTCAACGAAGACATTCAGGATTTTGACCAGATCACAGGATTGCTGGCAAGCTGGCTCGGCTCTACGAACAGCTATACCTCCTACAGTTACGGTGATGTTTCCATTATGGACTGGAACATTTCCGCAGCACAGATGCGAAGCGGAGCAGACTTTCATGTCACCGATGCAGTGAGCTATCCTTACCAGCCGTATGACTACGATGACAACTTTCTTCAGGAATCACTGAGCAAGCAGATCAATGCCGTCAAGGAGCGTATCTATGCTGACCATGCGCTGGCGATGCGTGTCCTGTACAGTGCCTCGTGCTATGATGCAGAGAAATACACCTACTGCTATGATTTTGAGACATGGAACACCGCCGATGCAGAAGCCATGCCCGACTGGCGTTATATGACAATTGTCGGCTGGGATGACAGCATTCCGGCAGCGTCTTTCAAGAGCAATCCTCCCATGGACGGAGCATGGCTGTGCAAGTGCAGCAGCGGCACCGCATACGGTGACAACGGATACATCTGGGTATCCTATGCAGATGCTACCATCAACGGCATCACCGAGTACCGTGCCGAGAGTGCCAATCTGAACAACCGTCTGTACCAGCACGACGAATACGGCTGGAACGGCGCATATCTTGTCAACGAAGAAGAGCCGGAAAAGGAGATCATGATTGCCAACGTATTCACCGCCGAAGAAAACGGCTGGCTCACGGGCATCATGTTCTACAATATGTACAGCGGCGACACATTTGATGCCACTGTTTACACAGGGCTGACCAGCAATGACAATCCTGTTTCGGGCACAGCGGCAGGTGCGAAGAAAGTAGTTCTGGACGAGACAGGTTATCTGACGATCGAACTGGACGAGCCGGTATTCCTGAAGAAAGGTGATTCTTTCTCCGTCACAGCGAAGGTCAGCGGTGAAGCAGCAGGCGCACGCATTCCGTGTGAATACGCCTCCCGTTCCATCTCCACCGGATCAAACGGCACAAAGGAAGTATTTGACTCCACATTCACAATGGATATGCTGGAGAGCAGTCTCCGCACGGGGCAGAGTTTCTACAGCACAGACGGATCTGTGTGGGTAGATATGTACAATGTAGAGCCTGAGAAGTGGTCCGCCGCCGTAGATAATCCGATCGAATACGATCCGGAGTCCGGCGACACAGTCAACGTGACCGACGCTTTGGAGACAGAGAGCAGCAGCACAGCCGCACAGATCCCGACATTTATCCCGCCGACAGATGCCGGTGAAGCAGTACCTTCCGCAACGGAGACAGAAACTGTTCCGATGCTGCTGCCGACCGCAGAACAAGCCACCGCGCTGCCCGAAGCAACACCTGCGGACACGGATCTTCCGATGCCGATGGAAACCAGGTATGATGCAACAGAACCCCCTGTCATTTCCGTAGAGGAAGCTGCATATGCAATGGCAGAGGGAGATATGACCGAAGACCCGACTGAAACTGCCTCTGCCGATGCAGCAGCGCCTGCCGAGAGCAGCGAAGAAGTCGGCACGATTGACGGATCGCAGTTTGACGTTATTTCCCGCTGCGGCAACATCTGTCTGAAAGCAGTGACCCGTGACTGCGGAACTGTTGTATTTTCCAACAACAGCACAGTCATGAAGAAGGGTGAGAGCATTCATCTTTCCTGTGACGATCAGGCACCGATCTACTACACACTGGACGGTGTGAACTGGGAGCTTTACGATGATGAAAAGCCGATCACCATGCCGGAAGGGGAAGACCTGATGATTCTTTCCGCCTATGTTGATCTTTCGATCATCTCGCTGAGTGATGACAAGCACATCATGACGCAGGCATACGCCACCGAAACGGCTTCGGTTTCGAGCCTACTCTGCAAGACGGACAAGGATGCCGTATCCCGCTATGCAGACCATAATCCGGACGAAACAGATGTGAACAATCCCAACTATGTATACTATCTCCCGAAGGGTTCCAAGACGGTATCGCTGACTCCGATCTCCACAGGCAGCATCACGATCGGCGGCAAGCCGTGCAAATCAGGCGAGACGATCACACTTGATCTTGCAGGCTACACCGAATCCATTCCGATGACAGTGACCGAGGAGGGCAAAGAATCGGTTGAATGCGCACTGTATCTGGAAGAACTGCCCGACAGTGACGTAGTAGAGACAACCCCCCAGAATCCGACCGAGAGCGACACAGGTTCTCAGGAAACCCCCGGTGATGGGTATATTCTTGGCGATGTCAACGGTGACGGCAAAGTAGACTCCCGTGACGGCACACAGATTCTGATTGCAGCCGCACACATCGGCAGCGGTGATCCGACAGGCGGACTGACAGAGGTACAGCGGAAGGCAGCCGATGTCAACGGCGACAGCAAAACCAACGCCGCCGATGCAACCGCAGTATTCCGTTATGCAGCAGCCTATGCAAATGACAGCACTGTAAAAATTGCGGATTTCATCTGATAAAAAAAGAGATGCCCCAAGCGGGGCATCTTTTTTATGCAGACAGTTCCGAAATTGCGAGACGGATGCGGGCGATTGACTCTTCTTTACCAAAGACTTCCATCAGCTCTGTTGCGCCGCCGGGGGTAATTCCCTGTCTTGCGACAGCGATACGGACAGCCCACATCACAGCGCCCGCCTTGCGTTCCGTATCGGCGGCATACTGTTTGAGGACGGCAAACAGGCAGTCATTGTTCCAGTCCTCCACGGCTTCGAGGAGGGGGAGGGTTTCTTCCAAGATCGTGCGGCAAAGTTCGGGAGTTGTTTTATTTTTCTTATTAGTATAGAGATCCGCCGTCATTCCGAGGCGATTTACAACGAACTGCACCTGATCGCTGATCTCGCAGAACGCTGAAATTCTGGTATGAAGCAAAGCGGCGAGTTTCACCTTGTTCACCGAATCCGGACAAAGAGCATCGAGGATGGGGAGTGCTTTTGCGTTATATTCCTCTTCCGAAAGCCGTTTGATATACTCCGCATTGAACCATCTGAGCTTCTCATAGTCGAACACGGCAGGGGATTTGGAAAGCCCGTCCATGCCGAAATTGGCTTTCAGCTCGTCCATGGTAAAGAATTCCTGTGTATCCTTGGGAGCCCAGCCGAGGAGAGCGATATAATTGACGATTGCCTCAGGCAGGTAGCCGTCATTGACGAGATCCTGAAACGAGACAGCGCCGTGGCGTTTGGAAAGTTTGGAAACATTGCCGTCCGCATCTTTTCCCATGAGCAGGGGCAGGTGAACATAATGCGGGCGTTCCCAGCCGAACGCATCATACAGCAGGCAATATTTGGGCGTAGAAGTCAGGTATTCATTCCCACGCACCACATGAGTAACGCCCATCAGGTGATCGTCCACGACGTGGCAGAAATTATACGTCGGGAAGCCGTCCGCCTTAATCATGATCTGGTCACGAAGTTCGGAATTATCAATGGAAACTTCACCGTACACCTCATCCACATAGGACGTGCTGCCCTCATCGGGCATTCTCTGACGGATGACGAAAGGTTTTCCCTCTGCGAGGTTCTGTTGGATCTCGTCCTGAGAGAGATTGCGGCAGTGGCCGTCATAGCCGCCGATGCCCTTGTCGTCCTTGAGAGATTCAAGGCGTTCGGGTGTGCAGAAGCAGTAGTAGGCATGACCGGATTTCACGAGTTTTTCGGCATATTCCTTGTAAATTGAAAGTCTCTGACTCTGCACATACGGACCATGTTCACCGCCGACACCCGGACCCTCATCGTAGTCAATGCCGGTCTGTGCGAGTGTATTGATAATGACATCAGTTGCCCCTTCCACAAGGCGCACCTGATCGGTGTCCTCAATGCGCAGGATAAACTTACCGCCCTGCGACTTGGCAAGCAGATAGGAATACAAGGCAGTCCGCAGATTGCCGATGTGCATAAAGCCCGTCGGAGACGGAGCAAAACGAGTTACGATCATAATCGAAGATTCCTTTCGGGATAGATTTTCATTCCCTATTATAGCATGAAACCGCAGGAAAGTCAAGAATATTCTTGACATATGGACATTGACAAGCGCCGGCTTTCGTGATATAATAACAGTACTGAAATATCCGTCAGGAGGAAATATCATGAACAACAAGGAATATCGTTCCCGCATCAGGCGGACAGTCATTTCCGAGAAAGAACTGCACGAAGCGATCGCGCGTGCGGGTGCGGAAATTGATGCCGAATACGAGGGAAAGCCGCTTCTGCTTGTCAGCATTCTGAAAGGCGCATTCGTATTTCTTGCGGATCTTTCCCGTGCGGTTTCCATTCCCTGTGAGATCGGGTTCATGCAGGCGAAGAGTTATTTTGAAGGCACGACCTCATCGGGAAAAGTGAACATTACGCTTGACCTGACGCAGGACATCAGCCGTTATCATGTCATCATCGTGGAGGACATCATCGACACGGGACGGACGCTGAAACTGGTTGCCGCCGAACTGCAAAAGCGCAATCCGCTTTCTCTGAAAATTCTCACCCTGCTTGACAAGCCCAGCCACCGTGTTGTCGATCTGAAAGCGGACAAATCGCTTTTCACCATTCCTGACACCTTTGTGATCGGCTACGGTCTGGACTGTGCCGAATACTATCGGAATCTTCCGTATATTGCGGAATATGACGAAAGATGAGGTAATTGTTATGCTGGAAAAAATCTTCAGACTGAAAGAGAACGGCACAACAGTACGAACGGAGATCACAGCGGGCATCACAACATTTATGACAATGGCATACATACTTGCGGTCAATCCGAGTATCCTGTCTGCTGCGGGTATGGACAGTACCGCCGTTCTGATCGCCACCTGTCTTGCCTCGTTTTTGGGAACGCTGTGCATGGCACTCATGGCAAATCTTCCCTTTGCGATTTCTGCTGCAATGGGTCTGAATGCATTCTTTGCCTATACCGTGTGCGGTGTGATGGGATATCCGTGGCACGTTGCACTATTTGCGGTATTTATCGAAGGAATTATTTTCATTATCCTTTCCCTGACCAATATCCGTGAAGCGATCTTCAATGCCATTCCGCTTTTCCTGAAAAAGGCAGTATCAACGGGAATCGGACTGTTCATCGCCTTCATCGGTCTGCAAAATGCGGAACTTTCCGTGGACAATGCCTCTACGCTTGTTTCGCTGGTCAGCTTCCGTGAACAATTTCACACGACAGGCATCAGCGCACTGCTTGCCGTAATCGGCATCTTCATTACCGCCTCACTTCACGTCCGTCATGTCAAAGGTGATATGCTCATCGGCATTCTGGCGACATGGATTCTTGGCATGATCTGTCAGCTCTGCGGCATTTACATTCCTGACGAGACACACGCTTCTCTTTTTCCGAGTTTTCACATGACCCATTTTTCAGCCATTGGCGAAACGTTCGGAAAGTGTTTTCAGATTGATATGCACGAAGTCGGCATTCTGAATTTCATCGTTGTGGTCTTTTCATTTCTGTTTGTTGATCTTTTTGACACAATCGGCACGCTCATCGGCATCAGTTCCAAAGCGAATATGCTCGACAAGGACGGCAAGCTGCCTGCGATTCGTCCCGCCCTGCTTGCCGATGCCGTTGCCACAACTGCCGGTGCGATCTTAGGCACTTCCACGACCTCGACCTTTTCCGAATCTGCTGCGGGAGTCGGTGCAGGCGGCAAAACGGGGCTGACTTCCCTGACGACGGCTGTTCTGTTTCTTGTCTCCATTCTGCTTGCGCCGATTTTCATTGCGATCCCGCCGTTTGCGACAGCTCCTACGCTGATTATCGTTGGCTTTCTGATGTTCTCCTCCATTACGGAAGTTCCGTTTGACAGCGATCATCTGCACGAGGCGCTCCCCGCCTACCTCTGTACTCTGGCAATGCCGCTGTTCTACTCCATTTCGGACGGAATTGCAATCGGTATCATTTCCTACACGATTCTGAGTACCGTAGCAGGAAAACACAAGAATGTCAATCCTGTTCTCTGGGTACTGTCCGTCCTGTTCATTCTGAAATATGTCTTTCTGTAAGATGCATAAAACTGCCCCTGAGCGCTCTGAAACGCTCAGGGGCATCAACATTTTTTCCACAGGGTTTCAGTGTTGAAACTGTTGAAAACGTGGTGGAGAAGTTGAATATTTCTCACTTTTCCACGTTGAAAATGAAATTTACTGTTTTGCACGAATGTTGTCAATATTTTCGGTCGTGCCGCCGCCCGTATCACCCGGGAGACGGAATTCACCCTGATCGACAAGCCGCAGGAAAGCATCTACCACATCTTTCTGAAGCTGTGTTCCCGCAACTTCCCGGATGATGGAAACCGTCTTTTCAAAGTTCATGCGCTTACGATAGGGACGATCGGAATACATCGCATCAAACGTATCCGCCACGGCAATGATCTGCGCCACACGGGGAATTTCATCACCTTTCAAGCCCTTGGGATAGCCCTTTCCGTCGGGGCGCTCATGATGCGCACCTGCACCGACGGCAAGCTCCGGCATGATGCTGATGTCCTTGAGCGCATTGAAGCCGAGCTTGGAATGCGATTTGATAATTGCAAATTCCTCATCGGTCAGTTTGCCGGGCTTGTTCAGCACTTCCTGCGGGATACCGACTTTTCCGATGTCATGCAGAAGGGCGATATTATGGTACTTTTCGACGGTTTCTTCATCATAGCCGAGTTCCCTTGCCAGCATCGTGGTGTAATGCGCCACCCGCACGGAATGACCTCTCGTATATTCGTCCTTCATATCAATGACTTTCGCAAAGGCGGTCACAATTTCACTGATAAGCTGTTTGTCTTCTGCCTGCTTTTTCTTGTACTTCATTTCACGGCGGTGCATGATGTACATTACAATCATGGCGATCAGCATGACCGCAACCAGAATGCTGACGATCGTAAACCACGGCAGTTCATACAGTGCAGGCTGTTTCAGGATCTCTACACTGACTTCATTGCTCTTGTTGCCCTCCTCATCGGACAGACTCATGACAAAATGATAGGTTCCGCCCTTCAGGTTGGTGTAGTCAACCGGCGTGAAATCACTGCGGCGGAGCATTCTCCCCTCACGGTCAATTCCCGTCAGATAATAGGTAACATAGGGATTATTCAGCGAATAATTATAGATACTGCCGTACACTGTCAGCTTGGATGTCGTGGACGGAATTGTGATCTTTCCCGACGAATCCGGAAAATATTTCACCCCGTCTGCCTCTACATAGGGAACACAGATATTGATCTTGCTGATGTCCTCAAAGGGCTTGTTGATGTTCACACGGGAAACGCCTGTCGTTCCTGCAATGTACAATTCTCCTGTGTCGGTCAGGTCGCTGTAGGAATTGGCAGTGGTGATATTTGCCAGTCCGTTTTCCCTGCCGTAGAAGATCGGGGAAATCTCACCGTTGGCAATGAGCTGCGATGAGGGAACGACATAAATACCGTTGCTGCTCAGGATCCACATATCGCCATGACTGTTTTCATACAGGTCAAAATTGTTGGAATACGGGAATTTCTGCACTGTGGTGATCTGCTTTTCTGCATTGATATACGCAATGGAATTGCTGGTGACGATCCAGCACAGTTCCCGCTGCCGATCGGGCTTGATGCGCATGACTACGTCCGAACCCAGTCCGTCTTCCATGCCCAGATGTGTGACTTTTTCACCGTCAATCACATAGATGCCGTCTCCGTCTGTTCCCGCAAGTATCGTGCCGTCCTGCATTTCCGTTACCGTCAGAATCTCCGTGTTGCGGATACCGTCATCTGCACCGTATACACGGGTGATGCGGTTTTCCTCAATGCAGGCAACGCCGCCTGTGCAGGCAACATAGATCGTTCCGTCTCTGCTTTCACAGACTGCCCGCACCCGTTCCGATGGCAAACCGTCCTCCGTGGTGAAGCGGGTCAGTTCGCCTTTATCCAGCCGCAGCAGCGCATTCTCTCCGAACGTACAGAACCAGACCCGATTTTTACTGTCACGGAAAATCGAACGAATCTTGCTGCCCTTCAGAATTTCCATCAGGTCGGTGTCCTCCGGACACGCCTTCCCCGATGCCGTCGCGGAACTCGTCAGCACGATCTTATGAAGCTGTTTCCCTTCTTTCAAAGACAGCAGTCCGTTCGTTTTCGTGCCGATCAGCAGTTGACTGTTATACATACAGGTCGTGTTGACAACTTCGTCTTCCAGTCCGTATTTCTCAAAAATGTCTGCAAACATATTCGGGACGATCTTCATCACGCCCTGCTGGGAAGATACAAACCAGAGATTTCCCTGATAGTCTACCAGCATATTTTCAATCGACGTGTTCAGCGGGACATTCTCCAGTACCGTAAATTTCTCATTCTGCACAAATCCGATGCCCTGATCGGTGCAGACCCAGATGATCCCCTTGCTGTGCCCGATCGAATTGATGTAGCCAAGCGGGGAAATGTCATAGGTCTGCTCCGCTTCAAATCTGTCCGTCAGTCTGCCGTGATACAGCATGGAACCCTTCGTGCCGATGTAGATGCTTTCGGAATCCTTCGGGTCGGGCAGAATCGAATGTACGTCCGTAATGCCGAGCTGCTCCGGCGTGACATAACGGTCAAGGCTGCCGTTCCGTATCGTGAAAACCGCACTCTCCATAGTCACTCCATAGATCGTTTCGCCGTCACTGCCGATTTGCAGCATACGGATATAGGCTTCGTTCAGCTCCGGTATGTTCAGCCTGCGCATTTTCAGGTTGCTGTCAATGACGGAGATGCCCTGTGTCGTTCCGATGTACAGTTCTCCGCTGTTGTCCTGCACGATGGAACGCACCGAGGATGAACCAAGTCCGTCCGATTTGCGGTATATGCGGATATTTTCCTTTTCGATCATGCCCAATCCGCTGTCATTCGTTCCGACCCAGAGCCTGCCGCTGCCGTCTACAAACAGACTCACTACACTGGCGATGCCTGTGGTCGAATCTACACGATCAAATATGTTGCCGTCATAGCGGGTCAGTCCGCTGTAACTGCCGATCCAGATACAGCCGTCCGGCGTGCAGCAGATGTCATTCGCCTCCGATGTGGACAAGCCGTTGGTGTTATCATACAGAACAGCAGAATAACCGTCACCGTTGATCTCCTGACCCGTCGGGTCAACTGACAGTGCAGGTTCTTCCGCCGATGCCGTCAGGGATACAGTCAGACAGATCAACAACGCAAGAAAACAGATGACAATTCGCCGAAAAAGTTCCCGACAATGCTGTATCGTTTGTTTCATGGTTTACCTCCCGCAATCGGGCATCAGTCGATCACATGATCGAGCCGCCACTTGATAAGGGCTAAGTCGAATACGTCGATCACTCCGTCATGGTCACAGTCTACCAGACTGCACTGCCGTTCCACAAGCGGCTGTTTGCCGTGAATGTGGGCATCCAGTATTTGCAGAAGAATCTCGTACCACTCCCGCTTGGATATCCACGAAAGATAACACTTTCCCGATGATGCATAGATCACCTGTATCATAGAGGCATCTTCACCTGTGTAGATCACAAGGTTCTTCGCCGGAATGCTGCCTGTCGGGGCGGTCACAAACCGTTCATAGGTGGTCACTGCGGCTGAGGTGTAGAGCTGTCCGAAATTCTTCCTCTCTTTCATGAAGAAATCCGATAGCCGCAGATAGCCCGTTCTGACTGCTCCCCCAGACGGATAGGAAACTCTGCACCAGCCGTTGACAAAGGCGGCTTCGATCGTGCATTCATCGGCAGGGTCGATCACATCGCCGTTCCACGTTTCACAGTCGGCTTCGTATACGTCACAGTAAGTATCGTCCAGTACTTTCGCCTGCACGGGAACAATGCCGTTCCAAAGCGGATCCTGCTCCGGTTCGTTTTGAATTGCGGGCGGATCGGTCGGGGGGTCGGTCGGAATCTCAATCGGAATTTCAATCGGGGATTCTTCCGGTTGGTGCGCATCGGTCGGCTGTTCCGTCGGCGGGTCGGTTGCAGGCGGGTCGGTCGGTGCCGGTGTTGTCTCCTCAAATACCGAAAGCGGCAGATACCCTACCCGCTGCCCTGTGTAAGCTCCGTACAGCACACGGCATAAGCCGTTGGTGTATGTCTCCTGCACATAGCAGGGAGTTGCAGTTGTGACGGTCATGCCCGTCGGTGTTGTCCCGTCTGCATAGTATACCGCAGAATTGCGCAGAGGAACAAGATACTGCCCCGCAGGTTTCGCAGGGTCGATCGTTCTGCCGTGGTCGCCTGCATAACGGTAGTCTACATAGCTTACATCAAGGTCAACGGCTGTCCCTGTCATGCCCGTGTAACTGCCTTTGTCCGAATACTGCCATACACTGTACCCTGTACTGAAATCCTGTGCGTCCGGATCGTGCGTCCAGCGGGCAAGCCAGAGATCATAACCACGGGCTTTCACAAGACTGCCGTCAAGATTGTTGTTGTACCAGTTGAGATTCGCATACAAGCCCGGATGATACCCCGCAGCGGCGATCATGTCCATGGATTCAATGACGGCATTCGTCAGAATGCTCTTGCTGCCGATCTTTTTCAGGGAGTCGTCCTCCAGATCAAGATACACCGGCATATCAAATTCCTTGCCTGCAATCGTCATGAGATACCGCTGTGTCGTTTGCAGAAGCTGATCCCGTGAATTTGCCGCAATACGACAGTAACAGCCGACTTTTAATCCGACAGAACGTGCGCCCTCATAGTTGCGGTCGAAATTGTCATCGACAAAGAATGCCTCTGTCGGTGACGGCAGCTTGCACGCTCGCATGATGACAAACCGCATATCATTGTTTGCGGCAAATGTCTCCCAGTCAATATTGCCCTGATAAACCGATACGTCTACTCCGTTTTCACGGAACCAGTAGGCGTTGACAGGAAATGCGGGCAGCATTACCGTCAGCAGCAGAAGTACTGTCAGCAGCAATGCCGCACAGCGCTTCTTTCGTCTTCCCGTTTGCATAATATCACCTCATAGATCAGTTTTCAGCACAAAGCTCCGTGATCGCAAGCGCCATCATTTCGGAATCAAGCAGGATCGCTTCTTTGCGGATAAATTCTTCTGCACCGTGCATATGAATGTCTTCATCGGGGAACATTGCACCGAATGCCACACCGCCTTCAATATGATGCACATACGTCCCGCCACCGATGGCAAGACACTTTCCCTCGTTCCCTGTCACTTCTTCGTAAATATGCAGGAGCGTCTGCACAAAGGGGGAATTTTCATCCGTGTGATGCGGTTCGTCACACATCAGCACTTCTGTCCGCAGCGGACGGACTGCCGCTGCAATGCCCTCTGTGACCGCTTTGCCGTTCGTACAGGTCGGGAAACGTGTGTCACATTTCGCCGTCAAATACTTCCTGTCCATCTCCATCACACTGAGAACTAAGGTCAGTGCGCCTGAGATTTCGTCCGATGCACGGACATTGCAGTGCGTGCCGTCTGTCTCACCGTGCGGGAAACATTTCGCAAGTGTGCGGATCGCCTCCGCCTGCGCATTCTCTCCCAGTACACAGGAAAGCAGCTCCAGCAGACAGGTCAGGGCATTGCGCCCCTGCTCCGGCGTTGAGGCGTGGGCACTTCTGCCGTCTATTGTGATGTGCAGACAATCGTATTGATCCACGAAACTTCCGATCGACATTCCCGGATACTCCGTCTTGCGGGATGCTAAAAATTCGTCGATCGTGATGCCCTCCAGCACCGCTTCCGCAAAAGCAGGTACGGCATTCACCACTTCCCCCGCACGGAGCGAAACGATCTGCCCTCTCTCCTCAAACTGCGCCGAAAATTCCATGCGTGCCATGCCCTTTTCCAGCGTGATGACCGGGTAGTCTCCGTCAGGCGTGAATACCATCGGCGGCAGCGTTTTCTTTTGCATATAATATTCCAGATCGGAAGAACCGCATTCCTCATCTGTGCCGACAATGAGCTGTACTCCCGATTGCAGGGGAATCCCAAGTTCCTTTACTGCACGCATTGCATACAGGGCGGCAATCGCCGGTCCTTTATCATCGGACGTGCCTCGCCCGATCAGTCTGCCGTCTTCCTCTGTCATCTCAAAGGGCTTGTGAATCCAGCCTTCTCCCGCCGGAACAACGTCAAGATGCGCTAAAATTCCCAGCTTCGCAGACTTGCCGTCAAGGTCGATGCACCCCGCACGGAAATCTACGTTCTCTGTCCGAAAACCGTATTTTTCACACTTTTCCAGCATCAGGCGGAGCGCTGCCGCCGGATATTCTCCGTAGGGAGCGCTCATCTGCGCTTTGCCCCGCACACTCGGAACAGCGATCAGCTCCCCTAAATCCGTGAGCATTTCGGATTCGTGGTCTTTCAGCCACGATTGTATCTGTGATCTGTATTGCATATTTTTATTTTCTCCTTCAAGCCATTTCTTCGATTGTAATATCCTGTCCTACTCCCGCTGCTACGGTATAGCGTAAAATTAATGTTGCATCTTTAGAATTAACAATATTATCTCTGTTAACATCAGCAGCAATGAACTGCTTATCAGTCAGCGTGTTCCCCGTGCCTGTACCAGATTTTGCAGCTACAATCAAAACCATGGTGGCATCTCTTGCATTAATAATACCGTCACCATTAGGATCTCCCATAGAATAAGGAGTAACAACAGGTTGACTCCCTATAATCTCAAATTTACGATTATACCTTTGAGCATATCTTTCAGCGCTACTTCCTGCATAACCATAAATAGTGCCAGTAAAATATGCGTTTCCACCCCCATCAGCCTCATTGCAAAATGTGCGATGACTGTCATAAATTCCACACTCTGGATTTAAAATTTTAACGGTACTCAAATTTACACAATCACTAAAAGCTGCCTCATCCACCTCCGTTACACTATATGGAATAGTAATAGAATTCAAATTTGCACATCCTATAAATGAATACTTCTCAATAGTTGTCACGGTATCTGGAATTGTTATAGAGGTTAAGTTAGTACAATTGTAAAAAGCTAATCTTTCTATTGTGGTTACACTATCCGGAATATCAACGGTAGCTAAATTTTCACAATATCCAAAAGCGTAACATCCGATATTTGTTATCCCATTTTTGATAATAACCGATTTTATCTTTTCTCGTTCATTATACCATGGAACATTAGTAGTGGTAAAGGTACCATTAACACTAAATTTCATTGCGCCTGTTCCATCAATTGTTAATGTTCCTTCATCGTCTAAAGACCACTCCATATTTTTGCCAAAAGCAGAGGATTCAATAATACCTACAGCAGTAGCTTTCAAATCTACTTCTGCATTTGATGTGATTACATGATCTCCTATCGTTAGTAGTCCTACACATAGCATTATCTCAATAATTACCCGATTTGACTTGAACATAAGAATTCTCCCTCCGACATAAGTGATGTATCTATTATACCACAAATTGCTGAAAAAGTAAAGACACCCCGCATTGCTGCGGGGTGCCCAGAAGAATGGGGTATGGAAATTTCAATTTCAGATTGCTTACCATCTGCTGCCGGGACCGCCGGGCTGCATACTGCCGGAGGACGACGATGCTGTGATCTGTGTCGCTCCCGAAAGTGTACCGCCTACGGTTACCTTGCCGCCGCAGATCTCCGTGCCGCCTGCTACTGTGCCGCCGGACTGGGCTGTGCAGTTCGTGCAGTTCTGACCCGGATTGCCGGATGCACCGATAAACGATACGATTACATTGCCCGATGCATCGGTGAAGCTGTAACGTGCATTCAGATTCGTGTTGCCTGCGGTCATCGTGATCACACTGCCGCCGTTGTAGTTGATGGAATAACCACCGTCTCCGCAGTCAAACGGCTCCTGCCCGTTGGCATATACATAACCGCCGTTCAGGTTCAGATCACCGTTGGAGTCGATCGAATCATGGTCGCCGTTGGCAGAGTTTACGACGACCAGTCCGCCGTTAATGTTCAGCGTTCCCGTAGAACTGCTCATGCTGCCACCGCCCCACGGGTTGGTGTTGCCGCTGCCGCTGCCGTCATTGCCGCCTGCCGCATTGTAACCGTCATCACCCGATACGATATAGACAGAACCCGAATTCTGGTTGATGGTCACACCCTCAACACCTTCATAGCACTTGGTAACGTTGATCTGTACGTCATCATATGTCCCTGCGCCCTTGGTGCCGATGGTCAGCTCGTGGTCGGAGTGGAATCCGTCGTCTGCCGACGCAATTGTGAATACACCGCCCAGAATGCTCATGCTGCCGCCGCAGTGCAGAGAATCATCCGAAGAATCTACTGTGATATTTCCGCCGTTGACAACAATGTCACCTGCGGACTGCCATGTTGTACCTGCTGCATCATACAGACCTACTGCCTTGATGCCCTTTGCGGATATGTCGGTCTTGTTGGCATTGCCGTCCATGCCCATGCCGCCGCTTCCGCCGCCCCACGGATTTGTGGTGCCTGTCGATGTGCTGCCCGATGTGAAGCCGCTGCCCTGATAGGTCGTGATCGTCAGATCGCCGTCATTCATCGTGAAGAGCTGCTCTGCCTGGATGCCGTCTGCATAGGAATTGATCGTCACTGTACCGCCGTTGATCGTCACAAAACCCTTGCCCTCTGTCTCGGAACTTGCCTTGATGCCATCGCCGCCTGTTGTGCCGTTGTTCGTGTTTACGGTGACAATCAGATTTTCGTAACCCTTGCCGCCTGCCGATACTGCATCGTCAGGATCACCGATCTTGATCGAATCTGCACGGATACCGTCATCCGCTGCGGTAACTTCTACTGTACCGTTCCAGATCTTGAGGTCGTTGGTGGATACAATGCCGTCTTCTGCATTGCCGTTGACTTTCAGCGTTCCCTTGCCCTTGATCTTCAGATCATCACGGGCATAGATCGCTGCTGCACAGAGTTTCGTCTCTCCGTCACTGTTGACATAGCTGTCTGTGTGCGTGCTGCCGTCCGAAATGACATTCTCTGTCCCCTTCTTCACAGAGATCACTGCTTCATCGCCTACGTTTTCAATGTAGATCGGCGCTGCGGTGGAATTGGACAGCGTAAGCCCTTCCAGACTCAGCTCAACTACTGCCGTCGGATCTGCTGCATTGTCCGTGCTGACTTTGATCTGACCCTCATCACTCTTACCTGTGATCGTGTAAGTGCCTGCTGCGGTGATCGTCACATATGCGCCGTCCACCGTTACATTCGATGCACTTGCAAGCGCGTTGCCCTCTGCATCCGCAAGCGTGACATTCGTGCCTTCAAACGTGATCGCTGCGGCTACGCCTGCTTCTGTCGGTGCATCGGTCGGCTGCTCTTCCGTCGGTGCATCGGTCGGCTGCTCTTCCGTCGGTGTCTGCTCTGCACCGCTGAGTACCGTTTTCTTCATGAGTCCCAGATCAAAGACATCATTGCTTCCGTCCTGATCCATGTCGGCATTCTCCAGCGCCTGCTGCTCAAGCGGGGCTTTGCCGTGGAGATATTTCGTGAATGCGACAAGATCGGATACACTGACTGTCCCGTCCAGATTCACGTCACCCGCAAGCGTCTGCGCTGCGGAAATGGTGATCGCCGGAATCGCTGCACACATCACTGCTGCTGCGGCTGCGGTTACGATCTTCTTGGTGAAATTGCTCTTCTTCATAATCTTTTCCCCTTTTCTATTTGTATTGGTTTTATTAAACGTTTACCCTCGGCTGCTCCGGTTTGCGCCGGCATCGGCTCCCTCGGCTCTCGTGACCCGTGCGGCGAATCCCTCCTGCCTTTTTTGCCTATGCCCGGCGGTTTCCGGCGTTCCCAATATCCCTCATAAGAATTCGGTAAGCTGTTCCGTTGGGCTTCGGAATCCTGCTTTCCTTTGGGATTGTCTTAATTATACAGGAGTTTTCTTAAAAAATTCTTAAAAATTAAAAATATGGGAAAATTTATCATTCTCTTTCCAAAAATTAAAAACGGCATGAGACACACTGTCTCATGCCGCTTCGGTTAATCAAACAGTTCCGGAAATTCCGGATCGGGTTTCGGTTCGCTCTGGGGCGGGGCAGTGCTGCTCGGTGCTTCGGAGCCGTCATCGTATCGCTTCGAGATCAGTACATACCAGTCTACATTGGTATTGCCTTCCGACATCTTGTACGCATCTACCCAACTGTCTCCCGCAAGTCCGCGGGTGTTCGATTCGTAACTCTCCAGAATATGATACAGCCCTGTCCGCTGGTCATATCCCGTCACTGCCATGAAATGTCCCTTGACATGAATGACAGCTACACCTCCCGATTGCAGATGGCTTTGCAGCAGCGGATCTGAAATGGATCCCCAGTACTGCCCGCCAAGCGTGAAGTTCAGCGTTTCTCCGTACTGCTGCTCTACATTATCATAGAAGATCTTTCGGGTCGTTCCGTCATAGCCCGGTCGGAATGCGCCGACATCAATCGCCCAGTATGCAACTTCTACTGCATCCGCTTTTCTTCCGTTCAGCGCATAGATCGCATTGCAGAAAGAGAAAATGCCGCACGCTGATGCCTTCATCGTCGAATCCGATCGCTCGTTGAACTGCACCATTTCCCATTGCTGGTCTTTCTGATTGTACAGACGGGCATCCGGGATCATTCTGCCCTCTGCATCAAACTGGTACGTCCTGCCGTCAATCTCGGCTTGTCCCGTTACCACATAACCCGTATACGGGTCGGTATAGTACATCTCTCCGTCGATCTCCTGCCAGCCGAAAATCTGCTTGCCGTCTTTGCCAAGGCGAATCATATTGCCCCTGACTTCACGCAGCCCTGTGCAGGCATAACCCTTTTCCGGATCAAAATAATAATAGGTCGCTCCGCCGTCAAGAGACTGCAATCCCGTCAGACGTTCGCCGCCTTTACCGAATCCGTACAGCGCTCCGCCGATTGTCTTCAGCCCTGATACGGACACGCCGTCTGCATCAAAATAATAGATCTTATCTTCGATCTGGAAGAAACTGTTGCGGCAAAGCCGCTTCGTGGACGGGTCAAGATAATATTTGCGGTCTTCCATGTAAAACCAGCCGAATATCAGCTTGCCGTCATCTCCGAACGGCATCCAGTCACCGTCAATCTCCAGCGCTCCCGTTGCAAGACCTTCGTCTGTGCCGTAGTACCATGCGCCTTCCTCTTCAAACAGTCCGCATCTGACGGTGTATGTCTCCGAATCGACAAAGAATTTTTCATCGCCGATCTCCTGCCAGCCCGTCAGGAGCTTTCCTGTTTCATCTGTGATAATCAGGGTATCATCTACAGCGTAAATGCCTGCCGCTGCTACTCCTGTATTCGGCGCAATGTAGTACTTTTCGCCGTCTTTTTCAAAAATCGCAGACGCTGTTTCCGTCTCTTCCGGCTGTGTTTCGGTCTGAGATTCTGTCTGCGTTTCTGTTACGGTTTCGGTCGGGAAGTCCGATGCTTCTTTCAGTATGATCCCCTCTGCATCCGTAAGCAATGTTCCTTCCGGACACCCGTGCATACCATCAGACACCGTGCCGTCTGCTTCCGCATAGCCCCGTCTGCCGTCCTCTGCGGTGAAATATCCCGTCTGCAATGCGCCGTCTTCCGAAAAACGATACCGCTTGCCGTCAAGTTCCTGCAAACCCGTCAGCTTGCCGAGGTCTTCGGAAATGTAATACCGCTTCTCAAAATATGTGAACCAGCCGAATGCGGCTTCGCCCGTTTTCGGGTCGTAATAGTAACGCTTGCCGCCTACTGTCTGCCAGTCCGTCTTTTGCGCGCCACTGTATCCGAACAGATACGGCACGCCGTCAATCACAAGTTCTCCCCTCGCCGGCTCACCGTCTGCAAGATAATAGTAACGCTTGCCGCCTTGCATCTGCCAGCTTCCGCCTTCTGCGGTGGGGGCTGTTGTCTCCTGCCCGGTCATTTCGGTCGGTTCGGTTACAGCTTCTGTCGGTTCCGTTTCTGACGGCTGCTCTTCCGCATCTGTGACTGCCGCAGTGGTACTCTCCGTCTGTTCCTCTGCTTTCGCCGGCAGCGCCCCCGCACTCAGTGCAAGTACCGCTGTCAGAAATGCTGCTGCCAGATTTCGGGTGATCTTCATAGGCTTATCCTTTCCTTTCATCATGTAACTATAAATGAACATTCTTGGCAAAGTATACAAGGCGGCGGGCTGGGATTGGGGGCTACTCGCCCCCAATCCCGCCCTGCACCCGCAATGCTTTTGTGCATTTTGACAGTCTGCGCCCATTTATAGCTTGTAAGTCAATTCGTGTGCTGTTTCTACATTAAGTATAGCACACTATCTAAAAAATGTCAATCATCAGTTTGCATGAAGTCCGATTTTTTCTGAACAAAAACGGAGAGAGGCAGAACCTCTCTCCGTAAATGCTTATCATCAGGCTGCACCGTTCAGGAAACGGTAGAACTCCGACTTCGACTGGCACTTCTCCAGTGCCGCACTCTCGGATACAACTCCACGCTTTACATAACGTGCCAGCTCCTGATCGAGACACATCATGCCGTACTGCTTACCGGACTGGATCGCAGACAGCAGCAGGTGTACCTTGTCGTCACGGATCATTGCGGCGCAGGCATCGGTTACGTTCAGGATCTCCATGCACGCTTCACGTCCCTTGCCGTCAAGTCTCGGCAGAAGTGTCTGCGAGATAACGCCGACAAGGTTGTTCGACAACTGCGTTCTGATCTGTCCCTGCTGATGCTCCGGATATACGTCGATGATACGGTTGATGGTGTCCGCTGCGGACGTTGTATGCAGGGTGGACAGCACCAAGTGTCCTGTCTCGGCTGCCGTTACCGCTGCACCGATCGTCTCAAAGTCACGCATCTCACCTACGAGGATTACGTCCGGATCTTCACGGAGCGCTGCACGCAGCGCCATTGCAAAGTCAGGTACGTCGTCTCCGACTTCACGCTGGTTTACCATGCAGAGCTTGTGCGTGTGTACATACTCGATCGGGTCTTCAATCGTGATAACGTGCGCACTTCTGTGTACGTTGATGTAGTCGATCATGCCCGCAAGTGTCGTCGATTTGCCCGAACCTGTAGGACCTGTTACCAGCACCAGTCCACGGGGACGCATCGCAAAATCTGCCAGAACAGGCGGCAGATGCAGATCGTCCAGCGTCGGAATATCGTTGCGAAGCAGACGGATCGCAATTGCCGTCTTGCCTCTCTGGAAAAATACGTTGACACGGTGACGATATCCGGAATTCGTCTGGAAGGAGAAGTCGGTGTCCTTGTGCTGACGAACACTCGCCATCTGCTGCTCGTTTGTCATCTGGTTGACAATGTCCATGATCTCCTCTTCGTCAAGCTCCGGGTATTTCGTCATCTTGCGGAGCGCACCGTTCAGACGGACGATCGGATTGATGCCATAGGTGAAGTGCAGGTCAGAACAGCCGATCGCTCGGGCTTCGTTCAGGATGCGGTTGATTTCAATTCCCATTGTTGTATCCTCCAAACATTATGTAGTTTGTACGCCTTTCTCCCGGCAGCGTACCGCCGATCATTGCTGTTATACTGCGTAGGTTACACGAACCAGCTCGTCCATGGAGGTGACACCCTTCTGTACCAGCTCGGATACGTTGTCACGCAGCAGCTTGGTGCCGTTCTCCTTTGCCTTCTCTTCGATCTCTTCCTTGGAGCCGTTGCGTGCTACGATTGTTGAGATGCCTGCTGTACAGTGAATGATCTCGTGAATTGCAGTACGGCCGCGGTATCCCGTGTTGTTGCACTCCGGGCAGCCCTGATGCTCGTATACCGGGATCGGGGTGTCGAGATCGGCGAGTTTCATCAGCGCGTTCTCTTCCTTGGTGGACATTCTCTGCTGCTTGCACTTCGGGCAGAGTACCTTGACAAGTCGCTGTGCGATAACGCCGATCAGCGAGGTCGCTACCATGTACGGCGCTACGCCCATATCTACCAGACGGACAATTGTGGATGCTGCATCGTTGGTATGCAGGGTGGACAGAACCAAGTGACCTGTGATAGCGGCACGGATACCGATGTCCGCTGTCTCAGAGTCACGCATCTCACCGATCATGACAATATCCGGGTCCTGACGGAGGATGGATCTCAGTGCGGCTGCGAATGTCATACCTGCCTTCGCATTTACCTGTACCTGATTGATACCGTCGATCGCCTTCTCGACAGGATCCTCAACGGTGATAACATTTACGTGCGGCTTCGCCAGTTCGCCCAGCGCTGCATACAGTGTCGTGGTCTTACCGGAACCGGTAGGTCCTGTTACCAGAATAACTCCGTGCGGGCACTTGATCATGGACTCGAAAAGCTGATAGTTGTAGTCAGACATACCAAGGTCGGTGATCTTACGCAGCGCAATGTTACCGGTGGACAGGATACGGATAACGATCTTCTCACCGTTGACCGTCGGCAGCGAGGATACACGGACATCAAGTACCGTGCCGTCTACGGTCTGCGTGAAACGTCCGTCCTGCGGGATACGCTTCTCGGCGATGTTCATGCCGGAAATCAGCTTCAGACGGGTCGTCAGGGCGTTGTGTACTACGTTGGATACCTTCATCAGTTCTACCAGGTCGCCGTTGACACGGACACGGATGACTGTGTAGGTCTTGAACGGCTCGATATGAATATCCGTTGCGTCTGCACGGTAGGAGTTCTCGATGATCGTGGTCGCCAGTTTTACGATAGGCGCACTCTCAATACGCTCCTTGGAATCATCATCGGCATCGTCATCGTTGCGGAACTGCTGTACACTCTCCAGTACGGAGTCTACGTTCTCCATGGAGTAGTGCTGACCAATTGCCTTGTTGATGGCGGATCTCGTCGCCAGTACCGGGATGGTGTCCATACCGGTCTGCATCTTGATATCTTCCAGAATATTGAAGTTGATCGGGTCGTCTGTTGCAACTGTCAGTCGGCGACCCTGAATGTTAATCGCGATAACTGTATGCTTCTTCGCCAGACTCTCCGGAATCTTGCGGACGGCATCCTCGTCGATCTCCTGATTGCCCAGATCTACATAGGGAACACGCAGCTTTGCTGCAAGTGCCTTCGCCAGATTGATCTCGGAGATGAATCCGAGTTCAACGACCATTTCTCCAAAACGCTTGTTCCCCTGTGATTCCTTCTGCTTCGCCAGAACCTGATCCAGCTGCTCGGCTGTGATGAGCCTTTGCTCCACAAGGTAATCACCAATACGAATGTTTCTCATACGATAACCTCCATACTTTTTTAATATTGCTACTTGTAAAATATACCTTTGTATGGTATAATATATGTATTATCGATTAAGGAGGCATACATCATGCTACACAATGAATACTTGGACATTGGTTTTTACATCATGTTCTTCCCCATCGTTTTTTTCTATGGGATCTGTATCGGCAGCTTTCTGAATGTCGTGATCTATCGGCTGCCAAGAAATGAATCGCTCGTAAAACGGGCTTCCCACTGCACTACCTGCGGTGCGAAGATCCGTGTCATTGATATTATTCCCATCGTGAGCTGGGTCTTTATCCTGCACGGAAAATGCCGGAACTGCGGTGAGAAAATCTCTCCCCGCTACCCTATTGTAGAAGCGCTCAACGGGATCATTTATGTGGTGACCATCGCAATTATGGACTTCAATCTGAAATCTGTGCTGTACTGCCTGTTCTTCTCGCTGCTCATCTGCCTCGGATTCATGGATTGGGATACTATGGAAATGGACCTGCGGCTGCTCGGTGCGATCGTTGTCCTCGCTGTACCGCTGCTGATCTTCTCTATCGTTCAGCCGTCAAATCTTCCCGATTTTCTCAGCTTTGAAGATGTCTCCCTCGTAGATCACCTGATCGGTCTGGTCTGTGTCAGCATCCCGTTCTTCCTCATCGGTGAGATCAGCGGCGCAGTCATCCGCAAAAGAAGCGGGTCTGATGAGATCCGCCGCGGCATTGAACTCGGTGATACCCTGATTATGGCTGCCGGCGGTCTTCTGATCGGGTGGAAAGGCGCTCTGATGGCTGCCTTCGTCGGTATTCTGCTCGCTGCGGTCTTCGGAATGATCAATAAGTTCCGAAGCGGCGAATCCAAATTCGCTTTCGGTCCCTACCTCGCAGTCGGGCTGTTTGTCGGGGCGCTCTGCGGTGAGCCCCTTATGGACTGGTACATAACAATTCTCACTTACGACCCCACAGCCGCTTGACCTGAAAAATTTCGGCAGCCGGAGTGCAATCTACCGACTGCCGATTTTCTTTGCATCAGGTCTTCGGACCTGTTACGATTTCCGGACCGTAGGCGTATACGAAGCATAAGCCGCCGTCCTTGATCTCCTGAATTGTTGAGCAGGTGCTTCCCCAGTAGCTGACAGTATTGTCAGGACCGGTAAACTCCACGCCCTGAAGCGGGGTGGGCTGTACCTGAGACTTATCCATGATCGCCCCCGATGCTGCATCATAAACAAAGTATGCACTGACCGGAACACCGTTCGGTCTGTACTCGGTGGGTGCGTTGATGTTGGACAGCACTACCGTCGCTGTACCGGAAAAGTTCACTGTCATCTGATTGGGTCTGCCTCTGTAACGGGTCGTCTCTGCATCAATCGAGAAACTGGTGTGATACACATCATGTGAGTCCCTCATGAAATCCTTGACATCATAAGTTCCCTCCGGCGCGTACTTCGATACACCCGGATAGATCGTGTATGCGTAATTGTCATACAGCGCCTTGTTGACTGCGTATTCCCTGGAGAGTGCCGGCTTTTCAACCGGTGTCTGTCCCGGTTCCAGATTGCACTCGTAGATATACTCAGAAATCTTGCCGCCGTGTGCATTGTCGATCGTCATTACATGAATGGTCGCATTGGCATAAACCTGATTGGTCGTATTAGAACCCTTGTACAGGATTCCCGAATAGCAGGTGTCTACGAAATCCTTGACCATAGCATCACGCTGTGTCTGATCCGGTACGAACTGCGCCAGCCGGATGTACTCCGCAGGTCCCAGACTCAGCTCCAGATATTTGGAGATCTGGGATACATTGCTGTTGCCCGTATCATTCACGTCCGTTGTGACCATGATCTTCGATACAGGCTGCATCAGGGATGTCGCTGCAACCATTACTATTGAGAAGATCGCCAATACTACGATCAGCTCGATCAAGGTGAAACCCTTAACCCTTTTTCTCATTTTTCAGCCTCCTTGCAGCCTGAATCAGCTATGAATGTTCGTGTAGTAGACCAGATCTGCATTATTCTGCGTTTTCGCCGGATCGCCTTCGTTGTCACCTTTCTTCTTGGTGGTATACTTGTCGGCTTTCAGCGTTACTTCGTCGAATGTGCCTGTGATCTTGACTTCTACATCCGCTTTCTTCTTTTCGGCTTCGTAGTGTCCTTCCTGTGTCCGGGCGGCGGCGAGGGGAGCCTCAACCGCCGTTCTCTTTTCCGTGTGGTTCGCCGCTTTCATCAGATTTCCCGAAACAGTCGCCACTCTGCACATGATGACACCCATAACGCCAAGTACAAAGATTGCAATGATGATCTCAATCAGAGTCATGCCCTTGACGGACTTGGAACGTTTCTTATGTTTCTGCAATTTCATCAAAAAGCACTCCTCTCATCAGAAATAGTTGAAGTACAGGGTCGTGTAAACCTGATTGCCGGTATAACTGCCGTGCCAGCCGCTTCCGCCGCCGCCTGTACCGGGCGGATCCTTGGAAACGTAAAGCATACCCCACTCGTTGCTTACACGCGCCATACCACAGATCAACTGTCCTACCAGACCAACTTCCTTGCCTGAAAAATTCTGGTCAGGACCATATGTCGTGCCTGTTGTGCTGTCTTTTTCCTTATAGATGAGGTCGCCACTGGATTTTGCTGCATTCGTCTGCTTGAAAGTCATTTTCGGCGCACGAACATTGGCAGTCACCATTCCATTATTGCCCATCAGCAGCAGACTGTCTTCCTCACCATAGATGTATACATGCGGGAAAGACCAGTTGTCACCGTACTTGTCAACCTCATTGTAGCCTGTCTTGGTAGAATCTGACGGATCTGTTGCCGGCATTGTGAAGCCGCCGCCAAGCTTCAGGTTGATCGTGGATGCGTTGCTGAGATCAATCGTCTGACCGGTTACATGCTCTGCCCAGTCAATTGTCATGATACTGCCGCCGGATACACACAAAGATGATCTTGTCGGATCCGGTGTCCACCACGGATTGGTATTATTCTTTACAATATCCGCATAATTTTCACCAGTACTCTTCATGAAGAAATATACTTCATTTTGCTTACCTGATGCGTTGCGGTTGTTGATAATGATGCTGTTGCCGTCCTGAATGTTGCAGTTATCAAAGATGATGACCTTCTTGCCTGCAGTTGCATCAATGTACAGTGTCTTATCCAGCGTTACATTCTCAAAACGGGTGTCCGAGCTGACACAGTAAACACCGTTTGTGGACTTGCTGGACAGATTGCTGTTGTTGACTGTCTCCATCGGCGGATTGACACCGATGAACTTCTTGAAGTTATCCGTACTCAGCTCTGCCTCGGTTGTCGGATAGGTGTCCGCCGATCCTGCACCAGTGTACTCATCCATTGTCGGGGGATTTACAATATTGTTTTCAACATCTGATTTTGAGTTGCCCGACGGATAAATCGTGTATGGACAGCTATCCGCCACAGTGCCGCTTGCTACTACGGTTACATTTGCAGGTTTTGCACCGTAAAAGTTTTTACACTTGATGGTGATGTTGGATGAACATGTGAATGTTCCGCCTACAACAAAGTCACCGCCCACTTCGATTTCAGAGACATTATTGCAATTGCCGATTGTCAGATCTTTAGCAACTCTAAAATCACCGGCACAAAGCGGGTTCTTAATACCGCTGCTAAAGTTCAGTTCAACACTGCCTGCGGTATAAAAATTACCAAAGTTCTTCGTGGAATTTGCTTCCTTGTCATAAGTCCGGACATCACTGAGATCATCAAGAAAGCTTGAACCCCAGTCATAAAGAAGCGATGTGCTTCCATTTAAGCCCAGGTTCAGAACGCTCTTTTTACTGTCATCAAAAAGGTACAGATTACCTGTAATTTCTACGGCAGGAACAGTACCTCCATTGTACTCCGGCTGCATATCACCTGCGTAGATGTTGATCGGCGTGTTGGCATCACCATACGAAATCGCATTGGTTGCATAGTAAAATGTGTCGCCAACAAAAAACGTAGGAATATCGTTCTTACCCCTATTCGTATACTGCGTTACAACGCCCGAATTCAGATCAGTGACTTCATAGTTCCAGTCATTTGCCAGATCGACCATTGCACCTATTTTGAAATTATTACCCGGTGTGAAACTGCCTGTCACTGCCACATACTGCTTCTGATTTGCATTACCCAAAGCGGTGAAATAAGAAGTTACTCCAGAACCGGCTCTTAAATTACCATTTACAAAGAACGGGGACTGTGTTACCGTATTATTGTCCAGCTCAAAATTCTGAAGTGTTGCACTGCCGATACCGAACTGTGTACCACCGGTAACGTTACCGGATGTACCGATCTTACCGCCGACTTCGCCGAGCGATACGAATGCACCGCCGCCGCCGCCGCCGCCGCTGCCGGGATTGCCGGGTGTCGTGCCTCTGAACAGATAAATGCTGTATGTGGACGGCGCATTGCCCGCTGCGGTCGTTACCGTTGTGGACATCTGGTATACATCGCCCTGATACCACGAATCACTTACATCATCATAAAGCCACATCGTCTGATTTGCCGGTACAACGTTTACAGTATAATCGTCATAGCCTGCGCCGTCTGTGCCATCGGCATTGACCTGCTTGATGTGTACCTGCATATCCATGCCGGTATTCGGCATATTCTCGACCTGATGGCGAATGCTGTTGGTGTTGGAAGGATCGTTGATCGTGGTGTCGTTCAGCGCCGTGACAACACTGTCCAGAACCGATCTTGCAATCGTTTCCGTCTGTTCCTTCTGGAAATTGTAGTTCGCACGCTTGTTGGCTGTTGCTGCCAGCGCCAGTGTTCCTAACAGGAATACGATCAGCACCATCATGACGCAGACAACGGTAAACAGCACGGTACCCTTAACTTTACGAGGAGCAACAGACTTTCGGTTTGTTTTCTCCTTCATCATCTTTACCACCTTTCTCTATTACTGTCAGGGGTTTGTTGCTTCTTGCTGTTCTTAATCACCCAGATCAGGCTTATCCATGGTCTTTGCGTTGTAGAACTTGAGGTCGAGTGTCATCTCAGATGTGCCGCCCGGCTCTTCACCTTCTGCTGTCGGTGCAGGTCTTGCCGGTCTTGCAGGCTGTCCTTCTTCCTCTTCGTCCTCAAAGGTGTAGTTTGCAATGTCTACTGCGTCTACGTTGATCGCATTGTTGTCTGCCTGAATGGTGTCCAGGAAGTTCATCAGATCTTCCTTTGTTCCAACCAGAGACATATTGACATTGTTTGCCATGATCGATGCGATTTCCTTCTCTTCAACGACTGTGCCTGTCTCGATCAGCTTTGCTACTTCCTCAGCATAGTTGCCGTTGACATCGCCGCTTTCAAGCAGGGCATAAGTCACAACGTTGGGCTTGTAGTAGGAATACTTGATCTGGATCTCACCTGCATCGCCGATCGCAAATGCCGTGATGTCAAGGTTGTTGTCGTCAATTGCCTGATGCAGATACTGGTCAAGACCATAGTTGACTTTCTTTCTGTCATAGTCCTTGTTGATGTCGCCGAATGCGGTGTTCTCCAGAACGGCTGCATCCTTCTTGGCTTCATTATATGTATTCTCGATCCGACTCTTCAGTTCGGGAATCGCTTGCAGCTTCTGCTGGATTCCGTCCCACTCTGTCTTGGTGGATTCGTAGGTCGCCTGATCCGCTACAAGCTTGTCATACGCCGGCTTGATCAGTGCAAAGAAACCTGCTACCAGAATAACGATGATAGAAATGATCAAAATAATCATTTTATCTCTGTAACTCATATTCTTCATTGTCATCTACCCCCTTATTCTGCCGTTTCGGAATCAGCTACGTCAGACTCCGCTGCCTCACTTGCTGCGTTCTCTGCTGCAAAGTCAGGAAGCTGCTTTTCGTTGTTGACTTCAAGTGTCAGCATGAAGGCTACCAGCTTGTTTCCTGTCAGCTCATCCTTCTTGGCGTGCGCTGCTTCTGCCGGTGCTGCCTCCGATGCAGACTGTGTCTCGTTCTCTGCCGATGCTGCCTCGGAGGCAGGTTCTGTTTCGGCAGGCTGTGCTGCCGGCGTCGGTGCGCCGCCGCCTTCGGTGTTATCGTTCTCTGTAACTGCATAGCCGCTGTATGTGATGTTCACAAACTTGTCACTGTGCTTGTCATACAGATACTGAACCAGTGCTGCCGGGAACTTCTGAGAGTACTCATCATTCGTCGATACCAGAACAGGGAAATCGAACTTGCCGTCTGCGTAATTCATGGATTCGATGATCGCTGCTTCGTTGACTGCTTCGTCCTCTTCCGCAACGACGGTGATTGCTTCATCAATTGCGTCAAAATACTGTCTGGTCACTACAGGAAGCGACAGATATGCACGGCTGGAATCCTTGACCTGCTCTGCATAGGTGTTTACATTGTCACGCATTACCTGAAGATCATCGTACTGCTGGAGCCTGGCTGCGGTCTGCGGAGAATCTATGTCTGCACGGAGCTTCGCTGTGTCCGATCTGACCGTGCCGTCCAGAATGCCCAGTACTGCCCATGCACCAAGTACGCACACCAGCGATACACCAACACCGACTGCTGCAAATACCGGGAAGGACTTGTCAGACTTTACTCTGCCCGCTGCCGAACCCTGACTCTCAACTTCAAGCAGATTGATGTGCTCTGTCAGCTTGTTACGCTTGAACATCGCACCGATCGCATTGGCGTATACGGAGAATTCAAGATTCTGATAACCGTGGATCTGCGGCGGTACGTTGATCTGGCTTACGGTCAGATCGTTCGGTGCCAGCTCGTCGATCAGTCGGTTGTACAGATTGTCGGAAACACTCAGATCACCATAGAATACCACGTTCTCAATATTCTCGGAACCGCGGCTTCTTGCAAACTGGAGCATACGGAAAATGTTCTCGTTGACTGCCTCGAATACATAATCGTCGGGGTTGTCATAGTCCTCCGGATCAATGGATGCGAAACGGGAGAACGAAAGCTGGTTGTTCTCGTACAGGTTGAGCGAGATGAAGTCGCTGTCGATCTGTACCGCAAGCAGCGGCATCTTTGCCTTGACTTTGGCATCTGCAAGCAGAACCTTGGTGATGGCGTTGCATCCGATCATAACAGTTCTGAGGTTGATGCCCAGCATATGGAAGATGCGCTTGTAGCACTCGATAACATCGTAAGGGCAGGCAGTTACAAGAACACGCTGCTTCTTCTCACCGTTCTCATCATCTTCCGGTTCGCCTACGATAACGTAAGCAACAGAATAGGACTCATCCACATTGATCTGTACCTGAAGCTGGTAACGGATCTCCTTCATGAACTCGGACTCTTTTGCGTTCGGTGTGATGAGCAGTTCCTTGAATACGGTCTGGTTGGAGGACAGCGCTACGATTGCCTCCTTGTCAGGCATATTGTTGCGCTTGAGTACCTGGTTGATCAGTACCGCAACACGGTTGATGTCGTTGACATGACCGTTGACGATGACTGCCTCTTCCAGTGCGATCTCGGCAGCGGCTGAGATCTTGATCTTGCCGCTGCTCTCCGTACCTTTAATAATACGGATTTTTCTATCAGTAACGTCAAATGAAAGCATTTATTGTTCCACCTCTCTGTGTTTGTTTTTGATTTACGCTGCAATGGAGTCGAAGGAGCCGTACAGTGCCGGGAATACTGCAAGCAGCAGCATACATACTGCAACACCCATGACGATAATCATGACAGGCTCCAGAAGGGATACCAGTCTGCCGACTGCGGAGTCTGCTTCTTCGTCATAGTACTCTGCGCTCTTGGTAAGGATCGTATCAAGTGCGCCTGCTTCCTCACCTACAAAGATGATCGAGCAGAACATCGAATCAAAAATCTCGGTTCTCTGAATAGAAGCGGAAAGCGTTTCACCCTGCTTTACCTCGTCAATGACGTTCTCAAAGCACTCGTCAATGTAACGGTTGCCGAGGATCGCAGAGGAACGATGCAGACACTCTACCATCGGAATACCGGAAGAATACAGCGAGGACAGCGTTCTTGCAAATCGTGCTGTATAAATCTTGACAACCAGAGGACCGACTGTGGGTGCTTTCAATATGAACTTATCCCACTTGAGACGGGTACTCGGTATCTTCATGACGTAGGTGACACCAAACACAATTCCTACAATAACGAGAATGTAAATGTACCAGAAGTGGACAAGCGAATCCGAAAAGCCCATCATGACCTTCGTGAATGCCGGCATCGCTTCGGGATCTTCGTACAGACCCGCAAAGGTCGGCATGATGAACGTGAACATACCGATGACAACTACAATACAAAGGAAACCGAGGATCAGCGGGTAGGTCATTGCTCCCTTGATCGTGTTGTTCATCTTTACTTCCTTCTGGTAGTGGTCCGACATACGCTGCATGATGACATCAAGCTGACCTGACGTTTCACCTGCGTTGACCATGGAGATCAGGAATTCAGGAAAGACACCGTTGTACATTTCCAGCGACGAGGAGAAGGATTCACCCTTCTGCACGTTCTCGTACACGCTCTGCCATACTTCCTTTGCCTGCTCGGTCGGCTGTTCCTTGCTGAGGATGTCCAGCGCCTTGACCAGCGTAAGACCCGATGTCAGCATCGCTGCCAGCTGACGGCAACAGAAAGACAGGTCTTTGGTGCTGAACTTTTTGATAGTTTTCGAACTTGTGATGTCCTTTTCCTGATACTTGAGATTTGTCAGATTTTTGCTGCTGATCTGCGACATAAAATCTCTCTCATCCTCCGCATTGATGGTACCCTTGACCTGCTTGCCGGCAGGTGTTGTACCCGTGTAGGAAAAGCTCTTCATTCGACCACCTCCAATGATTGA
>JAILPP010000123.1 GCA_024699425.1 Oscillospiraceae bacterium | reverse complement strand
TATACGGCGGAAATACGCGATCGTCTGGAGGCAAAGCAATCGGTCGTCGGGGGTCTGATCGAGCCGGTCTATTTTGACCGGGACGGCGAGGTGTTTGCATATTGCAATGATGAGGGTCTGCTGGAGCAGCTGCCGATCAACCGAAAATTAGGCACGGAACTGATCGTGGGTACGCTTATGATCGCCGGAGATCATGAAACGGATGACGGCTATGTGGAGAAGTCTCTCACCGATGAGCAGATTGCAAAATGGGGTGAAGTATTCCGCTATCCCTTGATCTCGATGACGCAGGAGGAAGCGCAGATGTACGACACGGAGCCGATCATCAGCGATATGCCGGAGCAGCTGATTCCGGCGCAGTTTTAGATCAAATGCGGCTTGCCGCTTTGATATATACATTTCACTGAAGGAGAGGAGGTGGGACTATGGGAATCAAGATCAGTGCCAGGATCAATCGTCTGGTGGACAAGCCGGATATGCAGGTCAAGGCTTACGCAAGTGTCTCCATCGGAGAGACCTTTGTGGTGCATGGGCTGCGTGTGGTCGATAGCGAGAATGGACTGTTTGTGGCAATGCCGTCGAGCAGCTATCAGGACAAGGACGGCAACACACAGTATAAGGACATCTTTCATGCTGTGACGAAGTCCGGGCGTGATGCAGTCCAGACGGTCGTGCTCAACGCCTATCACGCAGAGCTCCAGCAGCGGCAAAGTGCTTCGATGGATGTCAGCGAGGATGCGGCAGAGGTCGAACCGGAGCCTGACCCGGTGATGGAGTGCTTTTAGGCACTGTGCTGTGAATACGGTGTGCGGATCGTGCCAAACGTAGAACTTTTCTGAAAACACTGGACTTTTTGCCCGATCTGTGGTAGTGTGAGAAAAACCACAGAAAGGGCGATGGCTATGAAAAAAGTTTTACTGACGGCACTGCTGATGAGTACGCTGCTTGCGACCGGCTGCTACGATGACTACTACTTCGAGGATTCTGCAGAAACGACGACGATCACGACCGAGAGTTTGCCGGAAACTGCGGATACGGTCATCGCCGCCGGGGACATATCGACCGAGGGCGAAACTGATTTTTATGAAATGGAAGATAGCTCGGATATGGTGTTCCCGCCGGAGGATGCACCGGAGCAGGTGTGGACGGAGGAGACCGTATGGGAAACGAATGCGGCAGAGGAAACAATGCTGACACACGAATCTGAAACGGAGGAGACCACAGCAGACAGCACACCCGAGACTACCGTGACTGACACATCCACCGAACCGACAGAAACCACAACCTCGGCTGAACCGACAGCACCAGCCGAAACCGAACAGATCATCGAAACGGAAACGACCACAGAGGGTGTGACGGAACCGATCACAGAGCCGCTGAAATCCGACTACGACAAGGCACTGGAGGTCTACGAGTATATGCTTGCAAACGGGCATGGTACATGTGTCAATTACGCCTGTCAGACATTCGAGAAGTGTCAGGAGATCGGGCTTCCCTGCTACATCGTCTGGACGGATGCGCAGCTTTATGCACACGTTGCAAATACCGTACAGGTGGATGGCATCTGGTTCATTCTGGATACGCAGGGGCAGATGTTCCTGACGTACAACTATGGCTTCACGGAGGTCATCGACATGGAGATGCACCATATTGGTGATGCGGATATGCTCAGTGACTACCGCTACGATGAACTGTTCGGATAATATTCAATATGCAGATCGAGCCGGAGCGATCCGGCTCATTTTGCGTCAAAAACAAAAAGGAGAAACTGATGAGCAATTTCAAAACAACTGCAAAGAAGATCAGCGCAGGTGTCCTTGCAGGCATCTGCGCATTTTCCATGCTTGCCGCGAATGCCCCGGCGATGATCCCGGTCGAGGCGACAAGCACCTCCACGGAGAATCCGCTGTTCCCCTCGACGGATGTGCTGGTGGCACAGGCGGCAACGCTCCTCGGCACCAAGTACGGCTTTGGCAAGAAGGGCTACAGCGGCATCTATTATCAGGGTAGTTATAAGCCCCTCGATGAATCGACCATCCGTGGGCAGGGCATCGACTGCTCCGGGCTGATCTACTACAGCCTGACGCACCTCGGCTACAGTACCACTGGCTTTGACTGGAACAATCCTGTCCCGGTCGATACCGACCACTGGCTTTCGCTGAATGATTCCTGCACCATCACCTATGACGGCTACACCAGCCAGATCGACATCGAAAAGCAGGGCATCAAGACCACCGAGCGTCCTTACTGGGAGTGCGCAGACGGCTCGACCATTGCACCCGGTTCGGTGGTTGTCGCGGAAATTCCGAATGACATTAACCATAGCTGGATCTATATGGGCGAGTTCAACAGCCGGGATGATGTGGTAACGTATCTGCATACCATCGGTGTTCCGGACAATCTCATTACAGATAAAACAGTTGGTGACGGCACCGGCGAGGGCGGCACACACTGGCGCATTGAGTCGAACGGTCAGGAGGGCGTGGTCATTAACAACAAGACTACCGGCAAGAAAACCTCCGCACTCACGATGTACGCCTTTCGCGTGACGCAGAATGATGTGAAATTCAGCATCACAAAGGTGCTTTCCACCGACAATTCCGTGAAGATCAGCGGCACTTCTCCCATTGACGGGACGCAGGCGGTGTACGGCGTTTATGCCGATTCTGCTTGCGAAAACAAGGTCGGTGAGATCACGATCGGTGAGGAAGGCACCGGCTCGATCACGCTGCCGAACGGTGTGTACTATGTCAAGGAAATCTCTGCTCCGACCGGATATGATCTGAATCCCGAGGTGTTCACGCTCGACCCGAATGCGAATATCAACGTGACCGAGGATATCACCTCCGGTAGCATCAAGATCAACAAGACCGCCGAGGACGGTATCGTGGGTGACCGCGAGTTCCAGCTGACATGGACGGACGGCGGCACGGAGCATTCCATTTCCGCAAAGACCGATGCGAACGGTGTTGCAGAGTTTGACGGGCTGAATGTCTATGACATGACCGCCGGAACATCCATCCTGTATACAGTTTCTGAGGTGAATGTTGCTGAGCGTTATGTGACCCCGAAGGCACAGGACATCGTTCTGACAAGCGGCGATGCCGACCTGACTGTGACTGCGAACTTTGAGAATGCCCTGAAAAAGGGCAGCATCAAGATCAATAAGCAGTCCGAGGATTTCCAGAACGGCGACCGCCATTTTGTCGTGACCGGCAATGGTCAGACCTACGACATCACGACCGGCTCGGACGGTATTGCGGTGCTGACAGACATTCCGGTTTTCGACAGCAATGACGACAAGATCGTCTATACCGTTTCCGAGAAGGACGTTCCGATTCGCTATGTGATTCCGGCTGACGATGAGATCACGCTGACTGCGGATGCCACCACGGATGTGACTTTTGATAATGTCCTGAAAAAGTTTACTGCCGAGGTTACCAAGACCGATGCCGAGAAGATCACGGCGCAGGGCGATGCTACCCTTGCCGGGGCTGTGTACGGTCTGTATCAGGATGGCGAGCTGGTGGATACCTATACCACCGATGAGAACGGCTATTTCAAGACCGCCGAGTATCCCTGCGGCAATTACACTGTGCAGGAGATTTCTCCGTCTACCGGCTATCTGCTCGATGCGACTGCATATCCTGTCGGCGCTGAGGCAGAGCATTACACCATTGAGAATAACCAGATTCCGATGGGTGTAACGGAGGATGTGGTCAAGGGTTCTGTTTCGATCATCAAGCACAGCGATGACAACGAGGATGAGGTTGTGAACATGGAGCAGGGTGCAGAGTTTGAGATCTATCTGAAATCCACAGGTTCCTATACAAATGCAGATGAGAGTGTGCGTGACTATCTCATTACCGATGCAAACGGCTATGCTGCGACAAAGTATATGCCATACGGTGTGTATACCGTTCACCAGACCAAGACGGTCGATGATGCGGCATTTGTTGCGGACTTCGATGTGCAGATCACCGAGGACGGCAAGACATACGAGTATGTGCTGAATAATGCGCCGTTCAAGTCGTATATCCATGTCACAAAGACGGATGCTGAGACTGGCAAGACGATCGCTTACGAGGGCGCTGGTT
This sequence comes from Oscillospiraceae bacterium, assembly GCA_024699425.1. Lineage (GTDB taxonomy): Bacteria > Bacillota > Clostridia > Oscillospirales > Ruminococcaceae > UBA3855. Next base: position 4,690 of record JAILPP010000123.1, on the reverse strand, counting down.
TCCAGATTTACGATGCCGCTGGCAATCTGGTGACAATGGGTGTGGACACGTTCTACACGAACAGCGAGGGTTATCTCATCACGCCGGAAACGCTGCGTTATGGCGATTATACGCTTGTCGAGGTACAGGCTCCGATCGGCTATGTTCTGGATGATACGCCCGTTCCGTTCAGCGTGACGGCTGCAAATTCCACCATCGAGAATGCTGTCAACATCGTTAAGGTGAGCAAAGCTGACACAGCACAGAAAGGAAAAATCACTGTCTATAAGCACGGCGAGATCTTCTCGAATGTTCACGCTCTCGCACCTCCCATCTGGATCGACGAGGATGGTAACACGGTCGTGCCGGATGTACCTACTGTGTATACGCCCAACTTTGAGGACGGCGGGCTGTCCGGGGCGCAGTTTGAGATCATCGCCGCCGAGGATATTGTCACAGCAGATGGCACAATCCGTGCGAGCATGGGCGAAGTTGTTGCAGTCCTCACAACTGACGAAAACGGCTATGCCGAGAGCGATCTGCTCTATCTGGGCAAGTACAATGTGAACGAAATTAACGCTCCCTACGGTTATATCAAGACCGATGATGCGCAGACGGTCGAGCTGACCTACGCCGGGCAGACAGTCGCTGTGCGCGATGATGTCAAGACTAAATTCAATAATGACTATCAGGGTGTCAAGATCAGCCTTGCAAAGTTCATGGAGGAGGATCAGACCTTCGGTATCGGCATGAACAACGAGTGGCGGTCTGTTCGTTTCGGACTGTTTGCGGCAGAGGAAATCAGGGCTGCGGACGGTACTTTCATTCCTGCCGGTGGCTATATCACAGAGGTTTCCTTGAGCAAGGATATGACGGCAACCATCGCTGAAAAGCTGCCTTTTGCTAAGTATTATGTGCAGGAGATTTCCACCGATGAGCATTATGTTCTCAACGGCGAGAAATATCTGGTGACCTTCGAATATATGGGGCAGGATATGCAGACTGTGGACATCGACTGCGGCACATTCGAGAATCATATCAAACGCGGTAGTGTAGACGGCAAGAAGGTCAATTCCCATGATGAGCCCCTGCCGGGTGCGCTGTTCGGTCTGTTCAAGACCGGCACGGAGGATTTCTCCGCAGCAGCGGCGCTTATGACCGATATTTCGGACGAAAATGGTCACTTTGAGTTTACTGAAATTCCCTATGGCGAGTATGTTGTCCGCGAGATCAAGGCACCGAATGGCTATGTGCTGACGGAGGAGATCTTCCCGGTTTCCATCACAGAGGATTCTCAGACAGTTCACTTTACAGCCAAAAATGATTCTACCAAGCTGGCTGTCAGCAAGGAGGACATCTACGGCGAGGAGCTTCCCGGCGCAGAGATGCAGCTTGTGAATGAGGACGGCGAGATTGTGGACGAATGGACTTCTGACGGCACGAATCATGTAATTTCTGAAATCCCGGCTGGCGACTATACGCTCCATGAGGTTGCTGCGCCGGACGGCTATGTGATCGCTACAGACATTTCCTTCACCATTGACGAGTACGGTGTTGTTACCGTGGATGATGTGACCGCCGAGGCGCACACCGAGGACGGTACGCCGCTGATCACGATGGTGGACGATACCACGACCACTACCTTCAGCAAGCAGGATGCCACTACCGGAGAGGAACTGCCCGGTGCTACCCTTCAGGTCATCGACGCTGACGGCGAGATCATTGAGGAATGGGTTTCTACCGATGAACCGCATACGATCGAGGCTGTGCTGACTGCCGGTGCAACCTATACTTTCAGAGAGATTACCGCACCGGACGGCTATATGGTTGCCGAGGATGTGGAATTTACGGTAAACGAGGACGGCATCGTTACCGAGGTTATCATGCTCGATGAGTCTACAAAGGTGCGCATTTCCAAGCAGGATGCGACCACCGGCGCAGAGCTGCCGGGGGCAAAATTACAGGTCATTGATGCGGACGGCAATGTCATTGACGAGTGGATTTCTACAACCGAGCCGCACTTGATTGAGGCTGTGCTGACCGCAGGTGCAAGCTATACGCTCAAGGAGATCACGGCTCCCGATGGCTATGAGATCGCAGAGGAGGTACAGTTCACAGTCAAGGACGATGGCAGCATCACAGAGGTTGTAATGAAGGATGCACCGACTCCGAAGCCTACCCCGACTACTCCCACAACGCCGACCGTTCCGAGTTCGCCGTCCACCGGTGATGCCGGGGCGAACCCGATGGCGTATGTGCTGATCGTGGTGGGTGCGCTTGGTCTGGCACTGATTATTTGCAGAAAAAAGAAGGAGGACTAACCTATGAGAGCGAGGACAGTTGCGGCGGCGGTCATTTCCGCCGCCCTCATCCTCGGCGGCGCATTTATGCTTGTCGGGGATGATGTGAAGCAGGAGATGAAAACAGCCGAAATTCAGCCGTATACCGTGTCGGTCGAGGTGGTCGAGCAGCTTGACCGCATCACGGACGAGCTGATGCAGGACACCGATGCGACTGAGCCGGTCACAGTCACTGAGTCATGGTATACGGATGCACCAGATGCAGTCACCGAGCCTGTTGCGGTTTATGACACACTCCCGGCGGAAACAATGCGTGAACTGATCGCTGCGGCGCAGACGCTGACGGGTGCCTATCCCGATGCCATTGGATGGCTCATCATTCCGGGGACGAATATCAACTATCCGCTGATGCAGGGCAGTGATAATGACTTTTATCTGCACCATGCCTACGATGGCAGCAAGCTGTCGGCAGGCTCTATCTTCCTTGATTGGAGATGTGAGCAGCATCTGCTGAACGGCATCAATATCTGCTACGGGCATAACATGAAAAACGGCTCCATGTTTGCCGGAATCACCAAATTTGGCGATACAGAGTATTTCAATGCACACCGCTACGGCTGGCTTGCGACCTCGGATAAGGTGTATCGGCTTGACTTTTTCTCGCTTGCCCATGTGGACTGCGATGACAGCTTTTACGACGGCTCTCAGCCGGTTACGGACTGGATTCCCCGTGTGGAACGCTTGTCAACGATCTGCACTGGAATTGAATACGATGCCAGTGACCGCTTTATGTCGCTGTCTACCTGTACCAGAGCGACCGGGGATGACCGTACCGTTCTGACCGGGCGGCTTGTCGAAATGATGGGAGATGATGTGTATGGATAAACTGAAAAAGAAGGTGGCGGCGGCGCTTGCAAGCTCGCTGATGTTTGCCAATATGCTGGCACTCCGGGTGAGCGCGGCGGGTGATGTTTCCAGTGCGATCACCGGCACATGGGACAGCGCAAAGTCGCAGATCAAGACCATCGTCAACAGCGTGGTGTTCCCCGTTTTGGACGTAATTCTGGTGGTTTTGCTGTTTGTGAAGATCGGTGGTTTATACCTCGAGTATCGGAAGCATGGAACGCTCGAATGGACACCGATCGCCATTATTTTTGGCGGTCTGCTGTTTACACTTTCCGCACCGCTGTACATCTGGGGCGTTATCGGAATGTAGCAAAATTGAATATGCAGAAAATAAAAACGGCATTTCCTGAAGAAATAAGAAATGCCGTTTTGTCTGCATAAAAATGACGGCATCACTGCCGCTTGAAAAAAGAAAATTCCCGAGACACAGCGGATCTGATGTCCGTTTTTCGCAAAATTAAGTACTTCAAGATATACCCATTATAGCACAGCATCCAATACAATGCAAGAGCGAAGGATGTCGCATTTTGTCAAAAAAACAGGAAGCAAGGGAGGATTTTGATGAATCATCATGTGTATCTTCGGAAGGATGGCCGGTGGGAGGGGCGCATTCCACTTGGAACTGGTGAAAGAGGTCGGCGGAAGTACCGTTCTGTTTATGGAAAGACCCGTGAAGAGACGGAATACAAGCTGAATATCGCGCAAATGTCAGTTGCGGACGAGTATGCTGTAACGGAAATGACGGTCAGTGAGCTTGCCGCCGAATGGCTGCATCACGCACAGCTCAGGCTCAAGGAATCGACCGTCGCCAACTATCGGATGAAAACGGAAAAGCACATTTTACCTGCTTTTGGGGCGGCGCTATGCTGTCAGCTGAGTTCTAAAAATATATATGCATTTATTGAACAAAAGCTGAAATCCGGGCTGTCCCCTCGCTATGTTTCAGATATTATCGTGCTCATGAAATCTATGTTTCGGTATGCAAGCCGGGAGTACCATATCCGGAATATTATGGATGGGATCATACTGCCGAAACGTCAGAAAACAGAGCCTGTCCTGCTTGATGCAGAACAACAGAAACGGCTGAAAAGCTACATTTCCGCCAATCAGAATGAGACGACCTTGGGAGTTGCACTGTCACTGTACATAGGCATTCGCATCGGTGAGCTGTGTGCTTTGCAATGGGCGGATATTGACATTGCAAAACGCACATTGACCGTCAGAAAAACCATCCAGCGTGTGCAGATCCCGAACGGTGAAAAGCGAACTAAGCTGGTTATCACAGCGCCAAAAAGCAGCAGCTCTGTCCGGGAAATACCCATTCCGGAATGCCTGTGTGAAATGCTCCGGAAGTTTACAGGGCATCAGGATTTCTATGTGTTATCCGGGAACAATAAGCCGGACGAACCGCGCACGATGCAGTACCGCTTTGCTCCACTGCTCGATAACGCTGATTTGCCGTGTGTGCATTTTCAGAGTCTGCGCCACGCATTTGCTTCGGGCTG
>JAILPP010000097.1 GCA_024699425.1 Oscillospiraceae bacterium | reverse complement strand
ACCACTCGTCCGACTACAACCACTTCCACAACTACAACGACCACTCGTCCGACTACAACCACTTCCACAACTACAACGACCACTCGTCCGACTACAACCACTTCCACAACTACAACGACCACTCGTCCGACTACAACCACTTCCACAACAACTGCCGCATCAACCACAACCGAAACGGAAACAACGACAACAGAAACTACAACTATTCCCGAAGAAACTGCGGCTTTGCCGTCTGAAACAGTTCCGGAACCTGTTGTCGGTGATCTGGATGGTGACGGCGAACTTTCCGTCAATGATGTGGTATTCGTACAGCGCTATATCATGGGCTGGGGGACAATGACTCCCGAAGAATTAGCCTGCGCCGATCTCGATCACGATGACTGCGTGGACGTTTTTGATCTCGCACTGTTCAGATATGAACTGCTGACACAATAACACCTGTCCCTCCCCGTGTTCCGCGGGGAGGGATGTCGTGCTGAAATATTCTGCTCGGAGGAAAATTTATGCCGGAACCAATTCAAACAATCGACTTTTCCATTCTCGACTGGATTCAGGAACACATCTGCTGTGATGCACTTGACCGGATCGTTCCGAAACTGACGGTACTCGGTGACAAGGGGATCATCTGGATCTTGCTTGCACTCGTCTGTCTTGCTGTCAAAAAATGGCGGAAATGCGGTATTTCTATGGCATTTGCTTTGATCGTGGGACTGCTCATCGGCAATATCCTGCTCAAACTCACCATCGCCCGTGACCGCCCCTGCTGGATCGCTCCGCCTAACGTGATGCTGATTCCCATTCCCAAAGACACTTCCTTCCCCTCCTGCCATTCCCTTTCCGGATTCGCCGCCGCCGTGACGCTGCTGCTCTACCATCGTTATCCGGGAATGATCGCCGTCCTGCTTTCCACAACGATTGCACTTACCCGCCTTTATCTGTATGTGCATTTTCCGTCAGATGTTCTCGTGGGAACGCTGCTCGGCATCGGCATTGCCATTGCGGTGTATTTTCTCACCAAGAAATACTTATGGAGTCCCATGCAGAAGAAATTCCCCGCTCTGCTCATCTATGATTAAAAAAAGCTGTTTGTGATTCACTCACAAACAGCTTTCTGCTTATTTCAGGAAACCGCCGATGATCTGTTCCTCCGCTTCCGCTTCGGTCAGTCCGAGCGTCATCAGTTTGATGAGCTGGTCGCCTGCGATTTTTCCAATGGCGGCTTCATGCACCAGAGCCGCATCAACACTGTTCGCCTCCAGCGAGGGAACAGCTAAAATACGCCCGTTGTCCATGATGATGGAATCACATTCCGTGTGTCCGGAACAAGCCGCATTGCCCACGATGCAGGCATCGAGTTTCTGATAGGAATTGTCCCTTGCCACACTTCTCGAAACCACATCGGCACTTGAACCGTCGCCGTTGAGTTCCACACGGTAAATACTCTCCGATGTCTGCACGCCATGCGTCATCAGACGTTCACGGACGATCAGCTTGGCATTCTCTTTAAGCTGCGCAGTCGTTGTGCGCTTCGTGGAGTCTACGCCTTTGATCTGCACCATTTCCAGCTCGGCGGAACTGTTCTCATCCATGTAGATTTCCGTCACAGGGTTGAGAATCCGCTTGCCTTCGCCGTTTCCTGAGCCGTAGTGCTTTTCAACATAGCGGATATGCGAATTTCTTCCGACAAAGAAACGATGAATGCCGTCATGCTGCGAATCCTGCTTGCCGCAGTTGTCAATGCCACACCCCGCAACGATCAGCACATCACAGTCCTCACCGATATAGAAATCATTGTAGACCGTCTCTTTCAGACCGCTTTCGCTGAGAACAACAGGAATGTGAACACTCTCGTTTTTCGTACCCGCTTTGATGTGAATGTCAATGCCCGAACCCTCGGACTTGCTCACGATCTCAATATGCTCTGTCGAACGCCGTCCGGCAGATTCGCCGTTGGAACGGAGGTTGTACGCACCCTCCGGAATTTCGTGCAGATCTGCGACCTCACGCAGGAGCTGCAATTGTACTGCATCCAGTTTGCTCATGGCGATCCCTCCTTACGCAAGTTTCTGACAGATGTCGGTTGCAAAATGTGCTTCGGCAATCGCAGGCAGTACCTCGTCACGGGGTCCCTGCTTGGTCACGGCACCGTCCGCAAGCACGATGATCTCATCGGCAATGTTCAGAATGCGCTCCTGATGGGAAATGACGATGATCGTGCGGTTTTCCATAGATTTGCGCATATTCTCAAAAATGCGGATCAGATTCTGGAAGCTCCAGAGGTCAATGCCCGCTTCGGGTTCGTCAAATACGGCAAGGCGCACATCTCTTGCCAGTACAGTCGCAATCTCGATGCGCTTCAGCTCACCGCCTGACAGGGAGGCGTTGACCTCACGATGAATATAATCCTTCGCACAAAGCCCCACTTCCGACAAAAACTGACAGGCATCGGATACGGAAAGATTCTTTCCCTTGGCAATGCGCAACAGATCAAGGACGGTCAGTCCCTTGAAGCGGACAGGCTGCTGAAATGCAAAACCGATTCCCGCATTGGCACGTTCTGTGATCGTCAGGTCGGTGATGTCCTTCCCGTCAAGGAAAATATTTCCCTCCGTGGGCTTGACGATGCCCGCAATGAGCTTGGCAAGCGTCGATTTGCCGCCGCCGTTGGGACCTGTAATGACAACAAATCTGCCGTCAGGAATGTTCAGGTCAATATTGCGGATAATATCAACTTTATCCGCTTCGTTCTCTGCACTGAAAGCAAGATTTCTGATCTCCAGCATATTTCTGCTCCTTTACATTAGATTGAATCCTGTGGATAGTATGCCCCTATTCTGCAAAATATCAGAAGTCGGAACGTGTGCGGCGCACGGCTTCTTTCCAGCCTGCACACAAACGCTCCCGTTCTTCCTGTGACATCGACGGCGCAAAGGCGGTGTGTTCTTCCTGCAATGCGGTCAGACCGCCGAAATCCCACAAACCCGCCGAAAGTCCTGCCAGTAATGCCGCACCCTTTGCAGTGGATTCGACATTCTTCGGACGAACAATGCGCCGTCCGAGTATGTCCGCCTGAAACTGCATCAGGAATCCGTTCTGCGCTGCCCCGCCGTCTGCCCGTATCTCACCGAGTGCGGCGGTGTCCGCTTCCATAGCGTGCAGGACATCTGCTGTCTGGTAGGCAACGGCTTCCAGTGCCGCACGGACAATATGGGCTTTTCCCGTTCCCCGTGTCAGACCTGTGAGCGTTCCCCTTGCTTCGCTGTCCCAGTAGGGCGTACCCAGTCCCACAAATGCAGGCACAAGGTAAACTCCGCCGTTGTCCGCAAGACCTGCGGCGATCTGTTCTGTCTCCCCTGCTGTGCGAATCAGTCCGAGTTCATCACGCAGCCACTTGATGACCGCACTCGAAATGAAAACAGACCCTTCCAGCGCATAGGTGACATTCCCGCCGATGCTCCATGCAATCGTGGTCAGAAGTCCGTGACGGCTCTGCACGGGGGTTTCTCCCGTGTTCATCAGGAGAAATCCGCCTGTGCCGTAGGTGTTCTTCACGTCTCCCCTGCCGAAGCACCGCTGTCCGAAAAGCGCCGCCTGCTGATCGCCCGCACAGCCCAGAATGGGCAGCGATGCGCCGCAGAGTGATGCTTCCGTCACCCCAAACTCCCCCGAAGAAGGGCGCACTTCCGGCAGAATACATTCCGGAATGCCGAGCAGCTCCAGCAGTTCCCGATCCCATGTGCGTGTGTGGATATTAAACAGCATCGTCCGTGAAGCATTCGTCACGTCCGTTGCGTGGACACGTCCGCCTGTCAGATTCCAGATCAGCCAACTGTCCACCGTTCCGAACAGAAGCTCTCCCCTTTCCGCACGTTCTTTTGCACCCGATATATGCTCTAACATCCAGTGCAGTTTCGTGGCGGAGAAATACGGGTCTGCGATCAGACCTGTTTTCTGTCGGATCATTTCCTTCTGCGGTGCAAGCTGTCTGCAAAATTCTGCCGTTCTGCGGCACTGCCACACGATCGCCGGACACACGGGCTTTCCTGTCGGTTTCTCCCAGAGAATCGTGGTTTCCCGCTGATTGGTCACGCCGACGGCAATGACCTGCCCGCCGTGTGTATCTGCCCATTGCAGAGCGTCACGCATGGCACGGAGCTGGGTGTCCAGAATTTCTGCCGGGTCATGCTCTACCCAGCCTGCCTGCGGAAAATACTGCGGAAATTCATACTGTGCGGAAAACAGATTGTTCCCGTTTTCATCAAACAAAACGGCTCTTGATGAAGTCGTCCCCTGATCGAGGGACAGGATCCATTGGCTCATCGTCTGCGCTCCTTTCAGGATCTTTCAGCGGCTTGAATCATTCCACACTGACATCATATTCCTCATAACCGCCGTCTGCATCCGCTGCCCCGCCCGGCTCATAGGCACCTGCAAGCACGCCGAGCTGATAGCTCACGTCCTGCGCTTCTTCGGGGGTAAGCTGTGTGCAGGCAACATTGGCTTCCGTGGTATGGTCGCTGAGTGTGAATGTGTCTCCCTCGGCTGTCCATGTGAAATACATCACAGGATTATAGTCCTCGTTGTAGAAACAGATCGTGTCACTGCTCATGCCCCAGAAAAAAGTAGTTTCGTTGATGACACCGTCCATGGCATCATAATAATGCATATCACAGGTGCCGTCATCGCTGAGACTGAAAATCAGGGCATAGTTTTCATCACCGCCGCCCCAGTAGACATCACGGAGCTTCTGCGTGTAGAAAGAAACGGCTGTGCCGAGTTTTGCAGCTTCCGCAGAAGCGGCTTCCCTGCTCTCTGCACCGATGTTGACCATATAGACCTGATCTTCCAGCTCCAGAACATTTTTATCTGTATTATAATAGAACGGCATGGAGCGCACTTCTGCTGTCATGGCTTCGTCGCTGCAAATCTGCAAAGTGCTGCCATCCGGACTGATATCCCAGAAACCTTCGGTCACACTGCCGTCCTGTGCGGCATATGTGATCTCCTTTTCTCCGAATCCGACTGCAAATGCACCGTCCTTGCCGTTGACACCTGACCAGACTGTTCCTGCAAGTGCCGCCTTGATCTGTTCCGCAGAGGCGACAGCGGATGTTTCGCTCTCCGTTTCCGCCTCGGTCTGTACTTCCGCTGCGACAGGTGCATCTGTCACGGCATCACCTGTCGGCGGGTCTGTCGCTGCCATTTCTGCGGGTTTGCTTCCGCAGGCAGATACGCTCACAGCCAGCAGGAGCAACGCTGCGGCAGAAAACCATTTCTTTTGCTTCATACCTCTTCCTCCATGAACCGTTTATGCTCTTGAACCATTCTCTTTCTCATATGCCTCCCGCACAGCCTTTGCAAGCTGATCGACACAGGAAGTCGGTTTCATTCCGCAGGTATTCCCACGGAACATATTCTCGATCTGTTCCACTGTCCAGCCCTCTGTCACTTTGGAGATCGCTTTCAGATTGCCCGGACAGCCGCCCATGAACTGCACCTGATGCACAGTGTCTCCGTCCAGCGCAAAGCGGATCTCTGCCGGACAGACACCGTGCGGTCTGTAACTGTATGTTTTCATTGCTTACGCCTTTGTTACCTTGTGGAATACCTTCTTGCCCTTTCTGACAATGACTTCACCGTCAATGGCGATCATGGCATTCGGGTCTGTGATCTTCTCGTTGTTGACGGAAACGCCGCCCTGCTGTACATTTCTGCGCCCCTCGGACTTGGTGGGAACAAGACCTGCTGCCACGAGCAGTTCGCAGATGTTGATCGCACCGTCCGTGAGCTGATCGGCTGTCAGTGCGGTCGTGGGCATATTCTCGGAGTTGCCGCCGCCGCCGAATACGGCTCTTGCGGCATCAAGTGCCTTTTTCGCTTCCTCCTCGCCGTGAACAAGTGCAGTCAGTTCATAGGCGAGCAGCTCCTTGGCTTCGTTGTATGCCTTGCCGTCGCCGTTCGCTGCAAGCTCTGCTTCCATTGCCTCGATCTTCTCGATCGGCACGAACGTCAGCATTTTCAGGCACTTGACCACGTCCGCATCGGCAACGTTTCTCCAGTACTGGAAGAAATCATACGGAGAAGTCTTTTCGGGATCGAGCCAGACTGCGCCCTTTTCGGTCTTGCCCATCTTCTTGCCCTCGGAGTTGAGCAGGAGCGTGATGGTCATGGCATAGGCATCCTTGCCGAGCTTCTTGCGGATCAGTTCCGTACCGCCGAGCATATTTGCCCACTGGTCATCGCCGCCGAACTGCATATTGCAGCCGTAATCCTGAAAGAGCTTGTAGAAATCGTAGCTCTGCATAATCATATAGTTGAATTCGAGGAAGGTCAGACCCCGTTCCATGCGCTGTTTGTAGCACTCAAAGGTGAGCATCTTGTTGACGGAGAAACACGCACCGACTTCACGCAGCACGTCAATATAATTCAGATTCAGCAGCCAGTCACCGTTGTTGACCATGAGCGCCCTGCCTTCGGAAAAGTCGATGAAACGGCTCATCTGCTTCTTGAAGCACTCGCAGTTGTGCTGAATGGTTTCGGGCGTGAGCATCTTGCGCATATCGGATTTGCCCGACGGGTCGCCGATCATGCCCGTGCCGCCGCCGACCAGTGCGATCGGCTTGTTGCCTGCCATCTGGAGACGCTTCATCAGGCACAGTGCCATGAAGTGACCGACGTGCAGGGAATCGGCAGTCGGATCAAAGCCGATGTAAAATGTTGCCTTGCCGTTGTTGATGAGTTCCCTGATCTCTTCCTCGTCGGTGAGCTGGGCAAGCAGCCCTCTTCTTTGCAGTTCTTCAAATACAGTCATTGTCTTTACTCCTTTAAGATTTATCTGCCGGTGAAAGCACCGTTTCGATATTGTCGGGAACAAAGTGTACATTATTGTACACGTCCCAGAACAGAATATGCACCTGTGTCCCTGTCAGGACTCCCGTGCGGTGATCTTCCACCGTGAGAGCGTGCCATTTTCTGACAGAATACAGCATGGCTTTGTAATCCACCGTTCCGCCGTCTTTCATCTGGATTCGCATGGGAATGAGCATCATGAGAAGCAGCAGAATCAGAAATACCACCGTTTTTGTGCGGGTTTTCTTGTCGGTCTGTGTCCTCATCTACGCCGCCCTTTCCATATAGGCAATGGCGTGCGCCATCCATACCATTACTCTCACTTCCTTTAAAGTGCCAAAACAAAACGCCCCCCGCAAATCAACACGCAGAGGACGACTTTCACCGTGGTACCACCTCAATTTGTCAGGCGCAGAACGCCGAACCTTGAAACGCAGTAACGTGCGTCAGCCCGTACTCCCCTACTGTCATTCAGGAAGTCCGCTCCGGAATGTATTTCCCTGCCCCGCACTTCATGCCTCGCACCGACCGGCATTTCTCTGCAAGTCCACAAAACAGGTACTTCTTTCCCTCACAGCGTTTGGAATATATTAGACTTCCTCGGAAACTTCCGAAGCGCCGTTCTGCTTGTCTCTTTTGCCCTGTGCTTTGCGCCTCTTCCTTGCAATACACCAAGTATTGCGGCGGTCGAGTCACTTTGCACAGGACAAAATATCCTGCGCATTCCG
>JAILPP010000055.1 GCA_024699425.1 Oscillospiraceae bacterium | reverse complement strand
ATATCAAGTGGAATTTCACCAAGTTCCTGATCGACCGCAGCGGTGCAGTTGTGGCACGGTTCGAGCCGACCACGGATATGGCAGAAGTCAGAAAAGCTGTTGAAGCCCTTCTGGGGTAAGCATATCAGAATACGGGGAACACGGGGAACATCGGGGAACATGATGTTCCCCGCCTGTTCCTCAGATGTTCCCTGCGGGGCTTCCCTGACTGATTTCATCGGGGAATACAAGTCCCCACTGTCTGCGGCAGATGTCCATGATCTCCATGACCCTGCGTGTTCCTTCCTGCGGGACAAGCGGGCTTTCCCGCAAGCCGTCCGCAAGACAGCGCATGGTTTCTTCGATCTCGTATTCATAGCCGTTGATGCGGTTTTCCGAGTGGAACACTTCTAGCGTGTTTCCGTTCTTGTCCAGAAGTGCGACCTCGTCTGTGCAGTGGAAAACGTCCCCGAATTGAATCAGACCATCCGTTCCCGAAATGAGCGCATTGTTCCGCAGACCGAGTTCAAATCCCGATTCCAGCGAAGCATAGGCGCAGGGATACCGCAGGAGAATGCTATTGCTGATGTCCACGCCGTGTGCAAGGGCGGCATTGCTGACGATCTGCTGCGGCATACCGAGAACATCATACGCAAGGGTCAGCGGATAGACACCAAGATCCAGCAACGCCCCGCCGCCGCAGTCCGCACGGAACAGGCGGTCATCGGCACGGTAAGGAACGAAATTGGAGAAGTCCGCTTTCAGATACCGCACCTGTCCGATTTTCCCGCTTTGCAGCCATGCAAGGGCTTTGCGGTAGACGGGACGACATTTCATCCACATCGCTTCCATGAAGAACAGCCCTCTTTCTTTCGCAAGGGCGAGCAGCTCCGCAAGCTGTGCGGCGTTGAGCGTGACGGACTTTTCACACAGGACGTTCTTATCGTGCAGAAGGCATAACTTCGCATCGTGATAATGCGAATGCATGGGCGTGGCGATGTATACCACATCGGTTTCCGTATCCTGTGCAAGTGCCTCATAACTGCCATACGCCTTGCGGAAACCGTACTCCTGTGCGAATGCTTGTGCTTTCTCTGCGGTTCTCGATGAGACAGCGCACAGTCCTGCCCCTTCACAGCCGCCGAGTGCTTCTGCAAATTTGCGGGCGATCCTGCCCGTCCCGATGATGCCCCATTGAATAGTTCTCATGTTGATCTCCTTTCTGCACGTTCAGAAACCGTGTCACGGCGGCATTGACATTTTGCATCAGATATGTTAAAATAAGAGCAGCGTACTGTACAGTATTATACCACACAATGCAGATGATTGCAAGTATCTGCAAAAAAAATCTTCACGTTCAGAGGAGGAATTGTTATGATCTTACTGGTAAACGCCTGTGTGCGGCAATCGTCCAGAACCCGAAGGCTGGCAGAAGTGCTGCTCCAACAGCTTCACAATTAGTGTTCATTAAGGAGCATTTAGAACCCTATTTTACGGCGTTTTTTGTGGTAGAAAACCTTAAAACGGCGCTATATCGTAAAATCGGAAAAATCGCAAATTTGAAGATTTTTGGTAGAAACTTGGTAGAAAACCAAAATACAGCCTAAAAACGGTAGAATGCCTGTTGACATAAAAACTGAATAAAGGGTAACAGCGGACGGTGTTTCATACTCGAAGCGCTGTCCGCTATTTTTATGCCCAAAATTGAATACTACGCAACGATTCTCAGCAATGAGGAGCGTTTTTCTTTTTCAGAATGAAAGTCAAGGAGGTCTTTCTATGCAGAAACCTATGAGAATCGTTGTGAACGACCACGGTGTACTCACCCTGCCGGCTTATGCTATCCTCGACAATATGCTCAATGTTCCCGAGAGGGACTACCGCACGTTTGAGGAGAGGTGTTCTTTCTTTCCGAAAGACGAGCCGTCAACGGTCAGAAATGCTCTGACGGGGCTTAAAGACGAAAAGTACGTTATCATCATTCACGGCAATACTTATGCAGTGAACAAGCTGCGCATACCAAATATGAAGCTGAGATAACTGACAGGGTGATTAAAATGGGCAAGAAAATAAAAAAGAGCAAGACCATATCATCATCGGTCTGTCGTGTACATAAATCGAAAAACTTTACTCTGCTGAGTAATTCGTTCCTGCGGTCATCAAACCTCAGTCTGGCTTCTGTCGGTCTGCTGGGCCGTGTAATAGGACTTCCCGAAGAATAGGACTACTCGATCAAAGGGCTTTCTCCTATCTGCAAAGAGGGAGAAACGGCTATTGAGACCGTCCTGAAAGACTTGCAGGAGTGGGGCTATCTCAAAATATCAAAGCTCTGCCGAGCAGCTGATACTGATAATCCGAAGGTGTCGGTATCTTCTCAGCGTTTAAGATGTCAGCAATCCTCTTGTGATTGTATCCCTTTGCCCTCATCTCAAATATCCGCAGGACGATAGGTGCTGCATACGGATCAATGATAGGCGTACTGTTTGTATCATCGCCCTTGAAATATCCGAACGCACAGTAGGTGCATTTATAGTAAACGACATAATCATTTCTACAATAAGGAGCATAAGGTGTGCAGTTGGTCATTAGGAGTGTGCCATTGAGCAAATGCATTATCGACCACAGATTTAAGCGAATCTATCGAGTCGAAAAAGACGTTGTGAGTATT
>JAILPP010000029.1 GCA_024699425.1 Oscillospiraceae bacterium | reverse complement strand
CCGTTCTGCTTGTCTCTTTTGCCCTGTGCTTTGCGCCTCTTCCTTGCAATACACCAAGTATTGCGGCGGTCGAGTCACTTTGCACAGGACAAAATATCCTGCGCATTCCGTCACTTCTCCAGATTCCGAGGAAGTCTATTTTATTATAGCACTTGATGCGGTAAAAGTCAATCGGCAGATACTGCCGCACAGAATCGGAACGGAAACTTTACTCCTGACAGCTTTACATTCATAAAAGTTCAATAATTTGTATAGTATCAACAATTAAACGGGTGGATTTTCGGCAGACAACTGCTGGAAATCCACTTGCTATTATGGGAAAAGTATGGTATAATAATAGCAGGTGTTCTGCGCCCCGGCGCAGGGTTCACGCTCTAAACCAACGAACATACAAAGGAGTTAAAGCTATGCAGAAGTTCGGACATTTCGATGACGTAAAAAAAGAATACGTTATCACTTCACCGAGAACCCCTTATCCGTGGATCAACTACCTCGGTACACAGGCGTTCTTTTCGCTGATCTCGAATACCGCCGGCGGCTACTGCTTCTATAAGGATGCACGCCTGAGAAGAATCACCCGCTACCGCTACAACAACGTTCCCATTGATATGGGCGGCAGATATTTCTATATCAACGATAACGGCACGATCTGGAATCCCGGCTGGTCCCCTGTCAAGACGGAACTCGATGCTTACGAGTGCCGCCACGGTATGGGCTATACTATCATCACGGGCAAGAAGAACGATCTGAAGGCAGAAGTGACTTTCTTCGTTCCGCAGAATTATGACGGCGAAGTACAGCAGGTAGTACTCACCAACGAGGGCAAGGAGACAAAGACTTTCAAGTTCTTCTCCTTTGCGGAATGGTGTCTCTGGGATGCGCAGGACGACTGCACCAACTTCCAGAGAAACTTCTCGACAGGCCGTGTGGAAGTAGTCGGCTCGACGATCTATCACAAGACAGAATACCGTGACCGCCGTGATCACTTTGCATTCTACACCGTAAATGACACCATTGACGGCTATGATACCGACCGTGATGCGTTCATCGGTCTGTACAACGGCTTTAACGATCCGCAGGCTGTTATCGCAGGCAAGGCAAACAATTCCTTTGCAGACGGCTGGTCTCCGATCGCTTCCCATTATAAGGAAATCACCCTCAAGCCGGGCGAGACAAAGACTCTCGTATTTGTACTGGGCTATGTGGAGATGCCCGCTGACAAGAAGTTCGAGGCAGACGGCGTGACCATCAACAAGGAAAAGGCACTTGCCATGATCGACAAGTACAACACGCCCGAAAAGGTCGCAGCAGGTATGGCAGAGCTGAAGGCTGCATGGGACAAGCTCCTCGGCATCCTGAACGTAAATACACCCGACGACAAGGTAAACCGTATGGTCAACATCTGGAATCAGTACCAGTGCATGGTGACCTTCAACCTGTCCCGTTCGGCATCTTATTTTGAATCCGGTATCGGCAGAGGCATGGGCTTCCGTGACTCCAATCAGGATATTCTCGGTTTCGTACACCAGATTCCCGACAGAGCAAGAGAGCGCCTGATCGATCTGGCATCTACCCAGCTTGAGGACGGCGGCTGCTATCATCAGTATCAGCCTCTGACCAAGAAGGGCAATTCCGACATCGGCGGCGACTTCTCCGATGATCCTCTGTGGATGATCCTTTCCGTTGGTGCATACATCAAGGAAAGCGGAGACTGGGGCATTCTCGATGAAATGGTTCCCTACGACAACGATGCATCCAAGGCAAAGCCGATGCTCGATCACCTGACGGTTTCTTTCTATCATATCGTCAACAATCTCGGTCCGCACGGACTGCCGCTGGCAATGCGTGCCGACTGGAACGACTGCATCAACCTGTCCTGCTTCTCTGACACGCCGGGCGAGTCCTTCCAGACATACACCAACCCGAAGTTTGCAGCAGAGGGCGGCTATTCCAAGGTAGCAGAGTCTGTTATGGTTGCAACGCTGTTCACCTATGCAGGTCCGACCTATGTCGGCATTCTCAAGCACCTCGGCAAGGACGATGAAGCTGCCAGGGCACAGGCTGAGATCGACAAGATGAAGAAGAACGTTATGGAATCCGCCTTTGACGGTGACTGGTTCCTGCGTGCCTATGATGCCAACGGCAACAAGATGGGTTCCAAGGAGTGCGAGGAAGGACAGATCTTCATTGAGCCGCAGGGCTTTGCGATCATGTCCGAGATCGGCAAGGAGCAGGGTGCGGACAAGAAGACACTGGCAGCCATTGACGAGCGTCTGAATACCAAGTACGGTCTGGTGCTGAACAATCCGGCATTCTCCAAGTATTATATCCAGTACGGTGAGATTTCCACCTATCCGGGCGGTTACAAGGAGAACGCAGGTATCTTCACCCACAACAATGCATGGATTATCTGCGCCGCAGCATATGCAGGCGAAGGCGATCAGGCATTCAAGTATTACAGTGAGATCGCCCCGGCGTTCAACGAGGAAATTTCCGATCTGCACAAGACCGAGCCGTATGTATACGGTCAGATGGTTGCAGGTAAGGACGCATCCCGTTTCGGTGAGGGCAAGAATAGCTGGCTGACCGGTACGGCTGCATGGAATATGGTTGCTATTTCCCAGTATATTCTCGGTGTACAGCCTGATTTCGACGGTCTGAAGGTTGACCCGTCCATCCCGCACGAGTGGGACGGCTTCACGGCGACCCGTCAGTTCCGCGGTGCTACCTATAATATCAAGGTAGAGAATCCGAACCATGTCTGCAAGGGTGTCAAGTCCCTGACAGTAGACGGCAAGGCTGTGGACGGCACAGTAGTTCCTGCATTTGCTGACGGCACACACGAAGTTGTCGTAGTACTCGGCTGATCGTATCAAGAAAAAAGCTCCCCGCTGACGGGGAGCTTTTTATTTTCCTTATGTTTTTGAAAATTACAAACTGTATACTATATCGTTTTCAATACAAATTTGACTGTATTTAAAATCAGAAATTCAACTATCACTTTTATATCTTATGTAGAAACTCGACTTTTACTTTTGTAATAATCCACCCAATTCTTGACATTTTGTAAAGTCTGTGATATAATGATAACAGAAAGATTATGCTTAGGTGCGGAAAGGAGGTCAGTGTTATGTTAAGGGGTATGGCGATCGTGCCGATGGCATTGAGTGCAATGCGTTACACACCTGTCGGTGATATTATCGTAACAGGACTGAGTTTTCTGCTGTTCGTGCTGTTGATGCAGACTCACATCCATAAGGACCACAATTTCCGTGTACTTGTGGCGATGATGGGTCTTGCGGTCGTATCCGCCTATACCAATATTATTTACCAGATGCTGCTGACGGCGCAGCCTGTTCATGCGGCACTGATCTATATTTTCAGGTTTCTGCATCACGCTTCGCTGTTCGGACTGATGTTCTGTTCGGTTCATTACTTACAGGAACCGCTGTGGATCCGACAGGAGTCAAGGCGGCTGTTCAATTCGCTGGCTTCCATGCTGATCGTGCTGGCGCTGCTGCTGGACATTCTCGGTTCGATGCTGCACATCACGTTCTACATTGACGAAAGCGGCGCAGTTCACAGCAACATTAACATTTTCATCATTCTGTATGCGCTGATCCTGATTGTGCAGTTCTACATGATTATCCACTACAAAGGGCGTATCATCCGTCAGATCTATCACGGACTGCTTGCGTCCAATATCATTGGCTACGGCATTATGGCGATACAGGGGATTTTCCATCAGAGTTCGTTCACCACGATGGCGTATTTCTTCCCTGTCATCGGTCTGGCGTTCATGTTCCATGCCAATCCGTTTGACATTCAGACAGGTGCAGCGACAGATACCTACCTGTACCATTCCCTGAAATATGCGCAGGAACACAAGAAGCCGCTTGGCATCATCAGTTGTACGATTGCGAATTTCACACGTCTGCTGGCGGAATCCAAAGACATCCGTCTGGAGTACTATGATTTTTTCCGACAGAACGTCCGCAAGGGTGTGCTGTACCGTCTGGAAAATGACCGTCTTGTGCTGACCTTCCCCATTCCCGAAGATCAGGATTTGCGGGAGAACAAGCAAATCACCAGAATGCTGGAAAATTTCCTTGAGAGTTACAGACGGTTTGAGATGGATTATCAGATCGTTGTCATGCGAACCAGTTCCGACATTGCCGCAGGCTCGGATTATATCCGTCTGATGGAAGAAGCAGAACGTGTCATGCCGATCAATTCCGTGCATTACATTGACAGCAAGGACATGGAGCGATTCTACGGCAACAGCTATATTCTCACGGAACTGAAAGACATCGTAAGCAAAAAAGACCTTGATGATGAACGTGTTCTGGTATACTGCCAGCCCGTATTCAACATCAACACGGGTACATACGATACGGCAGAGGCGCTGATGCGCCTGAAACTGCCCAAGGTGGGAATGGTCTATCCCGATCAGTTTATTCCGGTTGCGGAGCAGGCGGGCTGTATTCACACGCTGAGTCTGATTATCCTCAACAAGACCTGCGGTGCGATTCGTACCATGCTGGAAGCGGGTGTGGATATGCAGCGTATTTCCGTGAATTTCTCCACGTTGGACATCCGCTATGACAGTTTCTGCAAGGAAGTGCAGCAGATCATTGCACGCAATCAGATTCCGTATCATAAAATTGCGATCGAGATCACGGAAAGCCGCAGCGAAGCGGATTTCAATATCATGAAATCGAAAGTACAGGAACTGCAAAAGCTGGGCATCAAGTTTTATCTGGACGATTTCGGCACGGGGTATTCCAACTTTGAGCGAATCATGGAGATTCCGTTTGACATCATTAAATTTGACCGTTCCATGACAATGGAATCCGCCAAAAACGAGACATTCTTCTACATGGTCAGCACGTTTGCGAATATGTTTTCGGAGCTGCATTATGCGGTGCTGTTTGAGGGCATCGAGGACGACAACGATGAGAAGAACTGTGTGAAGATGAGTGCAAAATACTTGCAGGGCTACAAATATTCCAAGCCCATCCCGATCGAGGAACTCCCCAAGTTTCTTGTTGCGAAAGCATCCTGAACCGAAAAGAGCTGCTGAAAAGCAGCTCTTTTTACTTTACTGCCAAAACCATGCAAAAGCGATGCGGGTGCAGGGCGGTCACCGCCCTACTCTGTATAAGCGACCAGCTGCGCTCGTCCCTCGCTGGCTGTCTGCTCATGCCGAGGGGGGTGGGGGCGAGTAGCCCCCCAATACCAGTCCCCCAAAAAAACTAATCCGAGGGTAGTGTTTCCAGAGCCGCACCGGGGTAATAATGTGCCAGAATCTCGGTGTAATCCGCCCCACTCTGAGCCATAGCATTTGCCCCGTACTGACTCATGCCGACATCATGTCCGAAGCCGTGAGTAGTGAATGTGAATTTTCCTTTCCCGAAAGATACCGTAAACGCTGCCGAACGCAGTCCGAAAGCAGCCCTTACTTCCTGCCCCGTGAAAAGCCCGTCCCCGATCGGAACAGAAAGCACCGTTCCCGCATCGGAGCGTGTCGGTTCACCGAACCAGTTTTCGGGTTCACCGCTGAGATGCAGAGACGGGTGGGATTGCAGCAGTCTGTCGCCTGTTTCGTCCGCTGAAAATTCGAGTGTTTCTTCAAACCGCGGTGCATCCCGGTCGGCAGGGCTGTCCACCGAACGGAGATAGGCGATTTCACTGCCCCAGACGTTGGCAGCGGATTCTGTCCGCCCCGTAGACATGGCATGAAATGCAGCGATGATCGGCTGGTCATCATAGACAAGCACTTTTTCCACAACTTCACGGACGATTGTGGAAAGTTTGCGCTGATTCAGGTCATAATGTGTTCCCCAGCGTTCCCGCAGTTCCGCCTCACTGAGAAATGCCTGAAACTGCGAGGGATCGTCGGAGAAATCCGCCCCGTGCAGTTCTTCTCTTCCTGCGGCGGCGAGGCGCTGCCGTTCGGCGTAAGTATGGGCAGCGACCGCCTGTGCTTTGAGTGCTTCCGTCTCAAAGGAAACGGGCATTTCCGCCGCAACAGCGCCAAGAATGTACTCTTCGACAGGAACGGCGCAGATCTCCCCTGTTGCCGTGCGGTAGACGTAATAGCAAGCACCGTCGGGCTTCTTTTCCACAATTTCAGGTTCGGTTGTGGAAATTTCCGTTTCTTCCGTCGGCACTTCCTCCTGCGGGTGCAGCAGCACCACAGGTGCCAGCGGCAGAAGCGTCAGCAGCGCCGAAAACAGCAGCGCCTGCAAAAAATGCTTTTTCATACGGACACTCCTTTCCGTTTTCCATCTGAGCCGATTGTGTCAAATCGAAAACAGCGCGGTGAATTCTTTGTGCAGTTCTTGACTTTATGGCGCAGAAATGCTATAATGTATGGTAGATGAATCTGCACCCACAGGAGGTAACCCAATGAGCAAGATCTTTTCCAATGCTGATATGCAGAATTTATGCAATAATCTGAAAGAATATTCCAGAATTGATCCGAACCTGTACACCAAATTTCATGTCAAGCGCGGACTTCGCCGTTCTGACGGTACAGGTGTACTTGCAGGAATTACCAATATTTGTAATGTTCACGGATATGTTGTCAACGAGGGCGAGAAAGAGTCCATTCCGGGCGAGCTGTATTACAGAGGCTACAATATTTTCGACCTTGTGAAAGGCGCTGAGAAGGAACATCGCTACGGTTTTGAAGAAACGGCGTATCTGCTGATTTTCGGCAAGCTGCCGACAGTTGATGAACTGGAAGCCTTCAACCACTATCTTTCCATGCACAGGGAGCTGCCTTCGGGCTTTGTGGTGGACATGATGATGAAAGCTCCTTCCAAGAACATCATGAACAAGCTGGCACGTTCCATTCTGTCGCTGTATTCCTACAACGATGCGGACTGTGAAGATACCAGCATCGAATCCGAGCTGCGCACGGCGATCTCTCTGATTGCAAAGCTTCCGATCCTCATGGTCAATGCGTATCAGGTCAAGCGCAAGCATTTTGACAATCAGACCTTATATATGCATCCCCTGCGGCCGGACGAGCGCACTGCCGAGACGATTCTCTCCATGCTGCGTCCCGACCGTCAGTATACCGGGGAAGAAGCCAAACTCCTTGACACGCTGCTCATGCTCCATGCGGAACACGGCGGCGGCAACAACTCCACATTCACCTGCCGTGTGCTGACCTCTTCCGGAACAGATGCGTATTCGGCGTATTCATCGGCAGTCTGTGCGCTGAAAGGACCCAAGCACGGCGGAGCGAATATCAAAGTTTCCGCACAGCTTGAACAGTGCAAAGCGAACATCAGGCACTGGGACAACGAGGGCGAAGTTGCCGATTACATCCGCAAGATTCTGCGCAAAGAAGCGGGTGACGGTTCGGGATTGGTGTACGGTATGGGACACGCAGTTTACACGCTTTCCGACCCCCGTGCGGTCATTCTGAAAGAGAAGGCATTCGAGCTTGCCAAGGGCAAGGAGATCGAAAAGGAATTTCTGCTGCTTGACATGATCGAGAGACTGACTCCCATTCTGATGAAAGAAGAAAAGGGTACGGAAAAGGCGATCTGTGCGAATGTAGATATGTATTCGGGTCTGGTATACAGAATGCTTCAGATTCCGGAGGAACTCTACACCCCGCTGTTTGCTGTTTCCCGTATGGCGGGCTGGTCGGCGCACCGCATGGAAGAGCTGATGACGGGCGGCAGAATCATCCGTCCCGCATACAAGGCGATTCCGAAGAATCAGCACTATGTTCCGATTGCAGAAAGGTAAGCTCTGCCTGACGGCACTGCTGACGGCGTTTGTCATGGCGGGCTGTTCCATCGGCATCAACGTGGATACGATGCTCACGCCCCCAAAACTTTCCGCCCAGCAGGAGCAGATCTATCAGGCGCTGACAAACAGCACAGGTTCGGACATTCGTCTGAAATATCCGAAGCGGGGGGCATATCTCTCGGCGTTTATCGTGGCGAATATTGATGATGACATTGCCGATGAAGCGATCGTGTTCTATGAAAAGAACACACTCTCGACAGCAGATGCGGGACTGCGCATCAACGTCCTCGACTGTATCGACGGCGAGTGGCGTTCCATCTGTGACCGCAGTGCGGCAGGTTCGGAAATTGAAAAAGTCGTCCTTTCCCCGCTGGGGGACAATGACAGAATGAATGTCATTGTCGGCTATTCGACAGCGAACCAGTCGGAGAAATATCTTTGTGTCTACAACTACGAGAACAACTATCTGGAGCAGAGTTTCCAGCCGCACAGCTATGCGCTGTTTGATGTTGCGGACACGGGAAGCGGAAAACTGTATCCCGATCTTGTTCTTCTGGGTGCGGCGAATGCCTCGGAGCAGTCGGCATATGCGGCGGTTTACCGTCTGGAAGCCGATGAGCGTTACCACGAGTACAAATACAGTTTCAAGGACAGCTACACGGATTTCAACCAACTGATCTACGGCAAGCAGCCTGACGGACGGGTGTCGCTTTACGTTGATGCGGCGACGGGTACTTCCAATATGCAGACGGAAGTGCTTTCCATGGAAGGAACACGCCTTGCCAACGTTCTCGAACAGTGCAAACGCCTGACCGGTGAGCCGTTCCGTGCGGAGGACACCGTGCGCCGTTCGGGACTTCCCTGCACGGACATTGACAATGACGGTGTTCCGGAAATTCCCGTGCAGAACGTATTTCTCGGATATGAAGAAGCAGCCGAGACGGAGCAGCTTCGGCAGACCCGCTGGCTGACGATGGCGCAGCCCCGCATCTATGCGGAATATTACAGTTTCTACAATGCAGGTGACGGATATGCGTTTCTTCTGCCGGATACATGGGTAAATCACGTCAGTGTCATGCGGGATACCACCGAGGGCGAATATCGTTTTGTCGCCTATGACGGCGAATGGAAGGACGATATGCCCGTGCTGATGCGGATCTACATCGCCTACGACGACGACGACCGTGACGAGCATCTGGCAAACGGCTATGCACTGATGCATACAAAGGGAACAGCGAGCTGTCTGGTCAAGGCAGAAGAGGGAGAGGCGCTGTCGCTTTCCATCGGCAGGCTGCTGCCGTGTTTCCGTTTTCTGGGCTAATACAAGGCTATAAACGAGCAGGAGCTGTCAGAATACACAAAAGCGATGCGGGTGCAGGGGAATCATTCCCCTGCCGAGGGGGGTTGGGGGGCGAGTAGCCCCCCCGATACCAGCCCGTCGCCATGAATGCTCATTTACAGTACAAAGGAGGTCAACACCATGAAAAGAATACTGGTCTGCGAGGATGAAGATGTCATCCGTGACGTGGTCGTTATCAACCTGAAACGTGCCGGTTATGACGTGGTCGATGTCAACTGCGGCGAAGCCGCACTCCAGCGTTTTGAGGACGAGGGCGGTAATTTTGACATTGTGCTGCTTGACGTGATGATGCCCGGCATGGACGGCTTCACAGTCTGCAAGCGTCTGCGTGAAAAAAGCTCCACGCTCGGCATTATCATGCTCACGGCACGCACGCAGGAAATGGACAAGGTATCGGGTCTGATGATCGGCGCAGATGATTATATCACCAAGCCTTTCTCCCTTTCGGAGCTGACAGCCCGTGTAGATGCCATTTACCGCCGTGTCTGCATGAGTTTTATTCATGATGAATCCAGTCCCGTGATTGAATCCGGGCCGTTCACGCTGAATCTGAAAAGCCGTACCGTTTCCAAAAACGGCGTGCCGATCGACCTGACGCAGGTGGAATACCAGATTCTGGAATACTTTCTGAACAACAAGAATACAGCGCTGGACCGTGCGTCCATTCTCAATCACATCTGGGGCGAGAACTATTACGGCGACTATAAAATTGTAGACGTGAACATCCGCCGTATTCGTCTGAAGATCGAAGATGAGCCGTCGAATCCGCAGTATATCGTGACCATCTGGGGCTACGGCTACAAGTGGAATGACAAGACGTAACGCCGAAAAGCGGGCAACGCTGCTCTGGCGCTGGGTCGTCAACAACTTAGCCGTGCTGTTTCTGATTATGATTGTCATGGTGCTGGCATTTGTCTATGCGATACAGACGTTCTACTATGCGGGCGCGCGGCAGAAGCTGACGGCGGAGCTGACCTCTGTCGTCAGTATCCTGTCCCGCTACGCACAGGACAGCGAAACGAACCTTGCCCCCGAAATGCGTGCAATGTTCGAGAGTTTTTCCGCCAAGGACAAAATGGAACTGATGGCACTCGGTGTCAAGGGGAAGATCGTGCTGACTTCTTCGGGATTTTCGCCGTCAGCGGACACGGCGCTGCCGGACTATGAAAGTGTCCGTGCGGGCGGTGACGGCTACTGGGTCGGCAAGTCGGAAACGGGCGAAAAGATCATGGCAGTCTGTGCGGACATCTCCTCATTCAGCACGGAATACAGTGCCGTGCGTGTGGTGACTTCCCTGACGGAAGTGGATTCCACGGTCACGACCATCACGATCGGAGCAGCCGTTGTCTGTGCGGCGATTCTGCTTTTGCTGATCGTTATGGGAATTTACTTCATGGGGACCATCATCCGTCCGATCACGCAGATCTCGTCCGCAGCGGGAAAGTACGCAAAGGGCGATTTTACGGAAAATATCAGTTATGCGGGGCATGATGAGATCGGTGATCTCTGTGATGCCATCAACCACATGGCAAAGGAGCTTTCGACCGCCGAGGAGATGAAGAACGAGTTCATTTCCTCCGTATCGCACGAACTGCGCACGCCCCTGACAGCGATCAAGGGCTGGGCGGAGACGATCTACACCGAAAACGACCCCGAAACCATTCACAAGGGCATGAACGTCATCATCAGCGAGACGGAGCGTCTTTCGCAGATGGTTGAAGAACTGCTGGATTTTTCACGGATGCAAAGCGGGCATTTCACCTTGCAGAAGGACACGATGGACGTTCTGGCGGAGCTTGGTGATGCCGTGCTGATCTACATGGACAAGGCGGCAAGGGACAACATCCGTGTTTCTTACGACGAACCTGAAATGCTGCCGTTTCTCTACGGCGACAAGAATCGTATCCGACAGGTGTTTATCAATATTATTGATAATGCGATCAAATATTCCGACCCCGGCGGACACGTTCATATAGAGGCAACACAGCATCAGGGAAATATTGTCGTGAGTGTTTCGGACACGGGCTGCGGCATCAAGGCAAGCGATCTGCCGAAGATCAAGACGAAATTCTACAAGCCGAATCACACAAGACGAGGTTCGGGCATCGGGCTTGCCGTTGCCGATGAGATCATCGCCGCACACGGCGGAAAGCTCGACATAACAAGTGAAGAGGGACTCGGCACGACCGTGACCATCACACTCCCGCCGGGGAAGAAACCGGAATAGAGGTGTATTATGGAAGAAGAAAAGAATACAGCCCCTGCGCCGCCGTCGAATCACAAGAGCAAGATCGGCGGACAGGCGCTCATTGAGGGTGTTATGATGAAAGGTGCATATAAAGGCGCAATGGCGTGCCGTCTGCCTGACGGGACGATTGACATTGAAACATGGGACATCAAGGGCAATGTCGGGAAAGACAGACCATGGTACAAGAAGATACCGCTGATACGGGGCGTGTATGCGTTCATCAATTCCATGATCGACGGCTACAAGTGCCTGATGAAGTCTGCGGAAAAGCAGATGGTCGAGGACGAGAACGGCGAGATCAAAGAAGAAGAAAAGCCCTCAAAGCTGGAACTCTGGCTGGAAGCGCACTTCACCGAAAAGACGGTGGAAACGATCATGCTTATATTTACCGTGGCAAGCATGGTGATTGCGCTGGGAATGTTCCTGTTCCTTCCGAAGTGGATCGTCGGGGGCATTCTGAAGCTGGCGGGACTGGAAAACCGCATCTTGCAGTCATTTCTGGAGGGTATCATCAAGATTGTCATTTTCGTGGGCTACATGGCGGTGACGGGCATGAACAAGGATATCCGCCGCACTTATGAATACCACGGCGCAGAACACAAGACCATTGCCTGCTTTGAAGCAGGACTGCCCCTGACCGTTGAAAACGTGCAGAAGCAGGTGCGTCTGCATCCCCGCTGCGGGACGAGTTTTATATTTCTGACGCTGTTCATCAGCATACTGGTGATGTGTTTCGTTCCGTTTACAGTACCGTGGCAGCGATTTCTGTGTAGTTTTGCGCTGCTGCCCGTGACAGTGGGCTGTTCGTTTGAAGCGATCCAGTTTGCGGGGCGGAGTGATTCCGCCTTTGCCAAAGCCCTCTCCTATCCGGGTATGCAGTTGCAGCGCATCACCACGAAAGAACCCGACGCAAGTCAGATCGAATGTGCCATTGCCGCCATGAAGCCGTGCATTCCCGAAAATTTAGAGGACGACAAATGGTAAGTCAGTACCGTGAGATCACGGCATATCTGGAGGCAGGCGGCATTCCCGATGCCGATTTTGATGCACGCTGTATGATCGAACAGGTCACGGGACAGAAATTGGAAACCGTGCAGCACATTTCCGACCATCAGCAGCAGGAGCTGCACAAAATGGCAGAACGGCGCATTTGCGGCGAGCCGCTGCAATATATTCTCGGAGAGTGGGAATTTTTCGGAATGCGGCTGTTTGTCGGAGAGGGAGTACTGATCCCCCGACCGGATACGGAAGTTCTGGTGGAAACGGTTCTGCACCACTGCAAAGGCAGGACATCGCTCCGCATTCTTGACCTTTGCACGGGCAGCGGGTGCATAGCGCTTGCCCTGCAAAAGCATCTTCTCGATGCAGAGATTCACGCCCTTGACATCAGTGAAGCGGCGCTTGCCTACGCCGTACAGAATGCGGAGTACCACGCCCTTCCGGTGCAGTTCCATCGTGTGGATGTCCTGCACGGCACGTTGTCGGGGCAGTTTGATGTGATCGTGAGCAATCCGCCCTATCTGACCACAGAAGAAATGGCGCATTTACAGACGGAGATCCGCTGTGAACCTGCGGGCGCACTGGAAGCGGGAACGGACGGACTGCAATTTTACAGGGGCATCACCGCCCGTTGGAACGATTCGCTCAGGGACGGCGGACTGCTTGCCTACGAGATCGGAGAACAGCAGGGCGAAGCCGTCAGAACGATTCTGGAATCCGGCGGATTCCGGAACATACAGATTTTACAGGACTATGCCCGCCGTGACAGAGTGGTGACGGGCATCCGATAAACGATACAAAAGCGAAGCGGGTGCAGGACGGTCACCGCCCCGTTTCAAAAAGGAGGTCACACATGGCAAAAGCAAAATCCAAAGCAGAAAAGCAGAAAAATATGATCTTTCAGGCACCTGCCACTCAGGAGGAGAAGCAGAAAGCACTGGAAGCAGCCCTGAAACTCATTGAAAAGACCTACGGCAGCGGTGCTGTCATGCGTCTCGGACAGCGGCAGACCATTGACGTGGAGGTAATCCCGACGGGTTCGCTCCAGCTTGATCTGGCGCTTGGCGTGGGCGGCGTTCCCCGCGGGCGTATCATTGAGCTGTACGGTCCGGAGAGTTCCGGTAAGACGACCGTAGCCCTGCACATTGTTGCCGAAGCGCAGAAATCGGGCGGCGTGGCAGCTTTTATCGACGTGGAACACGCCCTCGACCCGAAATATGCCAAGGCACTGGGCGTAGACATTGACAACCTGCTCGTATCGCAGCCTGATTCGGGCGAACAGGCGCTGGAGATCGCAGAACAGCTTGTCCGTTCGGGTGCAATTGATGTACTTGTTGTCGATTCCGTTGCCGCCATGACCACAAAAGCGGAAATTGACGGCGAAATGGGAGATAATCATGTGGGACAGCTTGCCCGTCTGATGTCGCAGGCGCTGCGGAAACTGACCTCTGTTGTATCCAAGACGGGCTGTGTTGCCATCTTCATCAACCAGATCCGTGAAAAGATCGGAGTCATGTACGGCAATCCGGAGACGACGCCGGGCGGCCGTGCGCTGAAATTCTATGCCACCGTCCGCATGGACGTGCGCAAGGGTGAAGTTCTCAAGGAAAACGGCGTTCCCTACGGCAACAAGATGAAAGTCAAGATCGTCAAGAACAAAGTCGCTCCGCCGTTCCGTGAGTGCGAATTTGAAAATATTTACGGTCACGGCATCAACCGTGACGGCGAGATCATCGACCTTGCCGTTGATCTTGATATCGTGAAGAAGTCCGGCTCGTGGTTCAGCTACAACGGCGATAAGATCGGACAGGGGCGTGATTCCGTCAAGAAGCGCATGGAAGCGGATGCCGCATTCCGTGAAGAAGTAGAAAAGAAGATCATGGAACAGATCGACAAGCTTGACTTCTCCCCGTCCGATGATGAAGAGGACGAAGCAGCGGAAGCCGCCGAAGCTGCAAGCGAAGCACTGGAAACGGGTGAAGAACCGCCTGTAACGGATGCCGCCCCCGAAACCGTCGCAGCGGACAGTGATGCCTCTGTGGACATCAATGCCGACGATGATTTTGAGGAATTTGACCCGACGGAGTAAACCATGAAAATTCTTTCGATTCAACGGGTAAAATCCTGTTTTGAAGTGAAAACAGAAGCTGCCGCCTACGAGATAGACGGCAGCCTTCTGCATGAACATCACCTGACGGAGGGCAGCGAAGCGGACGAGGAACTGCTTCAGGCACTCGATAAGCAGTCCCGTACACGCCGTGCCTATGAGCGAGCCTGTTATCTGCTTGACGACAGGGATTATTCCTATGCAATGCTCTACCGCAAGCTGCTGCAAACCTACCGTGACAAAGACCTGTGCCGAAGCACCTGTGACCGACTGGTCAGAAACGGACTGATCGACGACCGCAGATATGCGGAAAAATGTGCAGAATATCTTGTAGAGCGCAAGAAGTACGGCATTTATCGGGCGAAGCAGGAAATGCTGCACCGCGGGCTTGACAAATCGCTTGTGGAAGAAGCGCTGGAAGGTCTGGAAGAAACCGCCGAGGAGAACATTTCCGCCGTGCTGGAAAAGAAGTACGGGCGCATTCTAACCGACCCAAAGGATTTCAGGACACGGCAGAAAGTGATTGCAGGCATGGCACGTCTGGGTTACAATTACAGCTGTGTCAAGGAAGCCATTGATGCCTATTTTGAAGAAGATGACGAGGAATAGAGGAGGCAGGGCATATGTCCATCAAAGTTGCACTTGTCTCGCTGGGCTGCGAGAAAAATTTAGTGGATTCGGAGCGTATGCTCCACAAACTGCGTGTACACGGCTATGAGCTTGTCACGGAGTTCGGAGATTCGGATGTAGCCGTAGTGAACACCTGCGGATTTATTCAGTCTGCGAAGGAAGAAGCGATCGAAACGATCCTTGAAATTGCCGCACTGAAAAAAGAGGGGCAGGTCAAAAAGCTGATTCTCACGGGCTGTCTGACCGAACGCTACAAAGAAGAAGCCGCCGCAGAATTTCCGGAAGCAGATGCGATTATCGGCATCGGTGACAACAAGGACATTGTAGACGTTCTGGACAAAGTTCTGCACGGAGAGCATTGGGTGCATTTTTCCCCGAAAACAGAGGTAGAGCTGACAGGTTCACGCATTATCTCGACCCTGCCGTTTTTCTCCTATCTGAAGATCTCGGAGGGCTGTTCCAACTGCTGTACCTACTGTGCCATTCCGATGATCCGTGGAAAATACCGCAGTGTTCCGATGGAAGATGTCCTTGCGGAAGCAAAGTGGCTTGCGGAAAACGGCGTAACAGAGCTGAACATCATCGCACAGGACACGACCCGTTACGGTGAAGATCTTTACGGTGAGAACAAACTCTGTGAACTGCTGCACAAGATTTGTGCAATTGAACCACTGCGCTGGGTGCGTGTGCTGTACTGCTATCCGGAGCGCATCACAGATGAACTGATCGAAACGATTGCAAGCGAACCGAAGATCGTCAAATATCTGGATATGCCGATCCAGCACTGCAACGATGCAATTTTGCAGCGCATGAACCGTCCATCGACCAAAGCAAAGCTGCTTGATGTCATTGGCAGACTGCGCAAAGCGATGCCGGAAATCGTACTGCGCACGACACTGATCGCAGGATTTCCGGAGGAAACGGAAGCGCAGTTTACGGAGCTGTGCGAATTTGTCAAGGATGTCAGATTCACCCGACTGGGCTGTTTTGCGTATTCACAGGAAGAAGGCACAAAGGCAGGCGGATTCCCCGACCAGCTTGACGAAGAAACGAAGCAGAACCGTGCGGAGATTCTCATGGAACATCAGGCAGACATTGCCGCCGCCTACAACGAAGCGCAGATCGGCACGGAGAAAACCGCCGTGGTGGAAGGATTTGACAAATGGGCGGAATGTTATTTCGGACGGACAGCCGCCGATGCGCCCGACATTGACGGCAAGGTATTCTTCTCTTCCGAAGCACCGCTGCAAATTGGAGACTATGTGCAGATCCGCATTACAGACACACTGGATTATGATCTGCTTGGGGAGGTCATTACATGAATCTGCCAAACAAACTGACATTGATGCGCATTCTGCTTGTGCCGGTATTTCTGGTCTGTATGTATGTGCAGTTCCCGTACCATTATACAGCGGCGCTGATCGTATTTGCCGCCGCCTCGATCACAGATGCGCTGGACGGCAAGATTGCCCGTTCCCGCAATCTTGTGACGACATTCGGCAAATTTGCCGACCCGCTGGCGGACAAAATTCTTGTACTTGCGGCATTTGCGGCAATGGCAGATCTCAGCAAGGGATTTGAACTGATGCTGAATGCTGATTGTTCTCTCCATGTCAACGGCATTGTGGTGACGATCATTGCCGCCCGTGAATTTATGGTATCCGGACTGCGGCTTGTGACAGCGGAAAAGGGAGTTGTTGTGGCAGCGGGCATCTGGGGCAAGCTGAAAACCGCATTCACGATGGTAACGCAGGTAGTGATTCTGCTTTGTCTTTGCCTGACAGAATTTGGCATTGCAGCCATTGGCGGAGTCATGAGCCGGATTTTCTTTGCACTGGTCTGGATTTCGGTTGCGCTCACAGTAATTTCGGGTGCTGTTTACCTGAAAGGTTACTGGAAGTATATCGACATGAAATAAGCGGACAAACAAAATATGCCCCGAAGGAAATCCAATTCCTTCGGGGCATAATCTGTTTACCGATGATGACCGCCGCCGCCGAATCCGCCGTGGCTGTGACCGCCGCCGGAATGGCCGCCGCTGCGCCCGCCGGAACTGCTTTCGATGTGAACACGGCTGGTGCTGGTGTGCGTGAAGTTATCATATTGCTGGATATAATCCACGTTCTTGCGGTTGACGTAAGTTGTGGGGGAAAGTTCATACTTGAACTTGTAGCGGTTCTTCACGGCGGCATAGGTAATGAAAGCCGCTATGAACCCGATAAAGAAGCCGAAAAACACGCCGGCAGCGATCAGACGGGGATCACGGTAGGGTTTGGCAGACGTAGCAACGAGCCTGCCGTTTTCCGGATGAAGGTACACTCTTTCGAGATCATCATAAACATAGTAATGATCGGGAATGCCTGCCTGATAGTAATATTCCACCAGATCGGCAAACGCCATTACCGCACCGTAAGCGTTTTCGCTTCCTTTCGGATAGAGGTAGTCGTCAAGTTCATCGAACATATCATAAATGCGGTCAGAAGCGCTGCTGTTCGTATAATAGAACTGTCCCATACCGGAAGTGGCAATATAATCATATGGCTCATAGCCTTTCAGATCTATATAATAGATCAGACCGTCCGAACGTTCCCCGAACAGTTCGGAATAGGTTTCCCTGCAAATTGACTCAATTGTCAGATCGGCACGGTCATTCACGCCGAGGATAACCGCCACATTCATACCGGTGTTCCCGGCAGCCTGTTGCAGACGTGTTTCACACTCTGTCTGTTCGGACGGAGTGAGGCGGCCGCCCTCGTCAAATAATCTTGCCTCTGCCGCAGATGCCGTCAGCAGTACCTGACCTGTCAGCATAAGCAGCGCAGAAAACAGCATTACCAGGAGATTGCGCAGGAACTTTCTCATGCGATCACCCACCCTATCAAAGCGCCGAATGCCGTGCAGGCAGCGGCAATGGCAGCACAGACGGCAAGCAGTCTGCCTGTTGCAAGAGGAGGTGTACCGGCTTGTTTGCCGGTCTGACCGTTGATGGCAAAGGAATACTGTTTACCCTGATATTCATACGTCATGAACCAGACGGGCAGCAGCATATACTGCCAGTCGGTGCGCAGGATCTGCATATCGGACTGTGTGACACGGATCGAATCATAGCCGATCATTGAGGAGCGCAGAAGCTGGTCACTGCCGTTGACGGCACGGTTACGGATGCGGGGAAAGACCTGCACCTTGTTGACATCGTACTTATCCGAGAGAAATCCGCTGAGATAGGACATTTCAAAGGGAACGGTCTGCTGATAGTCAAACGGTTCGATCGCTTCCATGAGAGCGTCTTCGATCTTGCTGGAGCCGTCGGCGGGAATGCCTTCAAATTTGAGTTTTGCCTGACGAAAGACATCAAATTCTTTTGTTTCGGTATAGCGGTAATTGCCGGAAGTCCAGGAACGGAGTTTTTTGCAGACAGCCCGCATTGTGCCGTTAATATCGCAGTCGGCGACCCAGAACGGCACATAGACACCCGCCATATGCATGAGCTGGCTCTGACTTGTGAACGTTTTCGGGAGAAACTTTCGTTTGCTGCACCAGTTTTTGAAAAGATTCTCGGCATCTTCGCGGGTCAGTCTGAACGGAATGACCTTGGACGGGCGGTATTCGCCGGAAAGTCTGCCTTTCAGCACAACGGGATTATGGCAGTAGAAGCATTCCGTTGCGGAAGTATTGCAGTCGGTGACGATTTCCGCCCCGCAGCTCGGACAGGAAAAGAGCTGATTGCCGTTTTCAAATGCATCGCTCATGGGGGCATTCTGCTGTGCCTGAGCGTTCATCTCTTCATTGGCAGCCTTACATTCTTCGGGTGTGAAGAAGCTGTCGCAGTATTCGCAGACAAAGCCCTGTTTATTGGGATGAAAGCGAAGTTCAGCGGCACAGTTGGGACATTTGTACTGCTGTACGTCATTTGCCATCGGATATGCACCTCCGTTTTGCGGATTTGTAAAAAGACATGGAGTCAAGGGAAGCCACGCTCCCCTTGCGGGGTGCAGGGGCGGAGCCCCTGCTGGGGTGTGGGGCAACGCCCCACAATCCAACCATTCAGGCAGAAGTTTTGCAGCGGGAATTACAGTTTTCTGTTATCGACCACACGCTTTGCCTTGCCCTCGGAGCGAGGGAGGGTCTTGGGCGGAACGATCGTGACCTTGGTCATGATGCCGACAACACTCTTGATCTGGCTCTGGATATGTTTCTGAAGGCGCTGCATCTCACCGAGAGAATCCGTTGCACGGAACACCTCACCTGTCATTTCGACCTTGACTTCGAGTGTATCGGAGTTGTTCACTCTGTCCACGATCAGCAGGTAATTCGGAGAAGCACCGGGGGTCTTAACGAGAACGGTTTCGATCTGGGACGGGAACACATTCACGCCGCGTACAACGATCATATCATCGGTTCTGCCGGTAATTCTGCCCATGCGGACGGTAGTTCTGCCGCAGGGACATTTCTCGTTATGGAGCGTGCAGATGTCGTGTGTTCTGTAGCGAAGCATGGGCATACCCTTTTTGGTGATCGTAGTAAACACCAGTTCACCGGGCGTACCGTAAGGAAGCGGATCACCCGTCACGGGGTCAATGATCTCGGCAATGACATGATCCTCATTGACATGAGAACCGTTCTTGCATTCGCATTCAAAAGCGACACCGGGACCTGCGATCTCTGTCAGACCGTAAATATCACGGGCATCAATGCCGAGTGTTTCCTCGATGTGGCGGCGCATTTCCTCAGTCCACGGTTCAGCGCCGAAGATACCCGCACGGAGCTTGATGTCCTTACCGGGGACAAGGCCCGCATCACGGATGGATTCGCCGAGATACGCCGCATAGGACGGTGTGCAGCAGAGAATGGTTGTACCGAGTTCCTGCATCATCATGAGCTGACGCTGTGTATTACCGGAGGACATGGGAATGACCATTGCGCCGACATTGGTAGCACCCTGATGCGCACCGAGACCGCCTGTGAACAGACCGTAGCCGTAGCAGACCTGAATCACATCGTCCTGATCGGCACCGGCAGCCGCCAGCGCACGGGAGACCATTTCCGTCCAGACTTCGACATCACCGGCGGTATAGCCGGAAACGATGGGCTTCCCTGTCGTACCGGACGAACCCTGAATGCGGACAATTTCGCTGTTGGGAACGGCAAACAGTCCGAAGGGGAACGTATCCCGCAGGTCGGTTTTCTGCATAAACGGGAGCTTGACGATATCGTCAACGGTCTGAATGTCGTCGGGGGTCACGCCCTTTGCGTCCATGCGTTCACGGTAATAAGCAAC
The DNA here is from genome assembly GCA_024699425.1 of Oscillospiraceae bacterium. Classification (GTDB taxonomy): domain Bacteria; phylum Bacillota; class Clostridia; order Oscillospirales; family Ruminococcaceae; genus UBA3855. Next base: position 7,352 of record JAILPP010000029.1, on the reverse strand, counting down.
ATTATTGTACTCATGTTCGACCGTTTCGTGCAGGCGCTGTCCTTGCAGGATGCGGCGCTGTTCGGGGTTCATGCACTCCATTTCGGAGTTATAGATTCTTGGTGTCATATGTAAAATCTCCTTTTGTCAAGATTATTTTTACGAAAACGCTGTTCAAATTATACCACAACCGACGGGGCTATGTCAAGGGGGCAGGGCGATAATCTCACAAATACAGGCGAAAAGAAAAAAGACTTGCAATTTCCGGAGAAGTATGCTATACTATAAATGTATGCGCAAAATCAGCGCAAAATCATAAGAATTATGGAGTGAATCAACATGGAATGGCGTGGATTGAATGATCTGCGAGAGCAGTATCTTTCCTTTTTTGAGAGCAAGGGACATACCCGCATGGCATCGGCATCCCTGATTCCGCAGGGAGACAAGAGCCTTCTGCTCATCAACTCCGGCATGGCACCGCTGAAAAAATTCTTCCTTGGGCAGGCAGTTCCGCCCAATGTGCGTGTGACGACCTGTCAGAAGTGCATCCGCACCCCCGACATTGAGAATGTTGGCAAGACCGCCCGTCACGGCACTTATTTCGAGATGCTCGGCAACTTCTCTTTCGGTGAATACTTCAAGAAAGAAGCGATTGCATGGGCATGGGAATTTCTGACCAAAGTGCTGGAGATCCCCGCAGACCGTCTCTGGATCACTATTTATGAGAGTGATGATGAGGCAGAGGAGATCTGGGAAAAGAGCATCGGTATTCCTCACGAGAGAATTATCCGTCTCGGCAAGAAAGACAACTTCTGGGAACACGGTTCCGGTCCGTGCGGACCCTGCTCCGAGATCCACTTTGACCGTGGAGAAGCCTACGGTCCGTTCGAGAGTTTCGAGCAGGCAAGCGACTGCGACCGCATCATTGAGATCTGGAATCTTGTATTCAGCCAGTTTGACAGCGACGGCGAAGGTCACTATGCCGAAATGAAGAGCAAGAACATCGACACGGGAATGGGTCTGGAGCGACTTGCCTGTGTCATGCAGAACGTGGACAACCTCTTTGAAGTGGACACCGTGCAGAACATCATGAAGCACATTTCCCGCATTGCCAATGTAAATTATCACGATGACCACAACACGGACATTTCCCTGCGTGTCATTACGGATCATATCCGTTCCACGACGTTCATGGTTGGTGACGGCGTACTTCCGTCCAACGAGGGCAGAGGCTATGTTCTGCGCCGTCTGCTGAGACGTGCCGCACGTCACGGCAGAATGATCGGCATCAAGGGAACATTCCTGCATGACGTTGCCGATACGGTAATCGACGAGAACAAGAACGCCTATCCCGAACTGGAAGAAAAGCGTGCTTACATCAAGAAGATCATCAAGGTCGAGGAAGAGGCATTTGCCAAGACCATTGACAAGGGCATGGAGCTGCTGACCGAGATCATGGACAGCGCAAGTGAAAAGACCCTTTCGGGTGCGGACGTATTCAAGCTGGCAGATACCTATGGTTTCCCGTTTGACCTGACCGTGGAGATCGCCGCAGAGCGCGGATTTGCCGTTGATGAAGCAGGTTATCGTGAACTTGTGCAGAAGCAGCGTGCGACTGCCAAGGCAGACCATGCGGCAAAGGCATCCAGCTCATGGGCGGACAATTCCGTCAAGCTCGATCTGCCTAAGACGAAATTTGTCGGCTACACGGAGAACGAGATTTCTTCCAGGGTACTGACCATTCTGAAAGACGGCGAAATGACGGAGAATCTGAACACGGGTGACAAAGCGATTGTGGTTCTGGACGTATCCCCGTACTATGCCGAATCGGGCGGACAGGTGTCCGACCACGGCAAGATGTTCACATCTGACGGCTTTTTCAGAGTTAAGTCTGTCACCAAGGACGAGGACGGTCATTATCTGCACTTCGGCACGATGGAGGAAGGCACGCTCACCGCAGGCGAGACAGTCAGAGCGAAGTACTGCACCAAGTTCCGCAGCAAGGTGATGCGCAATCACACCGCAGCCCATCTGCTTCAGGCAGCGCTGCGTCAGGTACTGGGCGACCATGTACATCAGGCAGGACAGCTTGTCAATGAGAAGGCGTGCCGTTTCGACTTCAGTCATTTCTCGGCAATGACGACGGAAGAGATTGCCAAGGTAGAAAATCTTGTCAACGAGTGGATCTTGTCGGCAATTCCCGTCGAGGTCAGTGAAATGCCGATCGACGAAGCCAGAAAGCTCGGTGCAATGGCATTGTTCGGTGAGAAGTACGGCGACATCGTGCGTGTTGTCAAAGCAGGCGATGTATCGGTTGAATTCTGCGGCGGTACGCACGTTGCAAACACCGCAAATATCGGACTGTTCCGCATCGTATCCGAAAGTTCGGTGGCATCGGGTGTTCGCAGAATCGAAGCTGTGACAGGCACGGGCGTACTGGAGCTGCTCCATTCACAGCAGGAAACGATTCTCGAAGCGGCAAAGGCACTCAAGCTGAACAATCCCGCAGAACTCGCCGCAAAATGCACAGCACTGACCGTACAGCTCCGTGAGACGGAAAAGACAGTGGAATCCCTGCGTGCAAAGATGGCAGGCAGCGCACTGGACGACATCATGAAGAACGCTGTAGACGTGAACGGTGTTCAGGTGATCGGCACAGCCGTAGAGGGTGCAAACGCCGATATGCTGCGCAAAATGGGCGATCAGATCAAGAGCAGTGAAGGCGCAGTGATTGCCGTGCTTGCGGGAGTCGGCGGTGAAAAGGGTCAGTTCTACTGTGTTGTGACCAAGGCAGCGCAGGCAAAGGGCGGACACGCAGGCAATATTGTCAAGCAGATCGCAGCGCTCACAGGCGGCAAGGGCGGCGGCAAGCCGGATTCCGCAATGGCAGGCATCGGCGACCAGAGCAAGGTCAGCGATGCGCTTGCACAGCTTGAAACGGTCGTATCCGGACTGATTCAGTAAGAGAACTATATAATGCGCATTCTTAGCAAAGTATACAAGGTTGCGGGCTGGTATTGGGGGGCTGGTATTGGGGGGCTGCTCGCCCCCCAACCCCCCTCGGCATAAGCAGACAGCCAGCGAGGGACGAGCGCGGCTGGTCGCTTATACAGAGTAGGGCGGTGACCGCCCTGCACCCGCATCGGTTTTGTGTATTTTGACAGTTCATGCTCATTTATAGAACAGGAGGTTATTATTATGGCACTGGATAAAGATTGTCTGTTCTGCAAGATCATTGCAGGGGAGATTCCGTCCGCAAAGGTTTACGAGGACGAGTATGTTTACGCATTCAAGGACATTGAGCCGATCGCACCGATCCACTATCTCTTTGTACCCAAGACACACATCTGCTGTGCAAAGAAACTCGGTGCAGATGCAGAAAATTCGCAGTATGCCGCAAAAATTTTCGAGGCGATTTCCAAAGTAGCCGCTGAAGAGAAGATCGAGAGTTTCCGTGTTATCAACAACTGCGGAGAAGATGCAGGTCAGAGCGTGATGCACGTTCACTTCCACATGGTAGCGGGTACAAAAATGGGCTGGGGTAAGCAGTCGCTCGGTTAAGGAGTCGGAAATGGCAGAATATCATGAAATGAAAATAGCGGGACTTGAACGGAAACTCCGGAAATGTGCCGTCAGTGAAAAGCTGGACATTGCCGCATTCATCATGTTCGGAGATGTGGAAATAACGGTAGAGAGTGCAAAGCAGCTTCTTGCCAAAGCGCCGGACTTCGATGTGATCCTGACTGCGGAAAGCAAGGGAATCCCGCTTGCCTATGAAATGGCACGGCAAAGCGGCAAGCCCTATGTGGTTGCGAGAAAATCCGTCAAGCTCTATATGCAGGATGTCGTTTCCGTTCGTGTGAAATCCATCACCACCGCAGAAGAGCAGACCTTACATTTAGACGGTGAAAAGGCAGCCCTTCTGAAAGGCAGACGTGTCCTGATCGCAGATGATGTTATCAGCACGGGCGAATCCCTGAAAGCGCTGGAAGCGCTGGTAACGCAGGCAGGCGGTGAAATTGTTGCAGAAGCGGCAGTTCTTGCCGAGGGTGATGCAGCAAAGCGTGACGACATTCTGTTCCTCGATCCGCTGCCGCTGTTTTTCAAGGACTGATGAAACGTCCTGCGCTCTGCATTGGTTTTCCCTATGTTCTGGGATTATGCCTTACATCGGCGCTATCCGGTCAGCATCGTGTGTGGGGACTTGTGGGAGTACTCCTGACCGGACTGACCGTTATGACCGTGCGCAGGGGGCTATGGAAATATGTATTGCTCAGCACGCTGTCATGTCTGATGGCGTGCTGTGTTTATTGGCACACAGACAGCGCCGCCGCAAAGCTCCTGACCCGAAGCGGAGAGGAACAGGTTTTCAGCGGTACGGTCATCAAAGCGGCTGTTTACGGGAACGGTTCCGCCCGATACTATCTCAGGGGAACATTTTCGGACAGTACGCCTGCCCGTGTGGAATACTTCACCCGTACCGCCGTATTTTCCTACGGTGACACGCTCACACTCAGCGGCACGCCGGAGCGCATTTCTTCGGGCTATCTGTTTGATTCTGCCGCCTATGCCAGAGCAAACGGCATATTTCTCAGTTACGGGAATGAAACCGCCGTCACAGAATTTCAGACACTTGCAAGTCCCACGCTGCGCAGCAGACTTTACCAATGGCGGGAGAGGATTTCCCTTCGTATCCGCACCCTCATGGGAGATGAGACAGGAGCGATGCTGACGGGAATGCTGTTCGGTGACAAATCGGGCATGGCGCATACCAACAAGACGCTGCTGTACCGAATGGGCATCGGTCATATACTTGCTGTTTCGGGGCTGCATCTGGATTTTCTGGCAATGTTTGCGGAATTTCTGCTGAAACGGCTGCACATCGGGCGCAAGATCTCCGCAGGCGTGATGGCAATGCTTTGTATTCTGTTCGTGCTTCTTGCGGGAGAGACGATCTCTGTCAGACGTGCGTGTATTCTGATACTGCTGCGGCAGTTGGGGCATATCACGTTCCGCAAGCCTGACACGCTCAATTCTCTGAGCATAGCAGCATTTCTGCTGACACTGGAGAACCCTTTTGCGATACACGCCGCCGCATTCTGGCTGTCCTTTGTTGCAGCGTGGGGAATCGCGGTACTTGCGCCCTTTATGACGCAGAACATGAAGCGTGACACGGTTCTCAGGGTCACGTTTGCGGACATCTGTTCGTGCTGCTGGTGTTTTGCAGCGGTACTGCCGGTATGTATTTTCTATTTCCGTGAGATCTCGTTCCTCAGCCCGATCAGCAACACATTTCTGATTCCGTTGTGTATGGGAGCGATGCTGTTTGGTGTACTGGCGCTGCCGTTCGGCTGTGACGGTGCAATTGCGGAGACATTTCTCAGCGGTGCGGATGTACTCTGTGAATGGATTCTGAAAATTTCCCGCACAGTCACGGCAGTTTCGTGGACACACGCACCGACGGGAAGCAGAACATTGTTTTTTGCGATTTTTGCGGGCATTGCGGCGGTGACACTTTTTTATCTTCTCACAAAAAGCCGTCGTTTCACGGCAATTGCAACAGCCGCAGTGTTGTTGATTTCGGGCATAACGGTCTATGCGGAGCGCACGGCACGGAAGGACGATCTGCGGATCGCCGTACTTGGCAGCGGGAAATCGAAACTTCTCATACTCACAGACGGCATCAAAGCGGTTCTGCTTGATCTCACAGGGCAAAAGCAGCTTTCCGCCTATGCGGAAGCCTATCTGACCGAAAACGGAATTTCGCAGGTAGAAACGCTGTACCTGTGCAAACCGAGCCGGCAGAGTATGCAGCAATACGGCGATGTTCTGACTATTTTTCCGCCGGAAGCGGTATGCATTCTGAAAAACAAAAGCGGCAGTACTCCGAAGCTGTTCGGCACAGAGCCGTACTGTACCCCGCAGACGGAAGCGCTGTTCTGCGGAGCGAAACTCACCGTCAGTGCAGCAGAGACAACGCTCATTTACGGCGGTATGACCTGCTGTTTCACGTCAGGCAAAGAGATCGAAGAAACGGCGGATATTCTGTACTGTTATGGCAAACCGCCGGAAACGCTGCCGGACTGCGGTCTGTTGTTTGTTCCGACAGGAACGCCCTGTATTCCGGATGCGCACACTTATATCGGCGCAGATGATCTGGAACTCACTCTCACGCAAAGCGGCATATGCCGTGTCAGGAGGCTTTATGGCGAAGCTTGAACCGCGGAAACTTGCCGAACAGCTCAAAGCGAAGCAAATTTCCAATCTTTACTATATTTACGGCAGTGACACGGCGCAGGTGGAAACCTGTGTCAGGGCGCTGCTGAAAACGGTCAGCGGCGGGGATTCCTCTGCCGTCACCAAACTGGACGGAACGGGACTGAACGTCAGCGAACTTGCCGATGAAGCGGAGCTTTGCCCGATGTTTGCGGAGTACAACTGTATCTATGTGCATGATCTGAACATGGAAACGATTCGTGAGGATATGCGCAAGGCAATTCTGGAACTTCTGAAAAATGTTGCACCGCAGACGGTACTGATCTTTGACGTGACGGGATTTGACATCTTCGGCGGCAAGACGGGCAAGAACAAGAAGCCGACCGACAAGAACAAGAAACTGATCGACTACATCGAAAAGAACGGGACAACCGTTCTGTGCGAACTGAAAAATCAGGTACAGCTTGCCTCGGATATTATGATCGCTGCACGGAAGCGGGGCTGTACCATGGAAAAGCCGGCAGCGATGACACTGGCAGAGCTGTGCGGTTGTCAGGGGCTTGTGATCCGTCAGGAAATGGGAAAGCTGTGTGCCTATGCAGACGGCGGAGAGATTACAGAGCAGCTTGTGCGGGAGATGGTGACACCGCAGCTTGAAACGACGGTATATATGCTCACAGATGCGATTCTGAAGCACCGTTCCGCCGAAACGATGCACCGTGTAGAGGAGCTGCTTGCCATGCGGGTGGAGATGCCGTATCTGATGGCGACAGTAGCGGGCAGTCTGATCGACGTACAGCGTGCGTGTGCGGCGAGGAAAGCGGGAAAGCGTGTGGAAGATGTCATGCAGGATTTCGGTTATCGGATGAGTTTTATTGTGGAACGGGCATTCCGCACGAGCATGGGCGAATCCGAGGAACATCTTGCCCGTTGTCTTTCCCTGCTGTGCAAGGCGGAGACAAAACTGCATTCCGCCGCAGTGGACGAACAAGTTCTGTTTGAAGAAACGATCATTGAAATGCTGCGAAAATAATCAGAAACCTACAAGGTTGCGGACTGGTATTGGGGGGGCACTCCCCCCCCCAAACCCCCCCGCCGGGGCGGGAGCGCCCCCGACCCCCCCCCCCTTTTTTTTTTTTTTTGATCACCCCGCCCTT